>JBCHKQ010000025.1 GCA_039023545.1 Spirochaetia bacterium 38H-sp | reverse complement strand
CATAATAAACCCTGTCAAAAGAAATCCCCGTTCTCTCGTAAGTCTCGTTTATACCATCTATTGCCCACTTGTTCATCTTCTTCCAGAGGCTGAGAACCTCCTCGTCACCGTTCTCCCACTGCCTGAGCATCTCTCTGGCCTTTTCCTCCGCACTCTCATCGCCAGAAGCCCACTGGTTAAACTTGACATAGTAATCTCCTACAAAATGGTCGGATTTCTTACCAACAAACTCCGGCGTCTCCCCCTTACCAAGCTCCTTATAAGCCAGCATGGACTTACATATATGGATACCCCTGTCATTTATCAAGTTTACCTTGCAAACATCCGCACCAAGAAAAGAAAAAAGCCTGGAAACACTCTCACCCAGAATATTATTGCGCATATGCCCAAGATGCAGAGGCTTGTTGGTATTGGGACAGGAAAACTCTATCATTATCTTCTGAGAAGAAAACAAATCCTGCTTACCGTACTCCTCCCCCGCTCCGATAATATCGGAAGCAACCTGAGCACAAACACTCCTCTTATCAAGAAAAACATTTACATACCCGCCCGCAGTCTTAACAAGCGCATCCTGATACCTCTCTGACAAAACAGAAACAAGCTCGGAAGCAATATTCTGCGGAGACGTCC
>JBCHKQ010000024.1 GCA_039023545.1 Spirochaetia bacterium 38H-sp | reverse complement strand
TGGAGCAAGGACGTAGAGTATAGATACGGAGGAAGTGACAGCAAAAGTATTAACGGAGCGGGGAGGCTGCTTAAGGTAATAGATGGTAGCGGAGAGACTGAGTATGAGTACGGCAAGCTTGGGGAAGTTGTAAGGAAGAAGAGAGTAATAAAGAGGCTAAAAGCGCTTCAGGAGGACGAGGAAGCTGAGTTTAAGTATGTAAACGATTATCTTGGGCGGATGCAGAAGATAACATATCCTGACGGAGAGGAAATAGAATATGAATATGACAGAGGAGGGCAGGTAAAGAAAGTAACAGGCACATACTATGGCGAGGAGACAGTGTATGTTGAGGACATAGCCTATGACGAGTACGGGCAGAGGAAGTATATAAAATACGGGAACGGAGTTGTAACGGAGTATACCTACGATGAGAACAGGAGATGGCTTAGCAGCATACATACGGAGAAAGAAGGCGGGTTTGTATATCAGGACATAAAGTACAGCTTTGACGGAGTAGGCAATGTATTGGGATATAGTAATAAAGCGAGCTGGTATGAGACCAGCCAGAGTTACGAATATGACAGTCTGTATCAGCTAATAGGGGTGACAGGAAGCAGCACAGACAGAGAAAGCGGTGTGGAAAGGTATAGAGCTACATACAGTCAGAGTTTTGCATATGATGAGATAGGGAACATGGTA
>JBCHKQ010000023.1 GCA_039023545.1 Spirochaetia bacterium 38H-sp | reverse complement strand
CCTTTCCAGAAAAGGAATATTGAGCAGTTTAAAGCCTGCTTTAAGAACATTTAGCACACAGCGTGCAAGAAGAAGCCTTGCTTTTGCTGTTTCTTTATCCTCGCAGGTGATTATTGGATTGTCATGATAATAGCGGCTAAAGAGTTTTCCCACATCGTAGAGGTAGCTGACGATTAGAGAGGGGTTGTAATCCCTTGCTGCAGAAGAAAGTATCTCCGGAAACTCTCCCATAAGGCTCATAAGCTCCCACTCGGAATCCTGCTCAAGGCGGCTTATATCAACATCCTCGGGAGCAACAACCAGCTCCGGCGCTTTTCTCAGCATGCTGCTTATCCTTGCGCCCATGTACTGCAGATATGGACCTGTGTTTCCCGTAAGAGAGATGGACTCGCGCGGGTCAAAAATCATATCCTTGTTGGGGCTGACCTGCAAAAGAAAATAATGCAGAGCGCCAAGAGCAATTGCCTCAGCCGTTTTATCCGCATCATCGCCTTCTTCCAGCTTGCCCTTCTCTTCTATCTCAGCCTTTGCCATCTCAACAAGCTGGTCCAGAAGGTTATCGGCATCCACAACCGTGCCTTCTCTGGATTTCATCTTACCCTCGGGAAGGTTTACCATACCGTAAGAAAGATGATACAGATTATCAGCCCACTCGTATCCGAGCTTCTTTAGAACATAAAAAAGCACTTTAAAATGATAGTTCTGCTCGGATGCAACCACGTAGATAAGCCTCTCAAAAGGCCAATCCTTATGCCTGGACACAGCAGTCCCCAGGTCCTGAGTAAGATAAAGAGAAGTGCCGTCCTTTCTTAGCAAAACCTTTTTATCAAGCCCTATCTCGGAGAGATCAACCCAGACAGAACCGTCTTCTTCCTTATAAAAAATACCCTTCTCCAGCCCCTTTAAAACAAGATCCTTGCCCAGAAGATAAGTCTGACTCT
>JBCHKQ010000022.1 GCA_039023545.1 Spirochaetia bacterium 38H-sp | reverse complement strand
CATATGGGGTAAAGGTAGGAGCACTTTGTTTGGCAGTTACTTTTCAACTACCAAATTAATAACCCGATTTTACACTACCGCTAAATTAACTCGTCATCTATAATAATACTGTTTAATTCTCTTTTAAAATTAAGCAAAATCTTATTGTTTATTATATCTAAGTATTCATCGACTTGGCCAATTGCGATAATTTCTTCAATATGATCCCAATACTTATGAAAAATAATTTTAAAACTATCAGATTTATCAATATCCTCTATTAATTCAAATAGTGCCTCAATATTATAATGCATATCAATCAAAGATATTGCACCTCTTCTATAACTATCAATCAACTCTATCATTTTTGAAATATATTTAATACTATCATCATTCATATAAAATCCTTATTGTGGAATTACTGTTACTACATCTCCTAAAGAGTTTGTTATTACCTTTATATTATCAAAAATGTGTACTGTAGTACCTTCAGTATTTCCAGGTATTTTTGAACCATTTTTTATTGCATTCTCTACCGCAGAAGGCATAATTCCACGACCTTGCATTTGATCTAATGCATGAGCGGTAAATCTTCTCCCATTTATTTCTGTAGATGTATTATTACCCAAAGTTTTTATAGGGTTTCCTCTCCGTCCAATCGGAGTTTTAGAACTGAATCCATTATTAGTCCCAGATGCCAACATTGTAAGTCCAACTGCAACCGTAGAGGCTCCTGTCACTTCCAAAGCCTCACCTGTAGCAACCACAGCTGCCCCTGCAGCAACCGCAGGAACAGCTAATGTTCCACCAGATCCAACTGTGGCTGTTCCAGCTCCGCCTACCCCAAATCCTTTTAAAATGTTACCGCCAACAACCATTAATGCCCCAGCAGAAATAGTTAATAGGGCATCTCGATTATCTATAATAAAACTAACTACACGCTGAAAACCACCTAAAAATCCGCCAGTATTTATTGTTCTATCCTCCCTCCCATCCGGATCCGTATACTTCACCGGATTATTCCCCGCATAATGGTAAAGCTGCAGGTTTACCAGGTTGTACACACCTCCCATACCGGGCAGACTCCGGTTGTGCCTCCTCGCCTCATCACTTACAGGCGCTAGCA
>JBCHKQ010000021.1 GCA_039023545.1 Spirochaetia bacterium 38H-sp | reverse complement strand
CGTCTCTCCCAGCCTGCTGTACTTTACCGCACTCTCCCCCTCCGCTCCGTACACATAGTTTACTGTCAATTCCCCTTCTCTTTACTATGTCCAGCCTCCCTTGATTCCTCTAAATCTACAACAAAAATTTCCAACGCCTTGCTTCAAATCCTCATAAACCTTATACCGAACGTCGGGACTGCGCCCTATAAAGCACAGCACCCAAGAAGGGCTCAGCCCCTCCTGCCTCCGGCAAACACGGGGTAAAAGCAGAAGCAAAATTCCAGATTCTTATAAAAAATTAACTTCTCATCCTTTACCAGTAAAAGCCTAAAAACTTAAGCTGTTGTCCAAAATCATAGAAACAGCATACGAGTATAAACCAATTTTATTCCTTAACAAGTGGTGCCGCAATAAAACCTTTTAAATGTGCCTTCTTCATTTTCTTATATGTTTCAGTTCCAATAATTAATTCGGGACTCTTATATGTATGTTCGCCAAATTTAAGGTCTGTAATAAAAAATCCATCCTTAACCTTTTCTTTAACATAAGTATAATACCACTTGTTTTTATAAAATATGGAATATTGTCCTGTCGTTATAGAGGTATATTCCCCGCATTTATTACATTTTTTACCATAATCCAATAATTCTTTTTCAATTGTGATTAAATTGTTACATTTAAGATTATAAACCCCTTCCATCGTCCTCAATGGCCGTAATTCTATACCAGTATAACCGTTATCAATAATAAATTGTTTTACTTTTTCTGTAACAAATATATTCGCACCATCTGCAACCCATAGAAAATCATACTTCATTTTCTGGAGCTTAACATCATCATTAAAATAATCATCCACCAATAAACTATGGCATTCCTCGCACACCACTTCATCATAATCTTCCTCTTTAATCCATCTGGTTTTATAATCCTCTTGTCCCGGATACAATACATAACCTAGTATTTCCATCATTCCGGTGTCTCCTCTCTTATCCAACTTTCAATTGTTTGCCAAAATTTTGACTCAAAAGCATGCTCTTTTGCCCATTTTATATTTTCATCATTTAACAGATCAATATGGTCTTTAAAAAATTGAGTTGCTGCATCTGCATAGCAATCCATATTTACCAAATAAAAACGTGCCATAGCTTCAAGTCTCTTTTCGGTTGAAAAACTACGTTGGATTTGGGGACCTGCATTTCCCCTCTTAGGCCTCATTCCAGGATAATATTTATCAAGAAAAACAGCAAGATTCTTATGGAGTTGTCTATGCCGTTTTCTTCCCATTGGAACTAATTCCTGCTTATAAAGACCACCCATAAACATAGGAAACGCATGGTGTAATTCATATGGTCCACTCTCTTCTTTGACATTTGCTTTTGCATACTCAGAAATCTCAACAATAGTAACATATGTTAATAGTGAAAGCACAACAGCAGCTGCAAAATATGCCACAATTGCACTAGAACCAAGAACAACAACTGTCTCAGCCATTCTCCCATCCGGATCCGTATACTTC
>JBCHKQ010000020.1 GCA_039023545.1 Spirochaetia bacterium 38H-sp | reverse complement strand
AAACTTCTCCTCAGAATATTGCTTCTGAGCTTGCTGATTTTCTGCTGGAGAAATATCCCGATGCGATTATAAAGACTGCGGGTGGATATTTAAATATTTTTCTTGATAAGAAAAATATTTCTGCTGAGATTGCAGCCGATGTTATAAATGCCGGTGAGAACTATGGAAAGCAGGATTTGTTTTCTTCTCAGAAAATAATGATAGAGTTTTCTTGTCCCAATACCAATAAGCCTCTCCATCTGGGACATATGCGCAATAATATTCTGGGAGAAAGTATTTCCAGACTTTTTTCTTTTTTGGGGGCTGATGTCTGCAAAGTCAACCTGATTAATGATAGAGGGATACATATATGTAAGTCCATGCTGGCTTATAAAGAGCTGGGCAATGGGGAGACGCCAGAGTCTGCCGGCAAAAAATCAGACCATTTTGTGGGTGACTACTATGTCAAGTTTAACCAGTGGGCGTCCTCCGATGATAGTGCAGAAGAAAAAGCAAGGGAAATGCTAAGAAGGTGGGAGAACGGCGACCAGGAAGTTATGTCTCTTTGGAAGAGGATGAATGAGTGGGCAATCGACGGCATCAACAAAACTTACAAGAGAACTGGTATATCCTTTGACAGGGTTTATTATGAGAGCCAGACTTATCTTCTGGGTAAGGACCTCGTTTTAAAAGGTCTGGATAACGGTGTTTTCTATAAGGAAAATGACGGTTCTGTATGGGTAGATTTGTCTGAGATAGGGCTTGATAAAAAGGTTTTGCTCAGAAAAGACGGCACTTCTCTCTATCTTACACAGGATCTAGGAACAGCGGTTTCTAGACATGAGGACTGGCCGTTTGAGAGACTTATCTATGTAGTGGCCTCAGAGCAAAACTATCACTTTAAAGTGCTTTTCTATGTCCTTAAAAAACTTGGCTATGACTGGGCAGAAAATCTTTATCATCTTTCTTACGGAATGGTAAATCTTCCGGAAGGTAAGATGAAATCCAGAGAGGGCACAGTTGTGGATGCAGATAATCTTCTTGACCAGCTTGTAGAAATGGCAAAGGCAGAAATAGAGGAAAAAGGCAAGCTAGAACAGGGAGATGATGCGGATAAGGCAGCAGAAGCTATAGCGTTGGGGGCTCTGCATTACTTTCTTCTCCAGGTCAGCCCCAACAAGGATATGATTTTTGATCCACGAGAATCCATATCTCTTACAGGGAACACAGGTCCTTATCTTCAGTACATGGGAGCAAGGATAAGCAGCATGCTCAGAAAAGCTCCTGAGCTTGTAGTGTCGCCAGAAGAAGTTGATACTAGCCGTCTTAATCAGGCATCAGAGTGGGAACTTATGAGCCTCATGGGAGAGTTTCCTGAGATACTTGCTTCTGCAGCAAGGGATTACAACCCTTCTCTTATTGTAAGCTATCTCTATGATGTGGGAAAACTGTTCAGCCGTTATTATCACGACAACCCGATAATAACCAATGAGGATAAAGAAACAGCAAAAGCAAGGCTTCTCCTTGCACGCTGTGTGTTAAATGTGCTTAAAGCAGGTTTTAAACTGCTCAATATTCCTTTTTTAGAAAGA
>JBCHKQ010000019.1 GCA_039023545.1 Spirochaetia bacterium 38H-sp | reverse complement strand
CCCTATATGTCAAGATAGATGACAGTAAAAATATTTAGGAAGGAGTCATCTATACTATGAAATACAGCACTGGGTTTAGGAACAATGTATTAAAGAAAGTATTGCCACCTGAAAACAGATCAATAGCAGAAGTAAGCAAAGAAACAGGAGTGAGTGAACAGACAATCAGGATCTGGATACTAAAACTAAAGAATGATAGTCTTAATCCACAGGAAGGAGAAATATCTCCTGAACAAAGAAGTCCTGCAGAAAAGATGTCACTGATATTTGAGAGTAAATCCCTTACTTTGGAAAAGAAAGGGGAATGGCTAAGAAAAAATGGTATTCATAGTGAACATCTGGTACTATGGGAACAGGAGTTAAGAGATTATATGAATAACAAGACAAACAGAGATAAAGAAATTATAAAAGAGCAGAAAAAGAAAATAAAAAAACTGGAAAAAGAACTTAAGAAAAAAGAGAAAGCACTTGCAGAAATGGCAGCACTTTATACTCTTAAAAAAAAAGCAGAAGAAATCTGGGGGGAAAGAGAGGAAGATTAATCCCTCAATCGGATAGATTGCTGGCTGTAGAGCTCCTGGATGAAGCTGTAGCAAATGGGGCCAGGTTATTTAAAGCTTGCGAAGTTCTCGATATATCAGTCAGAACATACTACAGATGGAAGTCCAATAAAACAGGAGATTTACGTAAAGGAGCAGCCAAGAGAGTTCCAAGGAAACTTACAGAAGTTGAGAAAAGAGAGATTATAAATATCTCTTGTAGTGAAAGGTTTGCAGATAGCAATCCATATCAAATAGTTGCAATTTTATTAGAAGAAGGTATTTATATTGCAAGTGTCAGCACTTTCTACAGGGTTTTAAGGGAGTATGATCTTGTTCATCATAGACGAAAAGGCAGAGCTGGCACAGCTAAAAAAGCTCCTCCGGAGCTTGTTACAACAGGTCCGAATCAGGTCTGGAGCTGGGATATTACGTGGCTTAAAAGCAGCATAATGGGAATGTATTTCTATGCTTATGTGGTTATTGATGTCTGGAGCCGTAAAATAGTTGGTTGGGAGATTAATGTAAAAGAGTCCGATAAAATAGCTTCGGAACTATTTAAAAGGCTTGCATCTGAGCAGAATATTAGAGGTATTAGACTGCATTCTGATAATGGGAATCCTATGAAAGGAGCAACCATGCTCATGACGCTTTATAAGCTTGGAGTCATCCCGTCATTCTCAAGACCCAGAGTAAGTGACGATAATGCCTATTCTGAAAGCCTATTTAAGACACTTAAATATACAGCAGGATTCCCCAAGTGTTTCTCTGACCTTAGTCATGCTCGAGCCTGGATGGCAGATTTTGTTAACTGGTATAATACCAAACACCGGCATTCGGGAATAGGCTATGTGACACCACAACAAAGACACTCAGGAGAAAGCAACATAATTATGAAAAAAAGAAATCAGACATTAGCAAAAGCTTATGCTTTAAAACCCGAAAGATGGAGTTTAAAACCAGCATTCTGGAATGACATAAAAAAGGTGTATCTTAATCCTTCATGCAAAAAACTAAAGGCATCTCAATGTGCATAAATTATTCAAAAATTGTGACAACTTTCTTGACATATTCCG
>JBCHKQ010000018.1 GCA_039023545.1 Spirochaetia bacterium 38H-sp | reverse complement strand
CGGTATGGGAGGTGTGTACAATCTTGTAAATCTGCAGCTGTATCATTATGCGGGGAATAATCCGGTGAAGTATATTGATCCAGATGGGAGAATTAATAAGTTTAGTTGGTTTTTAAAGATGATTACAACCCCTTATCCTCTTGATGCCCCGCCTAAGATAGGATCTTTTTATTTTGCTCAGTTTATTTCTGAGCAGGAAAGTATGAGTGGTTATAAGCTACTTACTGATTCAATGGGCCTTTTCCCTTTTGTACTGCCCCAGTTTTTTTCTTGGATGGGAACAGCTGCAGAGTTAAATGAGAAACAGAAATTTAAAAAGATGGGATATTCTCCTGATCGTATTGTTGTCTTTAGTCAACGAAAGGCTTTTCTTCGTGGTGCTGAGATGGAAATAAAGCGGATTTATAATTTGTTGGGGGATATCGATGAGAAAAATATATATTCATCTGGATTTAGATTTTTTTTGTTAAGCGAAATAGCCAAACTTGAGTATGAAATCCGGAATAATAAGTTTTATGATAAATATGAATCTGAGAAGAAACGACATGAATTCTATGAGGCCGGTGGCGGTCTCTATGCAGACTATGAAGACAAACGGGATAAATATCCTACTCTAAAGATTAAGCCAGTAGATTACTGGGAAGAGTATTTATCTTTATATCCATTTGGGGGAGAGTAAATGCAAAATACACAGAAGAATAAAAAAAGTAAATGGTTTTGGTTGTATTATTTTTTGATTGCACTTCCTATTGCTATATATAATCTTTATGACTTTTCTATAAGTCAAGACAAACGGGAAGAGTTTAGCCCTATATTTAAAGATAAAGAAATACAAATGAATATACTTAGGAATTGTGATGGGATATTATATGGTCTAGCAAATTTTGAAAAAATAGGAACTATTACAATAGAGATACATCATGATGATGTTTTGCTATTAGAGGCAGAAGTTGTAGGTTCAAATGGACATATGGATAGTGGAGATATTGAGTATTATTCTTCTGAGAATTTATTGGTAAAGGACATATCTTTTAAGCCGGAAGAAGTTTATAATGGCCATTTGATATGGATAAACATGGATGAAAATGGTAATGCGTATGTTTTGGTTTTGATAAAAACAAAATGGCTCTATCAGTTGTGGAGGGAAAGAAAGAGTTTTATAGAACCTATAAAAGGAAGAGTGTTTCTGTTTTTAAAGACTTCCGCAGATTATTTAGATTCGATATTAAAAGTAGCAAAAAAGAAGCGTTCTATGTCAATCAATGAATTGCTATATTGGGGAAGTTTTGAGCAAGATTTTGCTTCTTTTTTGCTATGTCGTTAGTGGGCCTTATCAATGAAAAAACTACCTTGGGATGAATGTGTTTGATCCAAGATTTTTGATTATTAGGAAGGTTATGCTGCTAAGGACTGCTGGAATCTTCCCCCTTTGCCTCGTATTAGCCGGAGGCAGGAGGGGCTGAGCCCTTCCTGCCTTTTTTCTTTATAGGGCGCAGTCCCGACGTTCGGTATAAATCGGTATAAAAATTTAAGGCAAAATTAGGAAAAATTGTGTTATAGTAATAAAGACTGATGTCAGAGAAGGGAAGTGTGGATAGAGAGTAAGGCTGGCAGCGGATTGTACAGTACGCCGTACAGGTTTACAGGTAAGGAGCTT
>JBCHKQ010000017.1 GCA_039023545.1 Spirochaetia bacterium 38H-sp | reverse complement strand
GGGAGGGCTCCAAGGAACCTATCAAATGAACAACGTTCTGAATACATGATTTCTGTTATGAATCTAGTTTCAAGTATTTCAAATATTCCTTCAAACTATGATTGTACAGATTTGACGTTATACATATATAATAAAGCAATGTATGCAGCAATTGGGGTAAATGACTCATATAAAAATTTGTGGCATGGTAATAGTACATTAGGTGATGCGGGTTTGTCTTTAACATATATTCAAGCTAGAGATATGAATCCAGAGTATCAAATGAGAAATATTATGTTTTATTCTGGTGATGGACAGGCAATGTCCCGAAATCCGTCAACTTTTGATAAGAACTTCTATTCTTCAAATGTTGAAGTTGGTACAGTTGCTATTTTAAAACCAGCCGAGGGTGCCTCTGGTTTTACTGGACATACATACACTGTTGTTGGTTTTATGCAAGGATCGTTTGGAATAAGAACTGGAATATGGGTAATGTCCGGGGGGCAAGATCACCCGCCACAGATTTGGTTGATTACACCGACTGCTGTATATTATTCACCTGATGGTATAACTAGTGATTTGGATAATTTGATTTATAAGGGAGACGATGGCTTGAATATGTATTCTGATTGTGAATTTATTGGATGGGGCGAAATACAGCCACAATAAAAGTTGATAAAGAAAATCCACCAAGGAGGTTTTATGCGAGTCTTTAGAAGATTTGTAAATATATTTACGTTTATATTATTATTTTCTGCTTGTGGAAATAATGAATCATTAAATATACATAATCATTCAAATGTAAATGAAGTTATTTCATTTCTTGAAAGTAACATAACAAGATATGAAGGTTTGAATTCATTGAAGGGTATATCTTCAATGAAACTAACTGACGATCAAATGAAATATTATCGAGAAAGGATAAAGTATCTGGTTTCATTATTGAGAAATGATCAATTGGGGATTATGCGTTATAAAGAGATTGAGAAAAACTATTATAACAAATTTAATTTGGTCAATAAAAATTATTTTTATTGGTCAAGAGCAATACTGGATGAAGAGGTGGTAAATGATTTGTTATGTAAGTTTGGTGAAAATTGTATTGAGACTAAAATATTTTATGAATTTATGAAAGATCGGACTTTGAATAATTAAATAAATTAGGTGGGATATGAAGAGAGAAGTTACCGCCTATAAGAAGAGATCATGAAGCAGGCTCCACATTACTCAAGTGTCTAAAAATAGTTTTATACTTGGAGTAAAGAGTGTCAACAAGTACCGGTTTAAATACCAAGATATTTGAATCAATATGAGTGTTAGCTAATAGTTCTTTAGGGCTGCCACCTTTGTATGAATTATTTCGATAGTGTAAAATCAAGTTCGCAATTTGGTAGTTGAAAAGTAACTGCCAAACAAAGTGCTCCTACCTTTACCCCCTATGAGCCGAAGGCAGGAGGGGCTGTGCCCTGCTTGGGTGCTGTGCTTTATAGGGCGCAGTCCCGACGTTCGGTATAAGGTTTTTGGGGATTTGAAGCAAGGCGGGGGAAATTTTTGTTGTTGATTTAGAGGAAGCAGGGGAGGCAGGCCATAGTAAAGAGAAGGGGATTTGAGATATGTGTACGAGGAAGAGTGGATAGAGAGTAAGGACAGTCTTAATCTGTACAGTACGCCGTACAGGTTTACGGGCAAGGAGCTTGATGAGGAG
>JBCHKQ010000016.1 GCA_039023545.1 Spirochaetia bacterium 38H-sp | reverse complement strand
GGGACAGGGAGGTGTGTACAATCTTGTAAACCTGCAGCTGTATCATTATGCGGGGAATAATCCGGTGAAGTATATTGATCCGGATGGGAGGATTACCCTGAGAGCGCTGGTGGCGAAAGTAATGAGTGGAAGTAGTTTTTATAGAAATATAACAAGTAGATATTGGGATGGATCAAAATATGTTTACTATGAAATAGGTTTATATAATATTGATAGTACAACTTTGACATATATAAAAGGGATTTCAAAGTGGGCTTGTACACATGGTGCAATATCATTTCGAAATATGTGGAAAAGTCCTGCTATAACACCCATGCATAAAGCAAGTGACTTAAGAGATAGCAGCTATATCAAGTATTATCGTGATGCAGAGGGTAACATAATAAATGATCCAAAAGCGTTATATGCTAAATTAAAAGTTGGTGATGTCTTGATTTATGAACCTGATATAACTCATAAAGTACATGAAGGAGAAATGTTGTCACCAACAGCAGATCCTGGTTTTTCAGGGCATACTGCGACTATTATCGATAAAGGGAGTGATGCAAGAGGCGATTATGTCATTACATTGGAATTTCATCTACAAGATTCGAATCCTGCAACGTGGAATGAGGCTAGTGTGCAGAAAATATATTCTGATACGCTTAGAAATTGGTCTGATTGCAAACTTGTAGGAGGGGCAGAATGGAAGTAAAAAAATACATTTTATTAAGCTTTATTGTTTTTACGAATTGTTATGTTCCTTCTCAAGAATTAGTGAGGGACAAATATTTTATAGAGGCTATTTCGGAGTTTAAAGAGGTTGTTAGACAATTTGAATTGATAAAAAACTATATTAAGAATGATGATTCTGGGAAAATAAGTATTAAAGAAAAGAGTATAACAATTATTTATGGCACTGATTGCGTTTATATTTCTAAAACCGATGAAATACGAAAAATTAAAAGAATTGAATATTATTATGTACTTAATAATGAAGATAATTCAACCATTGTATCTATTGAGAAATATTTAAATGAGAAAGATAAAACAGTTTTTATTATTATTTCATATTTTGACGAATTTCATGGAGAACAAAGACTAAAATTGATTTGGGATTCTTTGATTAATAATTATATCATAAAAACTGGAGAAGAAGCAGCAAAATATGACTGCACCGGCTGCGGAGATCCATGTTATGGTAATTAAAATCGTATTCATATCTGTTTAATACGGGTTTGTTATATACTTGGAGTCATATACCTAAACTCCAAACCAGTGGGTGGCTAAGTGCTTACTTGGCGATGGAAGAGTACTATACTGGACATTATCCAACACCTTAAGTTCTTAGGCTTTTAACTGGTGAGAGGCTAAAAGTTGTTTTACAATAAGACTTAGTGGCAGCCTGCCTTTGCCCCGTGTTAGCCGGAGGCAGGAGGGGCTGCGCCCTGCTTGGGTAGTGGGCTTTATGGGGCGCAGTCCCGACGTTCGGTATAAGGTTTTATGGAATTTGAAGCAAGGCGTTGGAAATTTTTGTTGTAGATTTGGAGGAATCAGGAGAGGCAGGAGATAGTAAAGAGAAGGGGATTTGAGATATGTGTACGAGGAAGAGTGGATAGATAGTAAGGACAGTCTTAATCTGTACAGTACGCTGTACAGGTTTACAGGCAAGGAGCTAGATGAGGAGACAGGGCTTTATTATTACGGGGCAAGGTATCTTGATCCCAAGACCTGCTTGTGGATATCGGGTGACCCTGCGCTTGGGGAGTATGTACC
>JBCHKQ010000015.1 GCA_039023545.1 Spirochaetia bacterium 38H-sp | reverse complement strand
ATGTAATCTACAAAAATGTTATATCGAACGCGGTAAATGCTACAAAAAAGTATCATTTACCGCTTCTTATCGATTAAAGCTTATAAGAAATGTAATAATATTTATTTATGGGATTATATATTGCATAAATATGCAATATATGGCATAAAAATTGCATAGATATCTATCCCCAATACTATCGACATAGGGAGTGTGTATGGCGTTTAAAAAAAGGCCTAAGGCCCACGGATTGTATGACCCATCTTTTGAACACGACAGCTGTGGTGTCGGATTTGTGGCACACATAAAGGGTGTTGCAAGACATGAGATAATAGAAGAAGCAAAGAATGTTCTTGTTCACATGACTCACAGAGGTGCTGTGGGAAGTGAGGTTAATACAGGAGATGGCGCAGGTATACTTGTTGCTCTTCCGTATGCATTTTTGGAAAAAATAGCTGATAAAGAGCTGGGGAAAAAACTGCCTGGGCGCGGAAGATATGCTGCAGGACTTGTTTTTCTCCCTCAGGATGATAAGCAGCGTGAAGCTTGTAAAAAAACAGTGGAAGAAACAATAGAGCATTTTGGACAGAGTCTTATAGGCTGGAGACCTGTTCCGGTTGTAGACCATATGATAGGACCTACAGCCAAGGCTTCCGAGCCGGTTATAGAGATGCTTTTTGTTGCTGCACAGGACGATATAAGCGATGAAGTTTTTGAGAGAAAGCTTTTTGCAATAAGGAAAAAAGCAACTCACCTCCTGAGAGGTAAGGAAAACGACTCTGACGAGTTTTTCTATTTTTGCAGCCTTTCTCCCAGGGTTATGGTTTATAAAGGCATGCTTACTCCTGAGCAGCTTTTTGAGTTTTTTCCTGACCTTTCTGATGCCGATTTTTCTTCTCATATTGCAATGGTTCACTCAAGGTTTTCTACCAATACTTTTCCAAGTTGGGACAGGGCTCAGCCGCTTAGGTTTATGAGCCACAACGGAGAGATAAATACCCTCAGAGGAAACATCAATAAGATGAGAGGAAGAGAGGGGCTGCTTAAGAGCGACATCATAGGAGAAGACCTCAAAGAAGTTTTGCCAATAATAGAACCAGACCTTTCTGACTCGGGAACCTTTGACAATGTTCTTGAGCTTCTTCTTATGGGAGGAAGAAGCCTTCAGGAAGCTGTTATGATGATGATTCCCGAGGCATGGCAGAAATATAAGATGGATAGCGAGAAAAAAGACTTCTACAAGTATATGAGCTGTCTCATGGAACCATGGGACGGACCTGCTTCCATCGCTTTTACTGATGGTCACGTAATAGGCGCGGTTCTTGACAGAAATGGTTTGAGGCCAAGCAGATATTATGTAACAGACGATGATATTGTGATAATGGCAAGTGAAGTCGGTGTTCTTCCCGTAGAGCCGGAAAAGGTTGTAAAGAAAGGCAGATTGCAGCCTGGTAAAATGTTCTTTGTTGACTTTGTTCAGGGAAGGATAATAGACGATGAGGAAATAAAAAAGAGCGTTGCCACACAGAGGCCTTATTCTGAGTGGCTCAGAGAACAGGTTATAGAACTTGATGAGCTTGAGACTGATAAGGAGCCTCATGGATTTTATCCTGAAACATTGGAAGAACGTCTCAAGATGTTTGGATATACACGAGAGCATCTTGATGTAATTCTTGCTCCAATGGTTATTGATGCAAAAGAGCCTCTTGGCTCCATGGGTAATGATTCTCCGCTTGCAGTTTTGTCCAACAGACCTAGGTTGATGTATGAATATTTTAAACAGCTTTTTGCACAGGTAACCAACCCAGCTGTGGATTCCATAAGGGAATCCGTGGTTATGA
>JBCHKQ010000014.1 GCA_039023545.1 Spirochaetia bacterium 38H-sp | reverse complement strand
AGTCTCCCCAAGCCTGCTGTACTTTACCGCTCTCTCTCCATCCGCTCCGTACACATAATTTACCGTCAAATCCCCCTCTATGCTCGCCTTAAGCCGGTTCTCCTCATCCCACTCATAACGCCTCTCCCATACTTCCCTTCTCTAAAAACAGTCCTCAACAGTATAACACAATCTTTTAATACTCTGCTTCAGAAATTTTAAGACTTTATACCGAACGTCGCAGCCGCAGCCTATGTGGCACAACACAGCAAGCAGGCTGCGGCCGCTCCTGCCTCCGGCAAATATGGGGCAAAGGCAGGCACACCGTATCTGACAGCTACTTTTTTACTATCAAATTACTAACTCGATTTTACACTATCTCGATAACCGCGGGGAAATTTGCTGTCTCTATTCGCCGCCAACATCTGGATAATATCCTCTAAAAGTGTATACTCTGTTTCGTAGGCCATCGGGTTCCCATTGCGGTTTGTTAATCACTCACCAGTTGAGCCCGATCGCCCTGCTTTTTCAACCCAATTTACAGAAAAAATTGTACACTAACTTCCAGATCCGTGCACGAAAGCACCAGAAGGAACTACAACAGGGGGAGGTGACCACCCCCAGGGAGGATATCCACATGTCCACAGGATGCACAAAGAAAGAGAAAAAGAAGCAAAAAGAGAAAGAAAACACTACTACTACGGGTTAGAATTTATGATGAGGCATCAAGTACTCAGGGTTAGATTTTTGGATGAGGCAATACGGAGCCTAGAAATTTCTACTAAGCATATTCTTTTAAGCAGATCAGGAAAATTCAGGAGTAATCTATGGGTGATATGATTCTTGTAATATTTTGTAAGTCTTTCTGTCGAGACTAAACCTACCAATACCACCTAAAACTGGGCCTTTTACTGTTATATCAACTAATATTTGATTCAATTCTACCTTTACAGAAAATTCATAGTTATTTAATATTTTTTCCGCCGTTGTCATAACACAATACCTATCAAAAGCTACTTCAATAGCTTGCACTACTTCACCATCAATTGTATAGACATCTCCAGGCATGGGTCCTCCCAATAAAGCAATACATATCGGAAAGAAAAATACAAATGCAATAATTAATATCTTCTTCACTTCAATCCTCCTATCATCAAGGCACAGTGACAGTTGACTTAGACCCCACAATATATTTAAGTATCACAAGATCCGGGCGAACAAGGTATCCATTGATCCCATAGTAATCAGCATAAGGTATATCACCATTCCTCGTTCCTGAAACTGTTGTAACATTAGAAAACTGATAATCCAAAAACCCTGTAGTTGAAGCACCATGAGAATGTATAAAAGCTACTACTTTTGAACGATCTGTCGGCCAACTTGGAGATACCGTATTAACGGTTCCAACTACCGGATTAGTATATGAGTACTTAATACTTCCATCAGGTGTTTTTACGGTGTAAATAGTAGAACCATATTCAACATCTGCTGAAATCGAAGCACCCATATATGAAGCTGACCAAGCCTTTGCCGCTTCATCTTCACTAGAAAACACTCTGGCATTTACTATATCACCTACCTTTAAATTCTTGGCTTGCTCTTCAGTGTAGCCATAATTTACCCAATTTTTCCCATCCCCTGTAGTCAATTTTGCCAGGCTATATAAAGTATCTCCGGTCTCTACTGTATATGTTCCATCCCCGTTATCAATCCACATCCCCGTGGGATCCACATACTTAACCGGATTATTCCCCGCATAGTGGTACAGCTGGAAGTTTACCAGGTTGTACACACCGCCCTGCCCGGGGAGGCTCTGGTTGTGCTTGCGCGCCTCATCACTTACAGGAGCCTGCGGTATG
>JBCHKQ010000013.1 GCA_039023545.1 Spirochaetia bacterium 38H-sp | reverse complement strand
GCCACTCTTTCTTTGCCCGTAAAAGCGCCCAACCACTCATATATCCTCCAAAAAACTATTTAACTCTCAAAACAAAAGTCCTGTGATAATAACAATATTTTAAGATATCTTCAAATACCGCAGTAGCAATTTTGCATAAAAATACATTATACCGAACGTAGAAACTGCGCCCAAAGCAAACAAAAAAGCAAAAAAGCGCAGTTTCTACTGCCTGCGGCGCATAAAAGCACAGGATAAAGAAATCACCCCCTGGCACACACTGCCAGCATATGCGTAAAAGCCTCCCCCTCCCTCCTGTAAGAACCAAAACGCTCATCACAGCAGGTACACCCCTCTATCGTATACACAGAAACCCCGCGCCTCTCCAGAAGCCCCCTGTTTGCAGCAACAAGATCCAGATAAAAACCATCGGCCTTACGCACAGCAGCATCCCTGCCAAACGCAGACGCAAAAACCTCCGCCCGTTCTTTATCCACCCTGTAACAGCACGAGCGAATAGAAGGCCCCAGCACGGCAACCTTCCTGCCCTCACCCAGCGCATCCGCAAGCAAAGCAGCAATCCCCGTCCCCCTCCATCCGGAATGAACAATCCCCCACGCAGTCCCGTCCTCCCTGAAAACCCATATGGGCATACAGTCCGCAACCGTAACCCCGCACACAAGAGAATCGTCTGTGCAAAAAAGCCCGTCTGCCTCAGGCTCATCCCCCGGTAAAAAAGAAGAAGCATCCGCAACAACCCTGCCGTGCACCTGCCGTACACAGCGCAAAGAATCCCTGTCAATCCCGCGCTCTTCCAGCCACCTGAGCCTCTCATCCGTAAACTCCGCACTTTTTCCCATATCCCCTGCCTTATAAAGCGACATAAAACCGTAAAAAGAGCTCAAAGAAGAATGAGAAAAATAAAACCTTAAAAAATCATCATAAAACTCAACAGAAAAACCATGCATAACAAAAGATTACAACACAGCAACAAAAAACAATCAATGACAGCATAAAACAGCTTACATAACTGAGAACAAAAAGATTACCTACTATCCGGATAATTAAAACAGCCTACTCCATTATATTGCTGTTTACCAATTTTCTTAAACAGCTCTTCCTGGCTTTTCTCCTGTTATTACATCAGACTTAAGCTTTTGTCCAAAATCATGGAGCCGATATATTTGTATAAACATTTTCCTGTAGATGATTAGTATTTAATCAGCTTTTGAGGTGTAACCTCCTTTTTCCAGAGCAATTTCCCAGATTTATTATAACAGGCAACATACAAGTTAGAAGAATGGCCATAAAGATGTACTGTGTCTATTTTTTTTATTGCTTTATATCCGACAAACACAATATTATCATCAAGGATTGCCCCATCAAGGATAACAACCTTCTCACCCTGTAGAAATATTTCCCAAATCAAACTCTCCGCTCTATATGCTCTCACAAAATTGCCAAAACCAAGAACATCGTTTGATTTGATAAATATTTCCAAATCCTTGTCCAATAGCAACTTTTGAAAATTATTGTCGGTTTTTCTCACATGATTCGCATTTAACGAATTATCAAAATAGATTATCTCGTTATTGTCTCCAATAATTAAACGATTACCATAAGCGTAATTAAGTAATCTAATTTTGCTTGATTGCTCATCATTATCAGAAATAAGAATATCCAAATCCTTATTTATTGAATAAAGTTTAAGATTCTTATAAATATTTACAAAATCATAATCATCAGTAGCAAAACGATCATCATATGCAAACAGAATATATTTATTATCAACCTTGGCAATAAAACGCCACAATTTTTTTATAGGGTTATTGAGTTTACTTATTAACCTGCCATTAAAATCAATTTTTAAAATAAACTTTATGCCAGCAACAGTATAGCAGTTTTCTTCCTTTATAATACAATCAGAAGTCGGTACAATAACATAGAACTTCTTTTCATAAATAATATTGCCATTATAATCCATTTTGATATATTTAAGATGATCAAAACACTGTAAGAAAATAGAAATATACCTTTTCTCCAAAAAATAATTCATAACATAAGACTTGTAAAAGCTTTTAGTCCAGAATATATCTCCGTTTTTGCTTATTTTGGTTAAAAAAGCAGTAGAGGTATGTTTATTATTAAAATATTCTGTGCCTGAAATTAAAATATTGTTTTCTGATATTGCTTTAACAATATGCCCACTCAGTATTATGATATTATCATTATGTCCGCAGGAAACTAAGAGCAGGAACATAATGATTAACAATCCCAATTTTCTCATAGTACCCCTCCTTTTTAACTTTGCTGTTGGCCTATTTCCTTAAACAGCTCTTCCTGGCTTTTCTCCTG
>JBCHKQ010000012.1 GCA_039023545.1 Spirochaetia bacterium 38H-sp | reverse complement strand
CACTATGTTCCCTATCTTCCTCTATTTTTACAACAACAATTTCCCCCGCTTTGCTTCAAATCCCCAAAAACCTTATACCGAACGTCGGGACTGCGCCCTATAAAGCACACTACCAAGCAGGGGCAGCCCCTCCTGCCTCCGGCTAATACGGGGCAAAGGCAGGCTGCCACCGAATCTCATCGTAAGACAACTTTTCCTCTTTCAGTAAAAGCCTAAAAACTAAAGCTGTATCCCAAATTATAGGGTCCAATATGCTATATCCCACATCTATTTTTCTAATATCTCATTTAATCTAATTAACTTAATAATATCATATTTACTACCGGAGCTAACGTCATAATATATTATATCATTGCTAATCCAACCAATATTTTTTGTATATTCGAACAATATACTATTTTTATCAGCCAAATAAGATATTTTTATTTCCCTATTTTTAATATTTATACATACAATTTGACTTGCAAAAAAGGATCTTCCATCTTCACATGTATAAAGCAATAATAGACTTTCAGAATCAGGGGACTCTTTTGCCATACTGTAATATATCATGGGGCGTCCATCAAATATATTTTTATCGTATAGAATATTGCATTTTCTTTTTTTAATATCTGTCACTATCTCTTTTTCATATTTAGAATAAATTAGGTTTTGTTTTGTTTCAAATATTTCTTCATATTTATAAAATAAACGTTTGTCATTAATTGTTTCGATATATTTTAATTTATCAGAAATAATTTCTATTTTATCAACTTTTAAATTATATTCATCATCACGATATCCTACTAATAAATAATTATTTTGTTCTAAAACATAAAAAATAGTCCCTTTTATTTCTATTTCAGAAAATAATTTTTCAGTAGTTTGACAATTTATATTATGATTAACAAAAACTAAAACAAGCAAAAACATAACGACATTTTTATTTACTTTCATTTGTTTGGCTTCTCCTTTATAAATTTTTCAATTGCTTTAGATAATATCTCAGCCATTTTATCCATATATTTATCATTCCCTAATAATTTTCTGCCCTTTGCACTCCCTAGAGTTCCAATTTCAATTAATGTAGCAGGAGCTTTTGTATCCCACAATTCTCCAAACCTTCCAACCCAAGTTTGATTGTCTGATTTTATTCTAGCTTCAAATCCTGCTGACTCCAATTCTTTTTGAAAAAATTCTGCAATTTTTTTACTTATTGGCCTTCCTGTCATATAAAATATTTCAATTCCAACATACCCATCTCCTCGCAAAGAATCAGCATGAATTGAAATATGAAGGGCTACTTTATGATTTTTTCCAAATCTATTTGACTCTTTAACTTTTCTTGAAACCGTATATGCATTATACGGAGGTGCTTTAATATTAATAGCATTGACACCTAAATTCGAAAGTTTAGGCATTAATCTGCTTGTTAACCTATATATATAACTGATTTCTTTGTACCCATCATGACATGTTCCTGGATCGGATCCCGGTCTATCCATCCCATGTCCAGGACTAACAACTACCCATTCTTCTGTTTGCCTCCCATCCGGATCAATATACTCAACCGGATTATTCCCCGCATAATGGTAAAGCTGCAAACATCCCTTCTCTGATACCAGTTCTATCCAGTATAACACAACTTTTCCCCGCTTTGCTTCAAATCCCCATAAAATCTTATACCGAACGTCGGGACTACGCCCCATAAAGCCCACTACCCAAGCAGGGCGCAGCCCCTCCTGCCTCCGGCTAACACGGGGCAAAGGCAAGAACGCTGTGTTTGACGGTTAAACATATATTTAAAGATCATTTCTTTAATTAGTTCTAAAAAGCAAAACAAATCCTTTTACATCGAATAATATTCCATCTTGCCTCTTCTTATAAGCATAACACCTATTCCAGTAATTTCGAATTTCTTTGTAAAACCAGAAATAACCAAAATAAGGTTATCCCCTATAGTCTTCATGGAACAATCCCTACTATTTAGCACTATTACATCCTCATCTCTTGCTCCAAAAATATAAATTTCATAAATATCATAAGAATTAGGCTCAAATTCTGTTGCAATTACAATAACCAATTGAGAATCATCTTCAATAACATTAACTCGATCTGAATATCTTTTAGGTGGTTCTCTAGTCATTGCATACAACCCAACAGAACAAATAATACAAACACTTAATATAATACGTTTCACAACTTCTTACCCCCCTGATAAAATATCAATTGCAGCCTGAGAGGATATCCCAGAATTTAAAATAATTTGTGCTTCCTTCAGTAATCTTTCATGATTAACAAGCCCTCCATTTTGATACTGATAAACATCAGCATTCCACTGCCCTACGAATTGAGCCCTACCCTCTAGTGTTGGAATATCCGATAATTTTTGGATATTATCCAACACACTTGGAATCCTTGGGTCACCTTTTGAATAGGGATCTCCTCCAGTGGAATATTGAATTTGCTCAGCAACTAGACAAAATAATGATGTAATATTTGTTTTATATTGTACTTGGTGATATAACTCATGAGCTTCCAAACCGACTCTCCCCGTATCAGAAGGTTTACCCAAATTATATTCTCTTGGAGTATTATACCCACCTTGATAACTATCATTGGTTGGCATATATATATTGCCCCATGGCGCAGAAAAACCACGATCTATATCAACATAAATTATTCTTGTATTCTTCACAAGCGCTCCATAGTCGCTCCCCATTG
This sequence comes from Spirochaetia bacterium 38H-sp, assembly GCA_039023545.1. Taxonomy (NCBI): domain Bacteria; kingdom Pseudomonadati; phylum Spirochaetota; class Spirochaetia; order Winmispirales; family Winmispiraceae; genus Rarispira; species Rarispira pelagica. The sequence goes on along the minus strand of JBCHKQ010000012.1, from coordinate 254 downwards.
TATATGAAAAAAACTCAATTGATGAGCTTTGCTGACCTGCAAAACCTACATTATTCAAATATAGAATCATATTACTAGAAAATACCAACAATTGAGAAATAAAACTTTCAGAACTTTCTCCATCCGGATCAATATACTTCACCGGATTATTCCCCGCATAATGGTAAAGCTGCAGGTTTACAAGATTGTACACACCTCCCATACCGGGGAGACTCCGGTTGTGCCTCCTCGTCTCATCACTTACAGGCGCTACA
>JBCHKQ010000011.1 GCA_039023545.1 Spirochaetia bacterium 38H-sp | reverse complement strand
AGAGAGTAAGGACAGTCTTAATCTGTACAGTACGCTGTACAGGTTTACGGGCAAGGAGCTTGATGAGGAGACAGGGCTGTATTATTACGGAGCAAGGTATCTTGATCCTAAGACCTCAAGGTGGATAAGCTCAGACCCTGCGCTTGGGGACTACATACCGCTGGCGCCTGTAAGTGATGAGGCGCGTAAGCACAACCGGAGCCTGCCCGGTATGGGAGGTGTGTACAATCTTGTAAACCTGCAGCTTTACCACTATGCGGGGAATAATCCGGTGAAGTATATTGATCCGGATGGGAGGGAACAAAATGTATTTCAATCAATTTTTACTTCTGTTTTGCAAGGATTAAGCAATATACCTCTATTAGGAGATTCTATAAGAAGTGGTATTACAATTGACATTCAAAGGAGTGAAGAAGATAATGGAAATAATGGGAAATATTATCGCTCTGAATTGAATATAAAATTTCTTGCTATGTCTTTAAATAAGGTAGCTGTCCAATCTACAGCAGATCATCCTAGATTAGGGCAACCAGGTTATGAGGGAAGAACATTACCAGAAGGAGAATATACTGGTTATCTATTAAAATCTAGTGGCAGTTATTTAAATCCTATCCATTTAGTGAATGAGGAATTAGAAGTTACAATCGATGATGATTACTTGATACATCCGAATCAGTTTACAAGAAGAACTGGAGGTCCTTGGAATCAGCCTTATGGTTTAGGATGTCAAATTACTAAACTCGAAGGTTTCAATGAAATAACAAATATTTTGAAAGGAATGGGTTTTGAGTATAAAGGGGATTTAACGGACAGAAGCCCAAAAAAAAGGGGTGATACCATCCCTGTAAAGATAAGGGGTATAGAATGAGTAAACATACGAGTTTGGGTATAATGATGTTGCTGATGGTAAGTTTCCCATTTTATGCACAAACTATACCGCCAGGCACAAGATATATCAAGGCTATGGCTACAAATGTGGAGTTTAGGGATAATAATCAAATAGCCTTTGATGATCTAAAAGAAGGAGAGAAAGTATACCGGTATGAACTTGAATATGTGCACAAGATTCCATTTTTGCGCATTTACAAAGAGGGAAGAGTAGAAGAGTATCTCGTGCTGTATAATGACCTTTTTATGATTTTGTACACGAAAGGAAAAAAGAGCTTCTATGACATATGGATAAAAAGCTTTAGATTTGAAGGGGAGATGAATGATCTTGGAGCAGCATCTTCCAGAATTATCTCTGCAAGTAGTGAGTTAAAGGAGGGAAACGTTATTTATGCGATTGATAACATTAACACCATAGATCTCGAGACTCCTTGGGTAGAAGGTGCAAAAGGATCGGGGACCGGGGAGTGGATCACACTAAAAGGTTATACGGAGCTGGATTCTCTCATAATCTTTTCCGGATATGTGTCATATGAGAAGCCCTATTTATATACCCAGAATGCTAGACCCAAGAAGATACGTGTTACGTGTAAAGAAGTTGGTTTTGAGAAGGATTTTGATATAGCAGATACGCCTAATCCACAAGTGTTAGAATTTGGTAGACTGATTAAGGTTGAGGATATTACAATTACAATCCTAGATGTATATCCTGGAACAAAATATGAAAACATGTGTATACATGCAATATGGAAGAGAAGAGTTCCTAACCGATAGATATGGTTTAAAGGCGTGTGGGAGAGCTGCTTGTAGTTCAGTAGACAGAAGGCTTGTTATGACCATTTTGTGTTTAGTGTAAAATCAAGTTCGCAATTTGGTAGTTGAAAAGTAACCGGCTAATACAGCGCGCCTGCCTTTGCCCCGTGTTAGCCGGAGGCAGGAGGGGCTGCGTCCTGCTTGGGTAGTGGGCTTTATAGGGCGCAGTCCCGACGTTCGGTGTAAAAAAATTTGAAGCAAGGTATAAAAGATTGAGTTATAATTTTGCTGACTGGTTTTAGAGAAGGGAAGCTTGCATCTTACCATTATGCGGGGAATAATCCGGTGAAGTATATTGATCCGGATGGTAGGAGGGGGATTACTCGTGATGAGAAAATGTTCATTGTTGAGATTTTTGGTTCTATAGGAGCAAAAGCTATAGAAAATGTAAGAATTGAGAGTAGTCATGGTAACAGAGCCGGATCGATGAAGATTTTCATCAGATTCAATATATTATAGATAATTATGGCACAGGTTTTATTCCTCTTCCTACATTAGGAAGTTCGGCATGGGATCAGCTGGCAAATGAGCAATTACTTTATTCTACTGGTTTTGATGTGTATTCTTTTGGTGACTATAAGATAACTGATCTGGCTGAATACAATGAATTGTCTGATATGCCCTATTTGGAGAGTCAAGCGCAAATGGTAGGTGACTTTGCTTTATTATATTATAAAGCAAGATATGGTAGTGGACTTTCAAATGCTGAGCAAAAAGTAATTAGAGAAATGAGTAGAATTTTACAGAATTCAGGTATTTTATCGGAGGCGGTTACATGGGTGTCAGAAAATTTATAATAGTATTTATTATAAGCATTATGTTAATAAGCTGTTCAGGTGAAGAGGAGATAAATGAATATAATATAGCTATTAGTAGTGGAAATCTAATTATATCAAATTCAAAAGTTAAGAGTGGGATTAGAATTATTCGAATTGAGATGTATTATAAGGATGGTAAACAGGTTTTTACGATAGGTAAGGAGGATGTGAAAATCAAAAATGGTAGGGCAGTAATAGGATTGCTTGATATTTTTAAGAAAGAAACATATAATTCGCGCATTTTTTTACCTTTTGTTTCCAATAGAGAATACTATATGACAATTGAATATGCGGATAGAATTTTTGAGGAGATAACATTTTTTGTTGGAAATCCAATCAGAGAAAAATCAATAGATTTGCTTAAAGAAAGCGAAAATCTTAAATCAGATATAAGGGTGTTGTTATTAGAAGTAATAAGATTTCGGATGAATTATTGAAGTTTTTTTACATGTAGTTAAATAAGAAACCTGTATATCGGACCCATGATTTTGGACAAAAGCTTAAGTCTGATGTAATAACAGG
>JBCHKQ010000010.1 GCA_039023545.1 Spirochaetia bacterium 38H-sp | reverse complement strand
TAGCTCCTTGCCTGTAAACCTGTACAGCGTACTGTACAGATTAAGACTGTCCTTACTCTCTATCCACTCTTCCTCGTACACATATCTCAAATCCCCTTCTCTTTACTATGTCATGCCTCCCCTGCTTCCTCTAAATCAACAACAAAAATTTCCCCCGCTTTGCTTCAAATCCCCATAAAACCTTATACCGAACGTCGGGACTGCGCCCTATAAAGAAAAAAGGCAGGAAGGGCTCAGCCCCTCCTGCCTCCGGCTCATATGGGGCAAAGGCAGGCTATCACCAAGCCTTATAGTAAAGCAACTTCTAGCCCCACACCATTTAAAAGCCTAAAAACTTTAAGATTCTCCAAAATCATGAGTCCAGTATAATGGATACTACTTATCATAAACACTCCCAAACGTAATCCATCTTGGCCCCCATTGTATAAGGTATTTCAGAAGCATTGTTTTATTGCGATATCTTAAACTATGTTTCATCAATTTTCCTATTACTCCTTTTCTTACCACAGCCACATCGCTCTCCGACAATAATGAATAAAGATCTTTAAAGGGAAGAGCATCCAACTCCTCCTCTTCCATATTCCTAACCTCTTTTAGAGAAATCTCAGGATCCAGAGAGAACACCTCCTTTGCCTGCCCTCCTTCCACCAACTGCAATACATACCCCTCCGCATTAGTTGCACGTTCCACTGTCACTATTCCGCTCTTCTCATCATATGTGAGTACTCTAGGATAGGGATACACTAACAAAAATACGTCCCCGCCATCCTTAGGCCAATTCCAAAAAGGAAGGAATAAATGTGTCGGAGAAACCTCTTGTTTCCCATACATTACCTTGCGACCAAGATACTCAGAATCCTTGGAAACTTTAAAGCTAAACTCATCCTCTATCACTCGACGCCGTACAGTATAATCATGATACCAGGGAAAACGATTAGAAAAGTAAAACTCTACTTCATCTATACTTACTCTATCATCCAGACTAATATAGTGCACCACATATTCCTTAGACTCTGTACATCCTATAATAGACATAATACCAAGGAACATCAGCAATAATCTTACAACTTTTCTATCTGACCTCATCACAACCACATCACCTCTCTCTATTTTATTTTAGTTCTTGAAAAAATTCTTTAAATATTGAATCTCGCACAGGCTCTGCTACAGTCGTATCTCCAAACAACTCCTTATTTGATTCCAAAAACTTTAATGCTTGTTCACGAGTAAGAATTCTACTTTGTTTACCTTGAATTGAAACAGGCATAATATACTCTAATTCCCACCATAAGATATCTCCAGTCCATGGATTTTTTTCAATAGTAAGAAACATACTTCCCACAAGTCGCCCCTGATCATCCGTTAGGTTATCAACTATCGTTCCTAGAAACCCTATTGCACCCTGAATATTACCTGCCTTAGCCGCTGCAGAAGAAGAAACTACCCCTTGCGCTCCAGTATAATCCATATCGGTAAAATCAGGATCTCTTGGCAGTGCCGCAGATACAAGCAAAACATAATCTAAAAGCTTACGAGGAATTTTTATCACAATTGGAAGATATATTGGGGAATGAGGATCTTGAATGATCGGTACTCTACCATAATTTGCATTTTTCAACTTATCTATTACTTCATCTATTTGTTGACTAGGAGGCGGCTGGCTACACGAGGTAAAAATAAGAGATGCAGCTGCCACAATACCTGCCACTAAAAAAGGCACCCTCCCATCCGGATCCGTATACTTCACCGGATTATTCCCCGCATAATGGTAAAGCTGCAGGTTTACAAGATTGTACACACCTCCCATACCGGGCAGGCTCCGGTTGTGCTTCCTTGCCTCATCGTTGACCGGTGCCAGAGGTATATACACCTTATTTTTCCTCCACTAAAACTACAACAAAAATTTCCCCCGCTTTACTTCAAATTCCCATAAAACCTTATACCGAACGTCGGGACTGCGCCAATAAAGAAAAAAGACAAGAAAGTCGCAGACCTCCTGCCTCCGGCTAATACGGGGCAAAGGCAGTAAATATCCAAGGCTGGCCGTCCTCCATGGAGGAAGCCAGCCTCCCTCCGGAACAGGGCTCAGCCACAAGCCTACCTCGGCACGGTAGTACTGCGAACCAAAGTAGTACAGCCCGCTGTCCTAGTTCCACTCCTTGCCCGCATACCGGTACCGTACCTCGAGCCTGCCCCCCCTTCGTATTCTTGCCTACCCCTGTTGGCACATTTCAGTCATACTTTACCACTTTGATTTTACCATATGCAGCAACACATGCTATATATGGCACACCATCATCTATCGCAAGGCTCACATAGTCAGCATCCCCCCTATGTGGTATATTCAGTAAAAGAGGCTGGCGTGGAACTATATCCCACTTTATCCCGTCATATTTGTAGAGAAAAACATCAACTCCCCTTAGTCCATGAAGTAATTTAAACGCTGCATACGGTGTGCCTTTGTATATCACAATGTTTGGATAGAATATAGCCGAGCTCGCAAAATGAGGCTCACCTACCGGCTCCCACTCCTTCCCGTTGTACCTCATAACAGTAGGATCATGTGGATCATCATAAATGATATAAGAGATCCCATCTTCTACTGCAAGATCAAGCCAAAATATCTCATTAGTAAAATCACTCTCTCTACCCAACCTCTCCCATTCCTCCCCGTTATAGCGCATAACCACAGGTTTTTTAATGGGGGGATCCCCATCCTTTAACTGGTTTTCTTCTGGATACGCAACATACGGAATTCCATTCTCAACCACAAGTCGAATGTCACTTATTGCAAATGCATTGCCTCTATAATTACCCGAAAACCCTGGCTGCCCTATCGTCTCCCATCTCTCACCATTGTACCTCATCACTGTGATCCTCCGCCCATGCGCTCCATCACCAAATGCGACATAGGGGATACCCTCCTCCACTGCAAGAGAAATATCATCCACTTCTCCGTGAGAAAAACCGGGTTCTCCCACCTCTTCCCATCCCGTACCATCATACCTCATCACCGTAAGCCGCCTCTCCTTCTCTCTATCAGAAAACGCCACATACAGCACCCCATCATCTATTGCAAGCCGAATCGGCCAGCTAGAAAAAGTCCCTATCGTCTCCCACTTCCTCCCATTATACCGCACAACCCTGGACTCGGAGCCGTGGGTAAAGCCCACATAAGGCACACCATCATCCACCACAATCGACACATACTCGCCTTCGGCAAATCCAGGCTTCCCTACCGTCCGCCATCTCGGCCAGGGAGCAACCAGCAGTAGCACATGTAACACCACCACTACCACTAGCACCACCGTCATTAACCTCACAAACCTATACACGAGTCCACCTCTTCTTCTACTTCCCATACTCATCCTCCTCTTTTTATTCTTTAATCTTATTATCGGGTGTCACCACTGTGTCCACAGAGACACTCCACTCGTGCGTAATGCTGAATGGCCTCCCATCCGGATTCCATTTACCTGGGATTACATCAAACGTATCATAAGGATCAGAAAAGTCATCAAAGAATGTAAAGCTAATCGTCCCTTTAATATGAACACGTCCATCTTCCATTTTCTCTCTGGTTCCTTCGAACTTCCCCGTTACCGTGGCTCCTCCAAAGGCCCAACACACGTTACCAAACTCATATGATCTTCCAAAATCCTCATTTCCGCTTGCTATCTGTTTAAGAAAACGACTCATCACAGTCCCTCCTCCAGGCAACCCTTTTGTCAGTTCCTCGGAATGAAGCACGGCCTTTTCTACCTCTTCCGCATACCCTATCTGTTCCAACGTCACATCTCGGCCTATCCCGCTCCGATACATAAAGAATAATTCCTTAGAAGAAACTTTCCTATAATTTCCTTTTGCAATCGACGAATAGATTTCCATCCCCTTTATCATAGGTTCTATCTCAAGCTTTCTATAAAGCCACAGGCTAAACTGGTCATACCTCCCATCCGGATCAATATACTTCACCGGATTATTCCCCGCATAATGATACAGCTGCAGGTTTACAAGATTGTACACACCCCCCATACCGGGCAGGCTCCGGTTGTGCCTCCTCGCCTCATCACTTACAGGCGCTAGC
>JBCHKQ010000009.1 GCA_039023545.1 Spirochaetia bacterium 38H-sp | reverse complement strand
TGAGCTAGGTTCTTTAACATGAGAAGAGAAGGGAAGGTTGAGTAAGGAGTGGTAAGGTTTTCGAAAAGAACCTTAGTCAATTCTAGAAGATAATCGTTTAGCGATATAGTTTTGAGTAGATTGAGTACTCTTCGGAGTACTTATAATAATGATGGAGAGTTTGATCCTGGCTCAGAACGAACGCTGGCGGCGCGTTTTAGGCATGCAAGTCGAGCGGTAGTGTGGTGCTTGCACCGCACGAGAGCGGCGAACGGGTGAGTAACACGTAGGTGACCTATCCTTTGGTTGGGGATAGCCTGTGGAAACACAGGGTAATACCGAATAAACTCTCGTAGCTATGGTTATGAGAGGAAAGGTCCGTAAGGATCGCCAGGGGAGGGGCCTGCGGCCCATTAGCTAGTTGGTGGGGTAAAGGCCTACCAAGGCGACGATGGGTAGCCGACCTGAGAGGGTGATCGGCCACACTGGGACTGAGACACGGCCCAGACTCCTACGGGAGGCAGCAGCCAAGAATCTTCCGCAATGGGCGAAAGCCTGACGGAGCGACGCCGCGTGGAGGAAGAAGGCCGTGAGGTTGTAAACTCCTTTTCTCAGGGAAGAATAATGCTGGGAGGTAATGCCTGGCAGATGACGTTACCTGAGGAATAAGCCCCGGCTAACTACGTGCCAGCAGCCGCGGTAACACGTAGGGGGCGAGCGTTGTTCGGATTTACTGGGCGTAAAGGGTGCGTAGGCGGTTAAACAAGTCTGGTGTAAAAGGCTACGGCTCAACCGTAGTATGCACCGGAAACTGTGTAACTGGAGTCGCGGAGGGGGAGCTGGAATTCCCGGTGTAGGGGTGAAATCTGTAGATATCGGGAAGAACGCCAATGACGAAGGTAAGCTCCTGGCCGATGACTGACGCTGAGGCACGAAAGCGTGGGGAGCGAACAGGATTAGATACCCTGGTAGTCCACGCTGTAAACGATGTGCACTAGGTGTTGGGTCTTAGAGGCTCGGTACCGAAGCTAACGCATTAAGTGCACCGCCTGGGGAGTATGCCGGCAACGGTGAAACTCAAAGGAATTGACGGGGGCCCGCACAAGCGGTGGAGCATGTGGTTTAATTCGATGATACGCGAGGAACCTTACCAGGGCTTGACATCTACTGGCTGGCTGTAGAGATACAGCTTTCCCATTTTGGGACTGGTAGACAGGTGCTGCATGGTTGTCGTCAGCTCGTGCCGTGAGGTGTTGGGTTAAGTCCCGCAACGAGCGCAACCCCTGCTGTCTGTTGCCATCGGGTAGAGCCGGGCACTCAGACGGGACTGCCGGTGACAAACCGGAGGAAGGTGGGGATGACGTCAAATCATCATGGCCCTGATGTCCTGGGCTACACACGTGCTACAATGGTAGGTACAAAGGGAGGCGAAGCCGCGAGGTGGAGCAAACCCCAAAAAGCCTACCTCAGTACGGATTGGAGTCTGAAACTCGACTCCATGAAGCTGGAATCGCTAGTAATCGCGCATCAGCCATGGCGCGGTGAATACGTTCCCGGGCCTTGTACACACCGCCCGTCACACCACCCGAGTTGGGGGTACCCGAAGCCGGTAGCCTAACCCGCAAGGGAGGGCGCTGTCGAAGGTACGCCTAGTAAGGGGGGTGAAGTCGTAACAAGGTAGCCGTACCGGAAGGTGCGGCTGGATCACCTCCTTTCTGAGAGAAAGAAAGAATAAACACTCCTGAAAAACCTTCCTGTTTTTTTTATATATGGGGGCATAGCTCAACTGGCTAGAGCACCGGCTTTGCAAGCCGGGGGTTCAGGGTTCAAGTCCCTGTGCCTCCATAAAGCAGCGATGGCTGCAGATGGTCTTTGAAATAGCGAGCGAAGGGGAATGAGGAGATATGGTCAAGGAAATAAGGGCTTATGGTGGATGCCTAGGAGCCACACGGCGAAGAAGGGCGTGGTAAGCTGCGAAAAGCCACGGGGAGGAGCAAACATCCTGAGATCCGTGGATTCCCGAATGGGGTAACCCGGCAGGCTGGAGGCCTGTCACACGTAGGTGAATACATAGCCTACGTGAGCGAGACCCGGGGAATTGAACCATCTTAGTACCCGGAGGAGAAGAAATCAAACGAGATTCCCCAAGTAGTGGTGAGCGAACGGGGAGGAGCCCAAACCGTATGGATGTAAGGGTAGGACCGTTGTTCATGCGGGGTTGTAGGGCTGTCCTGGAGAGCGTCCTACCGCTCTCGCGCAGTTACAAAGCATCAGGTTAGTGGAACAGTCTGGGAAGGCTGGCCAAAGAGGGTGAAAGCCCCGTACACGAAAACTTAGATGCCTGCGTGGGGACAGAACCTGAGTAAGTCGGGACCCGTGGAATCCCGACTGAAGCTGGGGGGACCACCCTCCAAGGCTAAATACGATGTGGCTACCGATAGTGGAGAAGTACCGTGAGGGAAAGGTGAAAAGAACCCCGGGAGGGGAGTGAAATAGAATCTGAAACCATAAGCCTACAAGCGGTCAGAGCCTGTACATAAGTATGGGTGATGGCGTGCCTTTTGCAGAATGAGCCTGCGAGTTACTGTTGCAAGCGAGGTTAAGGGATAGTAGTCCCGGAGCCGTAGGGAAACCGAGTCTGAACAGGGCGATAGTTTGCAGTAGTAGACCCGAAGCCGAGTGATCTATCCATGGTCAGGTTGAAGCTCAGGTAAAACTGAGTGGAGGACCGAACCCTAGTCTAGTGAAAAAGGCAGGGATGAACTGTGGATCGGAGTGAAAGGCTAAACAAACTCGGCAATAGCTGGTTCTCACCGAAATAGCTCTAGGGCTAGCCTCGTAATATACTGTTGCGGAGGTAGAGCACTGGTTGGGCTAGGGCCCTTCACCGGGTACCAACCCCAAACAAACTCCGAATGCCGTAACAGGTTTTACGGGAGTCAGACTGCGGGCGACAAGGTTCGTAGTCGAGAGGGAAACAGCCCAGACCGTCAGCTAAGGTCCCAAAACTATGCTAAGTGGAAAAAGAGGTGGAGCGGCGAAGACAGCCAGGAGGTTGGCTTAGAAGCAGCCATTCCTTTAAAGAGTGCGTAATAGCTCACTGGTCGAGTCGCTCTGCGCTGACAATGTAACGGGGCTAAGCATAGTACCGAAGCTACGGGTTGGCACGCAAGTGTCAGCGGTAGGTGAGCGTTCCGTGTGCTGAAGAAGGTGTGCTGTAAGGCATGCTGGAGGTAGCGGAAGTGAGGATGCAGGCATGAGTAACGAAAAGAGAGGTGAGATTCCTCTCCGCCGAAAGCCTAAGGTTTCCTGAGTAAAGGTCGTCTTCTCAGGGTTAGCCGGTCCCTAAGGCGAGGCCGAAAGGCGTAGTCGATGGGAAACAGGTTGATATTCCTGTGCCTCTTATAGTTTCTGATTGGGGTGACGCATGAGGCGAAGCCAGGCGTGGTGATGGTAATCCACGTGTAAGCAAGCGAGCCGTTGAGGGAGGTAGGCAAATCCGCCTTCTGAGGTGAGCTGCGAAGCCGAGGCCTGTAACAGGGCTTAAGCTGGTGGAGTCAAGGTGCCGAGAAAGAACCTCTAGGGTTAAGCTATAAGAGACCGTACCGTAAACCGACACAGGTAGGCGAGATGAATATTCTAAGGCGCGCGGGAGAACTCGCGTTAAGGAACTCGGCAAAATACCCACGTAACTTCGGGAGAAGTGGGGCCCCTGGTGGATAGCGCAAGCTGTTTGTTGGGGGTTGCAGAGAATAGGCCCAAGCGACTGTTTACCAAAAACACAGGTCTCTGCGAAATCGTAAGATGACGTATAGGGACTGACACCTGCCCGGTGCCGGAAGGTTAAGGGGAGCTGTTAGCGCGAGCGAAGCAGTGAACTGAAGCCCCGGTAAACGGCGGCCGTAACTATAACGGTCCTAAGGTAGCGAAATTCCTTGTCGGGTAAGTTCCGACCCGCACGAAAGGTGTAACGACTTGGGCGCTGTCTCAACGCGAGACCCGGTGAAATTGTAGTATCGGTGAAGATACCGATTACCTGTGGCTAGACGGAAAGACCCCGTGAACCTTTACTGCAGCTTGGCATTGGGACTTTGCATGACATGTGTAGGATAGGTGGGAGACTTTGAAGCTGGTGCGCCAGCACTGGTGGAGTCGTTGGTGAAATACCACCCTTGTTATGTAGAGTTTCTAACATTTGCCGTGAATCCGGTAAATGGACAGTGTCAGGTGGGCGGTTTGACTGGGGCGGTCGCCTCCCAAAGAGTAACGGAGGCGCGCGAAGGTTGCCTTGCGCTGGTTGGAAATCAGCGTGTAAGTGTAAGGGCATAAGGCAGCCTGACTGCGAGACCGACGGGTCGAGCAGGCGCGAAAGCGGGTCCTAGTGATCTGGCGGTTCCGAGTGGAAGGGCCGTCACTTAACGGATAAAAGGTACTCCGGGGATAACAGGCTGATCCTGCCCAAGAGTTCACATCGACGGCAGGGTTTGGCACCTCGATGTCGGCTCATCGCATCCTGGGGCTGAAGCAGGTCCCAAGGGTTTGGCTGTTCGCCAATTAAAGCGGTACGTGAGCTGGGTTCAGAACGTCGTGAGACAGTTCGGTCCCTATCTGCCACAGGCGTTGGATGTTTGAGGGGAGCTGCTCTTAGTACGAGAGGACCGGAGTGGACGAACCTCTGGTGTACCAGTTATCGCGCCAGCGGTAATTGCTGGGTAGCCACGTTCGGAAGGGATAACCGCTGAAGGCATCTAAGCGGGAAGCCCACCCCAAGATTAGACATCCCTGGCACGAGAGTGCCCTGAAGGAACGAGGGAGAAGACCTCGTTGATAGGCTGGCGGTGTAAGCATGGTAACATGTTCAGCCGACCAGTACTAATAATCCGTGAGACTTGACCATATCTCCCCAAATCTCCTTTGCTGGCTTTTTTAAAGACAAATAATTTGCCTGGTGACTTGAGCGGAGGGGCTACACCCGTTCCCATCCCGAACACGGAAGTTAAGCCCTCCAGCGCCGATGGTACTGCCCTTTTTGGGTGGGAGAGTAGGTCGTCGCCAGGCTTTTTTATTTTTCCTGGAGGTTTATATGGGTAAGGGCGATAAGCGTTCCCGCAGAGGGAAAATCTGGCGTTCTACTTATGGTAAATCCCGTCCTAAGAAAAATAAAAAAAAGAACAAATAGTTCCTGCCTTATGGCAGGTTTTTTTTTATGCCTAGTGCACTAGTAAGCTCTTTGTTGCTTACTTCTATGCTTCTCCTATATGCGCCGCAGGCAGGCATAAGGGGCGCCTTATGCCGTTCGGCCTAATGTATTATTT
>JBCHKQ010000008.1 GCA_039023545.1 Spirochaetia bacterium 38H-sp | reverse complement strand
AACACGGGGCAAAGGCAGGCAATAAACTAAGCCTTTTCAATAAAAAGAGTTTTTACTCCCATTAAACTATCTCATACCCAATAAATCCCATTAGGATTCATAAAATTCTGTCTAGACAATGATGTCCACTATACTATATCTTGACTGCTCAAATACGAAAATTAATCATATTATTCTACCATCTTTAATAGATACCTTACAGGAATCTTCGTCAATAAAACACAATTCTAACAAACTACCATCAATTATGAAATCTTCAACAACATCTTTATCTATTTTCCAAATTTCACTGCCATTTTGAGTTACAGAGAGGCATCCTGTTTCAAACATAATCAGAATAATGTTTTCTACTTCAATAAATGTAGCAAATCTTGTTCCTAATTCGATTTTTATTTCATTTTCTTTTTTTTGAATATCAAAAACATTCACTTCTCTGTTAAAACCCAAAAACAGCTTATTAACACCTTTTGCCATTAAGTATTCCGGCTTTATTGAAGATTCTGAAATTATACCAATTACAAAATAAATATCGGAGATATCATCTTGATAAAGTTCTATTAATGTAAATGTATCCTCTACTTCTGAATCTTGACCTAATAACAATGAATTATTTTTAAATCTTGCTAAATATTCAAGTAATTCTGATTTACTATCCATTATAGTCAAATTTATTCTATAGTTATTAAAATTATTTTTCATATTCACTCCTAATAAATATTTACTGTAATTAATTTTGTTCCTTCCCAAACAGCTTGGACTTTAACTCCACCATTTGGCCCCATCAAAAGAAAATCTTTCGCTATTCTTCCATTCGCTTGAACAACACCAGGACCATTATAAAAAGATTCGATCAATGCATTTTGAAAATATGTTCTACCAACTTCATTATCGTAAATACCTATTTTCTCTAAACTTCTCAACATTTCTTGTGAACGTTTTATATTGTGAATATTTCCGGTTGCCTTTCCAAAAACATATTCTAGTTTACTTCCAATGTTGGGCATTTTAGTTCCAGCAGCACCTGCGGTTGTGACCTCTGCTGCAGCAGTTCCACTGATTGATGCTGCTACCGCACTTGTAGAAGCTGTTGCACTTCCGGTCGCAACATAAGCAGTGGCAGCCCCAAGTGTTGCTCCAACCACAGCCCCAGTGCCAGCTCCTATTGCTGCTCCTACTCCAACCTGTTTCCAATCTACTTTACCTGTCTCATTATAGGACTTAACACCACCTATAATTCCTCCTGCTACTCCTCCTACAACAGCTCCAATCGCAGCTGTTACCACTAAAAAGGGAACCCTCCCATCCGGATCAATATACTTCACCGGATTATTCCCCGCATAATGGTACAGCTGCAGGTTTACAAGGTTGTACACACCTCCCATCCCCGGCAGGCTCCGGTTGTGCTTACGCGCCTCATCACTTACAGGGGCTACCGGTATGTACTCACCAAGTGCAGGGTCTGAGCTTATCCACCTGCTCGTCTTTGGGGCAAGATAACCCTATCCTCCGTTTCCCTTCTCTGATATCAGTCATCAATATTATAACACAATCTTTTAATACTCTGCTTTTTAATTTTTACACCGAACGTCGCAGACGCAGCCTATGTGACACAGCACAGCCAGCAGGCCGCGGCCGCTCCTGCCTCCGGCAAACATGGGGCAAAAGGAAAGAAAAGTTAATAAGGCCTGCTTTACACATTTTTTATATTTATTCATTGTGATATAAGTATAAACTATCTATACCTAACACAGCCCATTTTATACTTGCAGATGTTATCTTTATTTGCCAACAAATTAATCCCCTTTTACCAATAAAATAAAATTATTATCAGAATAATCTACAGGTATATTCTTATCCGGGTTCTTTAAATCCACTAAAATAAAATAAGTTACATAATATTTCCTATCTGTCTCTACGACTAATTCATAAAGCACATTGGTTATTAAACTTATCTCCATATCCTTATGCATTGATGATAAATTTTCTTCCCATGCTTTTACTTTCTTATTAGACATATACTCCTTTGAAAAAGAATCTATCATTCCCGGATATTCAACTTTGCTTATAGCAGTAATCATACAGCTACGGACATAAAACGGTGAATCTGATATTTTTACAATCAACCCGTCCGAGCTTTTAAGCACCTGGATATTTGATGAGATATCCTTACTCATTGCAGTCAAAGTTGAAACAACCAACAAAAAAATTAAACTACAATAAACAATCCCTCGCATCTCTCTCCTCCTATTCTTTCAATTCTCTAATTTCTTTAACCTCAAAGATAGCAGCTGACGATTTACCTGAAGCATACAAAACCTGTGCATACCTCTGAGCTATACGATATTTTAAATTAGCCATTCTAAATGCAAAATCCCTCTCTGTTTTAGAATTTGTTAAATCACTGGCTTCTTCTAAATATGATTTATATTCAAGATAGAATTTTGTAAAATCTTGAACAAATTGCGCTTGTGCCTCAAGATAATGAATGTCTCTAAGAGTTTTAATCGTTAACTTTCCTGATATAAACTCTAATTGATTATAATCATAAACATCCACACCTAATTTATATAATATTTGCTCTCCAACAAGTACAAAAAAACAAAAGATATTTTCAGAATACTGCTGTTGATGAAAAGCCTCATGAACTAATAACGACTTACCCCATATGGACCCCATAGGATTGGGATTTATTCCAATGTAATTCCATGGGAGAGAATATGCCCGCCCTTTAACAGAATCATTTATATAGACATGTGATGCATCAAATCCAATAACATGACTTATCAAAGCCAATTCATCTGCAATCAATATCCTTCTCCCATCCGGATCAATATACTTCACCGGATTATTCCCCGCATAATGATACAGCTGCAGATTTACAAGATTGTACACACCTCCCATACCGGGCAGGCTCTGGTTGTGCTTACGCGCCTCATCACTTACAGGAGCTACCGGCACATACTCCCCAAGCGCAGGGTCTGAGCTTATCCACCTGCTAGTCTTTGGATCAAGATACCTTGCTCCGTAATAATACAGCCCTGTCTCCTCATCAAGCTCATTACCCGTAAACCTGTACGGCGTACTGTACAATCCGCTGCCAGCCTTACTCTCTATCCACACTTCCCCGTACGGCGTATACTCTATCCTCTCATATATCTCCCCACGGTAATCCGTTACAAGCTGCGCACTCCCCACATGGTCACTGTGGTAATAATAGGTATTCTCCACTGCATATGCCACACTCCCATTTGTACGTGCGTTTACCCTGGTCGCTACCCTCACCTCTCCCACATACACATTCTTGCTCATCTGCTCTCTTCTGTCAGGACACACCACCCACATGCTGTCAAAATACAAAGTCTCCCCAAGCCTGCTGTACTTTACCGCTCTCTCTCCATCCGCTCCGTACACATAATTTACTGTCAAATCCCCCTCTATGCTCGCCTTAAGCCTGTTCTCCTCATCCCACTCATAACGCCTCTCCCATACTTCCCTTCTCTAAAACCAGCCTCCAACATTATAACACAACGTTACCAAACTTTGCTTCACAATTTTTAAGACTTTATACCGAACGTCGCAGCCGCAGCCTATGCAGCACACCACAGCAAGCAGGCTGCGGCCGCTCCTGCCTCCGGCAAATAAGGGGCAAAGAAAGGAGAGCAGTATTTGACTGCTGCTTTTTAACTATCAAATTGCAAAGCTTATTTTACAATATCTGCCACGTGAGGTCTTTATCGTACTCGTACCGTGTGCGGACGCCGTTTGCGTACTCGATGTAGGTGCGCTGTCCCCGAGGGTTGTACGCGCTGTCCTTCACATACTCGGTCACCACGGGGCCGTAATCGCTCTCCAGGATGCCGGTAACGCCCGAGAGGTTGCCACCTCGGTCGTAGCGGTAGGTTATGGTTTCTCCGTCAGGATACGTGATGCTGTCCATCTGCCCAAGGTAGTTCGTGCAGTACGCAAAGGTTGCGGTTTCAGGATCGGTGTAGCCCGTGAGCCGCTCTATGGTGCGCGTCTTACCGGTCACCTCGCCGAGCATGCCATAGCTGTAGCTTGTCGTGCCCGTGCCGTCCGTGACCGAGAGGAGCCGCCCTGCTCCGTTCAAACTCGAGATCTCAGGGCCTCCGTACACATAGGTCACGTCAGGGCTGCGGGAGTAATCGGTCTTTATAAGGCGATTAAGCTCATCATAGACGTAGCTAATGGCTTCGCCCTTTGCCCGGACGTTGCTGTCGGTCTTTCGGACCACGTTGCTCGCGTTATCATAGCTGTATTCAACCCGGCCTGAGTTCGGGGACTCAAGGGCGGTTTTGCGGCCGAGGAGGTCGTAGCTAACCGTAACCGGTGTGCCCCTGTCATCGAGGGCGCAGAGCATTTCCCCGAGGGCGTTGTATTCGTAGCGCGCCCTCGTCAGCACCGTACCAGAGCTGTTCAGGCGCTGCACCTCGAGGATATTTTCCCGGATGTCCGAGAACTGGATGCTCGCGTTCATGAGGGGATCTACGGTCTTCTGGTAGCGCCGTTCGTTCTGTATGCCGTAGGAAATCGTGACTACGCTACCGTCAGACTCCGTCACCGTGGTCACGCGCTCCAGAGAGTCATACGCTTTGGTGGTCGGCCAAACGATTCCCACCATGGCCGGATACGAAACTCCCTCCACAAACACGGGCTTCCCTTCCGCGACTGTCCGCCCCGCGCTGTCGTAGACGACCGCGCCCGAGACTTTCCATGTTGATCGAGCAACACGATCAATGGCAGAGCGAAAAACGTTACTTGCCCGAGTCTGACAATCGACCTGCTTCTTCCGTAATTTACAGAAAAGGGGTTGCATAATCTATCTGACATATCAGTAGTTGTTATTCTTTACTTTTTAATGATAGAACGGATACTTTTTCTGCTTTAATATATCCTGATAAACCAAAGCATCCATCTAAATATATCTTGATTTTATCATCATCAGTTTTTACAAATCTTATTCTTTCTAATACATTTTGATGATTAAATCCTTTTAATAACATATCTTCTAAATTTCTTATTTCAAATGAGATAAAACATTCTTTTTGTTTTTTGAAATGTCCATTATCATCAGTTTCTTTTGCAGTATCAAAAACATAGAGTGTAATTTCAGCATAATTCTTATCTCTATTGAATTTTAGTTCAACAATTTCACAATCATGAAAAGTGGGGAAATATCCGAAATAATCTTCAATAATTTTTTTACCAATAATATCATTATTCATATATGTTCTCCTCTTATTCTATTGTTCTATTGGTGCTCCTGGACCTCTAACAGGACTGTCAGGATTAGTCCAATCCCAATCGTGTTTGTGAGGAACATCGGGATGATTTGTTGGATTACCATGGTCTGTATGGTCTATATCATAATCTGCATTTCCATCGGGTCCATAGTGTCTATCTTTTATTGGGTTGCCATTTTCATCTACTTGTCGTGTTGTGCTATTTGGTTTTCCCCGTATTGGTGGATTATCTGTAGTTATTTCAGGTCCATCATTTGTTTCTTCTTTACTAGTGAAAATACCATTAAACCCATTCTCAAATACTTCGGTTACTGTTTCAAGAGTGTCCTGAGCCTCTTTTACCCCTAATAATGACAACACTCCAAGGATTCCTAACACTAATACTTCATCTACAGGCCCTGTAATAATATCATCTGCCCCAAACCATCTCCCATCCGGATCCACATACTTG
>JBCHKQ010000007.1 GCA_039023545.1 Spirochaetia bacterium 38H-sp | reverse complement strand
GCTTGCTTCTGTTAATATATTGGCAGGGAAAAAGATTGCCTCAAAAAAGTCTTCCCAAATAAATCTAGCAAGAACAACGTTCTTTCCAAGATAATCATCCCCCTTGGGTGAAATCTTTTGCGCAACATCTGGAACCTCGACTTGTTTTTTAACAGTGCTACAACCAATAACCACCAATACTAACACTACCATAATAAGTATTGGCAATAAGCTTCTAAGTTTTCTTTCCATTTTTTTCTCCTTTAATGGTTTTTGTTGACGCGCAGAATTTCGCCTAACGGTTTGGCTATGCGTAGTGCGGGATTTCAAGGCACTTCACTGTTCGCTTACCGTAAAGTTTGTTTAATGTAATTACTTTCATATTAGCACTTCCCCCGCATTACGTATAGCTTTTGTTGTAGCCAGTTGTCCTATATCTTAAATAACTTTTCTTTTTGCGAAAGAGATAATATTCTATATTTATCGACATCAACATCTTCTGGCAATTTATCTCTTAATACTGGCAATACGTACTGGCAATTAATATTTGAAACTATTTCATTTAAAAGACTGGTGATTTGATTGTCGTGAACATTTTCAATCTGGTCGTGTAATATAAAGTGTAGACAATTTATCCCTAATTCATCAGCAAATTGAATATAAGCCAAATCAAAAGCTGCAATTTGTCCTTTTTTCTTTCCAGTTCCAGGGTTACCACTAATAGTCGATATGTTCAATTCAAATCCTTTCTCATTTTTATCATAACTTAATACAAATTGCTCTCCATACAATTTTTGAGAAATTGAAGAAAAGTACTTATTGAAAATGGTTATTCTTTCGTTTAACAAATCTTCTTTAGAAGTAATGTTTTTATCAATGCTATTTAATTCACCTTTGTATTTTTCAATATTGCTAATCGTCTGATTCCAGAGTCGTTTTTGTTCTTCAAGATTTCCTTTTTGCTCGTAATATTTATTTAATTCTAAAACAATTTTTTCCAATTCTTCCAAAGCACCAGATTTCTGTAATAATTCACTTAACTTTTTCTCTTGTGAAATTAAACTTTTAATCTCTTGATTTATATTTTTAATTTGGTTTTCAATACCAGGTAGTTCTTTTGTTATATAATTCTTTTTTTCAATTAACATTTCATTGTGAAATTTTAAAGTATCTTCAAAAGATTTCTGTAAGTCGGGGACTAATATTTTTGCCTCAGAATATAAATATTTTATTTGTTCTACATCTATATTAGCTATTTCTTCCTCTAATTCAACTTTACTTTCTAAAATTAAATCTTTACGTAATTCCAGTTGACTGATTTGTGTAGAAAGCCTATTAATTTTAGCCTTAATGTGATTAAGTTTTTCTAAGTCTGATTCGTAATCTTCATTTAAATTAAACTGAGCCTTTTTCTTTTCTAATTGTTCTATATTCCGGTTGATGATAATCAATGATTGTTCAATTTGGGAAAGCGTATATTCTTTTTTTAATCTTCGTTGTAAGTCTTCTTCTATTTTAATCAATGAATGTAATTGTTGTTTCCGTTCTGCTTCATCTATTGGTATACCTAACCAGAAAAAATATAATGCCTCATACTCTTCGTGTTTGGTTGTGGGGTGTAGAACTTTTATAGTATTTATAAGTCTTGATTTTTCATCTCTGATATTTTTTGCAATAATTTGGCGAAAAGTTGGTTTAGGACTTTTTGAGTTAAAAATCAACTCTTTTAACTTTTTGAGAAAATCTTTATTATTGAAACGTTCACCATTTATTTCTTGTATTTTATTTTTACTAGATAAAAAATTTCTTCGAATAACGATTTCGTTTGATGCTTCTAATTCTAAATCCTCTTTTAATACCAATGTGATTATGACATTGTTGTTTTTTAAGAAGTTTTCAATAATTGTGTTACTTCCTTTTTCTTTGAACTCAGGGTCTTTATAAATATTTTCTCCTTTCCCTCCTAAACAAAAATCTATTAAACGCAATACTGTTGTTTTGCCAACATTATTACCAGATTCTTTTCTGTCTGATGTTTTTGTCTCATCAATAATCAAATTGATTCCTTTATGGAATTTAATTTTTCTTACTAATGTGTCATTTTTGTGAATATATAATTCTTTTAAAAACATTTTATAAGCCTATTTTTGTCTTTTTTGATAGCACCCAATAAATACAACCAGTCTAATGATAATGAGTATAAATTAATAGTTATGTCCTTTTCCTTTCTTTTTAGGGAATTGAATACATCAAAAAAATCAAACTCAGTGTTGTCATAACTTTTTAATTCATTCAAAACTAACGCACTGATATAATAGATTTGTTTTTTTGGATTTATATCTTTGCCTAAAATCATAATTACCTTGGTTCTTCTAATATTTTACATCTCATAAAAGCATCAACCATAATAATTGGTAGTGCAATGTAAATGTCATCTGTATTTGATTGATTTTCATCAATTAATTGCCAAAGTTTTTCCTCTACCGACTTAAAAATCTTGTCTGCATTATTTTGAATCATTTCTAATTCATTCCTTTCCCCATTTACAAATTCACCCTTAGCTTTTAAATATAGATTCTGAATAATTCTCAATAATTTTTCCTTCCTAAAGGATCCTTGTTTTTCCAATTCACTATAAAGGGGATTTAGTTTCCCATAATATTTACTACAATCTTCAATTATATACCTATACTCTTTTATTGAGTTGTATTCTATCTTTTTATCAATATTAAAGGTTTCTAGCGAATAATTATCAAGATTATCTTCAAGTTCGATAGAAGCAATAGCATTTATAGCTTGATTTAAAAGAGTTGATTTTTTGCTTAACTGCTGCTGGCGACATTTATTTTCGTGGTCTCTCTTCCATTTTTTTAGTAAATCAACAGTATATTTTCCTTCATTTTTTTTGTTGTCAATAATACTATGACATTCATCACATAATAAAATAAGATTATCATAATCTCTTCTTTCGTCATCTGTCATATTTGGATTAAATCTAGGACCATTAGGACTTACAGCTTCAATATGGCATATTTTACTTACTATTGTGTCTCCATCTCTTGCAATCAATTTTCTGTCACAATCGGGATTTGCACATTGGTTACAAGATAGAGTATCTAGTTTTCTAATTGTCGATTTTTTATATTGTCTTGCTTTATTTCCCATATTGCAAAATTATTTTTTTTATAAAACTATTGTCAATTATTTCTATCATATCACTTTTCTTTCTTCAATTGGCTACAACGGAGAGTATAAGCGTATTGCGGGTTTTTGGAACACTTCACTTTCAATTTACACCGAATTATATTAATAGTTATATCATTCATAATAAGTACTTAAGCCCACATTACGCTTATACATTGTTGTGTGCTGCCCTTTTTAGTATTTCGTGTTAGTTTTCCCATTCTTGATAATTGCAACCATATAAAAAATTTGAGCAACCCCAAAATACCCATTGTCTGCCGTTTGTTGTGCCGCTTCGTTTGACAAGGTCTGCTGTTTTGCAACGAGGGCATTTTCTTATTTCCGTGTCATTGTCCTCCAATTCTAATTCTGCTATAAATTTCGATTTGTAGGAACTATCTGCAATGAAATAAACATTTTCTTTTGCTCTTGTCATTGCAACATAAAACAGTCGTCTTTCTTCTCCGTTTTCATATTGGTCTGCCTCACTCAAAAGCAGGTTTAATAAATACAGCGTCATCTGACATTTCAGATGGAAAACCGTGCTTACCAGAGTTGCAATTTATTATTATTACAATATCTGCTTCTAGTCCTTTTGCTTTGTGAACTGTAAGGTACTATGCAATTAATTCTTTTTCCGCTCCCTCTTTTGTCCTTGTTCTGTATGAGATAAAACCCTCTCGCTTGTCAATACGGAAAATGTTGTTTTCATTTTTTATTCTGTCAATGTCAAAGTTGTATCTGCCAAGAATAAAAATCTTTTTGTTTTCAATGTTATTTATTCCAATTAATTCATCAAAAATTTCTTACAAGGTATTTGTATCATCTTGATTGTCTGAAATTGAATATTTAATTTGATAAGTTGTACTTTTCGAATTGGAAGTCCCTCGTAATTCTTTTTTTGCTTGGTTTGGATTTTTTTGGATGAACTCACTTGATAAATTTAACAGCGGATTATGGAAACGATAAGTAGTTTCAATTTTTGATTTCACTGTGAAGCCGAAATATTCTTCAAACTCTTTGAATAAGGCAATATCACTACCGCTAAACCGACAAATTGATTGCCAGTCATCTCCGACACAAAAGAGTTTACAAGCGGGATTATTTTCCTTGATTGCTTTTACAAGTTTATATCTGTCTATTGAAATATCCTGAAACTCATCAATGATTACATATTTGAATTCCTTATTGTATTGGCCATTTGTGATATATGTCGTAGCCTTGTTAATCAGATCACTGAAGTCAATCTCTGGGATTGGTCTTATTTCTTTTAAATGATTTTCATAACGTTCATAAATAGGCTGAATAATTTCTATGAATAATTCATTACGCTGTCTGTGGAAACTATCTTCGGTATCATCATTTCTTATCAGCAAATCATCTATTGTATAATTATTTGATTTCATCAGGGAATGAATGTTTGAAATAATGTAATGAAGTTGTTTACTTTATCTTCCGCTGCGTTATTAATTATTTCCCAAATTTCTTGGGGAGTTTTAGGCGTTAAAATTATTCCTGCTTCAGTTAGATTTTTAGTTAAGTTTTCAAAAAGCGTGCCCTCTGCCATTTTATAACTGAAAGTTTCAATTAAAATAGTTCCGTGCCTTTGGTGTAAATTTCTTGCCCAATTTATTTTACTGTTGTATTCACACTTGGCTTCTTCGTAGGTTTGACCGTCCTTTGTAAACCACTGAGGAATATCACCGTTTCTTGAGATGCCAAAGTGTTCAAGATAAATTCTTGTTCCATTTTGGTAAATTGAGAAGTCAGGTTTATACTGCCTCCGCTCCATATCGGCAGTTTTAATTTCATATTGTTCTTCATATTTGTAATCAATGGAATTGAACAAAAGAAAATTTGCAATCTTGCATTCCTCAATGCTCTTTACAACTTCCATCTTGTAAGTCATTCTCCCTCTAACAGGAACTTCCTTTAATTTGTAAGTTCGGAAATTTTGGTCTTTGATGTATTGAATGTAGTCACCTTGATTTTCAAATTCAGATTGTGCTTTTGAAGGTTTTAAAAATACAGTAAAGTATTTCGTGACTTTTCGCAAATAATTTTTATTCTGAAGTAATTCATTAAAATATCTTGTAAGTAGTGGTCGGAATTGGCTCTCATCAAAAATACTTGGCTGTCTGCCTTCAACTTCGGCAATAATGTCTTTCCCGAATTTGTGAAAAGTTTTTGCTTCTACTCCATCAATTTTTATTCTGTCATTTAAATTCTGTGCAGATTTTCTTGTGAATGAGATTAAGAGTATTTCGCTTGGGCGAACTTTATAGCGGTCAATTACATAATTAACTTTTCCTATTGTGGTAGTCGTTTTTCTCGAACCCGCACCTGCAATAATAATATTGTTGTCTTCATCTGTTACAATCGCTGTTCTTTGCTGAAGATCAAGTTTTCTCCCCTTAATATTGTCGAAAAAGCGGCTGTAATTTTTTAGTTCTTCCTTTACAAAATTTTTGTTGTGTTCCGTTCTCAAACTTTCCGATGAAGAAAAATATTTGAGGAAATTTTTGATTGTTTTTACTTCTTCACTTTCAAGTTGAATGTTCTCAAATGGCTTGTCTTTTATCTCTTTGTAAAGTATGTCGTTTTGTGTTTCCCAAACTGTCAGTTGGTAATTTGTGAAATAACCGTTTGTATAATCAAGATGTGCGTAAAACTGTCTTACAGCTTTTGAAATGCTGTCAAGTTTGGATTTGAAGAAGGCAAAAAGTTTTTGTCGCTCTTCTTCTTTTTTTCTTTTCTGCTCCTTATCCCACCGATAATATATAAGTCCTGCAATTGTAAGTCCTGTTAAGAGTAAAATAATCACAGTTGTATTTTCCATCTGTCATTGTCGTTTAAAGTTGTCGGTATCTTTAAATACTTTTGGATTATTTGTCCCAATATTCTCACAAGTCCAAATCATTCCTAATCTTACAAGTGGTGATTTGTCATTTGAAAAACTAATAATCAAATCCAAGTAATCACTAATCAATGAAAAGTCAGAACGACCAATACGCCCCAAAGCAAATAATGCATTCACTCTTATTTTTTCATTTTTACTATCAAGATTTTTAATAATTTCTTCAATAGAATTTTTGTAATAATCAAGTCGATTTATGCCTACTTGTCCAGCTGTCCAACAAGCAAATTCAACTAAATCTTCATTATCGGATTTTAAGAAGTCTATCAACTGTGGAATTATTGATAAAACACTCTCAGCATCTTTAAATCCAATCCGTGATGCAAACTTTAATGCTTTTAGTTTTTCTTTATCATCCCCTTGTTCAAATGTCTCTTTTATTTGGTCAATTGTCATTATATTAATCCTTAGTTAATAATCAGATTTTTGCTGTTTGCACTGGCTCTTCCGGTTGCCGCTAACGGTTGACAATATGGCCAGTAAGGGGTCGCGGACGATTTTATATCAGGCTACAAGAAAAATTGTAGCGGACTACAAACCTTCATATGCCTCTGAAACCCTTATTGGCTATATTGTGTGTTGTGCCGTCGTGTTTTTGTTATATCATTTTTTTTCTCCATTGCCTTGCTTTTCAATTCTTTTGGCATTTTTTCAATTGCATATCGTAATGCTGTACGAGGCATAATAGATTTATTTTTTATCACATAATCAAATATTTCTCTTTGATTCGCTTCACTGGCAGCTTTTAACATCCATCCATAACCTTTTTGAACTAAATCATCTTTATCTATTAGCAAAATATCCGCAATTTCTAGTATCTCGTTGAGAAATTTTCCCTTTCTGGCTGGTTTAATCAAAGTTACTGATGAAGCTCGGCGTAGCCATTTATTATCCGATTTAGCTAAGTCTTTTAACCTTACTAAATACTCAGGATACATTTCAATAAATTCACCAATCGTATGATTACATAATGTATCACACGAAGCCCAATTATTTACATAATCATTTATCCATTTCTCAAATATTTGAAAATCCCCTGGTTCATATTTTTTATGAATATAATAAGACCAATTGCATGCAATAAATGATTCTTCAATAAATCCTGATTGCCATAAAATCTCGCAGAGGTCAAATATTTCTGATTTTGTTTTAAAATCAATCAGTTTAAAATACTCCTTACTAATCTTGTTTACAATTGAAACCTTGACCCCATAAAACTTTATCTTTTCTTTGAAGAAATTTTGACTTGTCGCTTGAGTTTTCTTGTCAATAGAATGTTCTAATTGAGTTCGAATTTTATTTATGATATTTTCCATTTTGAACTCATTGTTTATCTGCGAAACGGTTTTCTTAGCATGCGGCACAACGTCTGTATATCACCCATTGTTGTTATCCTATTAATTTGGAGTAATAACATCAATTATTGTTATTTTTACTTTAGAAGTCATTAGTTATCCTTACCCAAACGTCTATAGGATTATTAATTTTATCTATTGCTTGCTTGGAAACATGAGTTTATATCTCAGTTGTTTTAGAGCTATTATGTCCTAATAATTCTTGTATATATCTAAGATCGGTCCCCTGCTCAAGTAAGTGAGTTGCAAAACGCTCCGAATCAATATCCGATGTTTTTAGATTTATAAGCTCGCTCCTTTTTCTGTATTGTAATCAAATACCTGAGTTTATCTTCGTTTAACAGTATATAATAATCTATAGCAAAAGAAAACAAAAAAGTTAAATGCACTTTCAATTTTTCTTTCTTTTTCTGGGGGGATGGGTGTTTTTTTGTGCGAGTATATCGGAAGGAAACTTTGGAAGCATTTTTAATAGCTATCAAAAATGATGCCGTAAAGTGTATGGAATAGGAGAATCCATCATGTTTTCTTCCACCTGGAGGCAGTGTGGAGGCTCTTATGAGCCTCCACACGTTCGGTATAAAAAATATCAGCATGAGTTCTTGACCATGAGTACGCCTTTATCAAGAATATAGTTATATGTTCCGATTATATAATAGGATGCGCATTGCAAAGATATTTTTTCTTATTGCTGTTTTTTTTACTTCTCTTTGTGTATTTTCTCAAGAAAATGGATTTGTGCCTTTTGTGTCTTCTATAAAGACTTCTGTAAAGGGTTCGCAGATAAAGATTCTTTGGAAGGATGCCTCTAATCTTTCTGGTGAGAAATACAGGGTTTACCGGTCTACTGAGAGGATAGGAGACTCTTCTTTTTCTTCTGCGATTCTTGCTGGTGTTGTTGGCGAGGATGTAGAGTTTTTTATAGACAATCCTCCAGAGTCCGGGGCTTATTACTATGCTGTGCTTGTGGTGGATGAGTACGGAACAGAGTACCAGATTTTTATTCCTTTTAGAAATACTAGCATAAGCCCTATAGAAATAAATGTGGAGCAGGCACAAGAGGAGATTACTCCGGCAGATGTGCTTTCTTTTTCTGCAAAAGCAGAGGAAAAGTCAGTAAGGCTGAGTTTTAAGGCTTCCCGCTCTGACAGAAATCTTGTTATATACAGGAGCACAAAGCCTTTTACTTCTCCGTCTTCTATAGAGTCTGCTACAAAGGTTACGGAGATAGCTAGCTCAGAAACAAGTTATACCGATTATCCTGTCCCCGGGATAGATTATTACTATGCTATTGCAGATGAGTTGAGTACGGAGATAACATTTTTGGCAGGGAAAAATACTATTCTTGAGCCCGTCAAGATTGCACTGGAAAGAACAATAATAAGTCTCCCAGAAACACCCGGAAGCAATCTGAGGGAAGCACCTCTTCCCAACTTTACTCCTAGCGTGGGGCGTTCTGCAAAAGAAGATATGCCCAGGAGACAGGCAATATCGGACAAAACAGAAAAAAGCGTAAAGAATATAATATCTTCTCTGCCTGTCTTCAGACCTGTACTACCGTCTCCTGAGCTGCTTCCAGAAGAACGGGATACATCGCTTGCAGGTACTGCGGCATCTCTAAGATCCGTAGTATCCAATATGACAAAGACAAACGATTGGGAGCCAATAGAATTGCAGCTTTACAATCTGCTTGCTACGACTTCTGATAAGGACATAGAGATGCGTGTTTATTTTTATCTGGGGCAGGCTTTGTTCTTTGAAGGGAAAAGAGAACAGGCTCTTCTCAGTTTTCTTATGGCACGAGAAGCATATTATCTCAGGACAAAAAAATGGATTACTGCAATTCTCAATCCGGAAGCCCTTTCCCAACCGTTATCTCAATAGCAAAATCAATTGTGGAGTCTGGTTCTAAAGGGATGACAGGACTAAGACAGTACGCCTGAGTCAAAGACTTATCTTCCATAGTATCTTTTATGATTTTATATCTTGTTTGCACAGGGTAAGAAAACCTTATGTTAAAATTTCTTATCTTTCTTTTGCTGGCAACATTGTACAGACTGATATCATCCGCAATAAAGGCTCTATCTTTGCTCAATATGAGCTCTGATGATTCTTCTCCATTTTTTATATGTCCCAGCCAGCTGTATGCAGGGGGAAGAAAAAAGCTAAAATCAGGTGAAAAAAACAGTTTTCCTTCTCCCTTATGCTCAAGCGTATAAATAACAGAGAAACCTGTTTTTAAAAAAACATATTTTTTGGATAAAACAACATAGGATTTTTTCTTTGTTTTTCTTATCTCAGCTTGTGCTGAGAACAAAAGCTCCGCAGAATCGCTGCTATACTTCTTGATATCATAAATAGTCTCTGAAAAACCCGATATATCATGCAGATCTTTAGAATTTTCTACAGGGGCATTATCATATATCTTATCTTCCGCAAAAAAACGCGGAGTTCTATAGCTGTTATTTTTGGTTCCTCCGTTTAAGACAGAACATACAGCCATAAAATTCCATGAAAACGGCAAATAATCCAGCTCAAATACACAAGCTCCTTTTTGTTTTATGTAAACATTAAGTTCATTTCCCTGATACAAGAACTCATCCCTACCGTCAAAGTCAAAATCAGTTTTTACAACAGAAGGCATAAAAATGCCTTTTTCTCTAGTGTTGTTTTCCGCATCCAGCAGAGCAGAATAAGCGGCAAATCTAGCTACAGGGTCTCCTATGCCTCCAGGCATATTATTGGTATATACATGGCCGGAAAGCCCGCGTAACAAATCCTCCTTGGCAGTTTTTTTTCTGGAGCGGTCACGGCGTATCTGCTTAACAAGGGTATTTACGTACTGCATCTTGGAGTACAAAAGCCGTGCCTCTTCTCTCCTAGAAATATAGTCTCCAGAGTAAACCCCTGTACTCTTGCCTGATTTTGTAAGAACAAGCTCCGGTAGGTGCAATGCTGTGTAGTCCATATGAGATTTTGAGAAATCCCTGGGCAGGGTAAGAGGAAGGTCTGTTTTATTTGATAGAAAATCAATAAAGCCTTCCCACCATACTAGCCTTTTCTTCTTATCTGCAACAGATAGCCCAAGCCAGGAAGATGTATCTTCTAACAGAATAAGCATACTGCCTGTTTTCACTCTTGAAGCAAAGAAAGCAAGAAAGTCATCGTATCTTGAAGAATAGGTATTATCCGGAAGACGAGTAACATAAGGAAGCAGCTTTAAAGTTTTGCCGTCATGCTCCGTAATATAGGGTTTAAAAATATCCGCAGAACCGATACCAGCATAAACAAGATGAGAATCTGGGAATAGGACATAATCCATCCCGGCAGTAGAAAACACAGGTACTATCTCCTGCGACCATACACCATGTCCCAAAAAACAGCCCCTTGGTCTCTTACCAAACTCCTGTCTGATAAAAGTAGTAAGCTTTTCTATACCTGCAATCCTCTCCGGTCTTGGAACAAAAGGCAAAAGCGACTCGTAAAAACATCCACCAAGAATCTCTATCTGTTTTCTATCTGATATCTCACGTATCACATTAAAAAAAGCTCCGTTTTCCGGCTCAAGCATCTCAAGCAGAGCACCCGAATAATACACACACAGGGGAACATTTCTGCGTGCATATATCTTGGAAACAAGAGGTTTTATAATATTGCTATAATAATCGGATATTACAGTGGAATCCGTACCATAAGGAAGAGAATGCAATAAGCCTATGATAAGATTAAAATTATCAGGAAACAAAATCCCCTCCCATCATATCTCCCCCCATACGTTTTTACCCATACAGTATACTCCATGTATCAAATATTGAAAAGCACAAATATTTTTGAGACGATATACTAATATATAGCACAACTTATGACAAGAAAAAATACAATAAATCACAATCTTAACGATTGTAAAACTAAAAAAAAAGCTGCCATGCTTTACTTTGAGATTTTTTTATACAGCTGCACCCACTCTTTTGCGCTCATTTTCCCAGCAAGTTCTTCAATAAGCTTATAAGGGATTTTGGAGCCATTTTTAAACCTTATACAACTTTTCCCCATATCCAGCTTATAATCACAACGTTTATTCCACTCCGATACAAACCAATCCATAAGCCTATCATCTGCATATATTGCCATATGATAGACACTTATATATCTCTTTTGAGCTGCTATACTTATATAAGGCAACAATTTATCACCTGCAACATGATAACCTTCTGGAAAAACGTCCTTAGATACTACATAAGATATCATACCATACTGCATAGTTTCTATAAAACCTATGTCAAGACTACGCTTTATAGAATCACGCAGTCTAACAAAAGCATCTTTCCAGACAGGATCAATCTGTTTTATATATTCATCAGGATTAGATGCATTGTATTGCATAAGGATATGATAACCTATCACTACCCAAAAATCAAACAAAACAAATAAATTATACCGAACGTCGTCCCTGCACCCATATAGCAAAACAAAAAAGACAAAGGCGCAGGGACTCCTGCCAACGGCTAATAAGAAGCAAAGTCTTGAAAATAACTCTCAAGAACCTAGGCCAAAGGCAGCACAGCCCGCGATTATATGCGGGCTGTGCGTTCGGTATAAAATAAATTTCTTTTAGAACTTGAGATGCACAAGGGTCTTGCCAAAACCGCCCTCCTCCGGACGTGCAAAGTCAAAACTCTCCACAATAGGGTTGGTACGCAAGAAATCACCAATGCCTTTCTGCAGTACTCCTGCACCTGTCCCATGCACAATTGCAAGCTCCCTAAGCCCAGCAACAGCTGCACGCTCAATATAAGCAGAAACTTCCATAAGTGCCTCCTCTAGCCGCATCCCCCGTACATCCAAAACCTGAGGCACAGCAGAATCCATATCAGCCTCAACAAGAACCTTGACAGACTCCTGCTTTATCTTCTCACTCTCCCCTGCACCACGCAAGTCAGAAGCAGGAATAACCATCTTGAGACTGCCAAACAAAACAACCCATCCCTTCTTATCGCGTCCCACAATCTCCCCCGTCCTCCCAGTAAGCCTATGGATAACCCTCATACCTACAGAAAAATCAGAAGTTTTAGAAGGAAGCCTTTCGGCAGAAAGCGCCTGCTCCTCCTTCTCAAGCCGCGCCTCTAGCCTCTTGGCAAGCCCCATAAACGCAGCATAATCCTCAGAATCCACAGCAGCTGTACCTGTTTCTCTGCCAAAGCGGAGAGTATCATTTTCCGCACTATATACACCTCTGGACACATCTCTGCCAACATCCCCTTTTTTGCTGTCGTAAGAGCCACTATCTGTCTCTCCTGCTTTTCTCTCAGAGAAATATTCCCCATTTTGCATCGCCCTTGCATTAAGAGCCTTCTCAGCTTCCCTCAACCTTTTTACAAGCGCCTCTCGCTCTCTTCTGACCTCCGCAAGAAAAGAACGAAGCTCAACCAACCCTTCTCTGCGCAAGACCCGCTCACGCTCTTTTACCCGCTCCAGCCTCTCTGCAAGCTCCATCTCTATGGCGGCAAGAGCTTTTTCCCTTTCCTCAAGCTTTTTTGCAAGCTCAGAAAGCTCAGTCTCACGCTCCTGCACACGCCTCAACAGAGCGGAAAACTCGCTCCCACCCTCCGCGAGAATCCCCTCTGCAGCACACACAACAGAATCAGGAACCCCCATACGACGCGCAATCACAAGCGCATAACTCATACCAGGAAGACCGCGAGTAATAGTAAAAAGAGGCTTAAAATCCCTCTCATCAAAATTAACACTCGCATTAAAAACTCCCGGAGTAGATGATGCATAGACCTTAAGATAATCGACATGCGTCGTAGCAAGGACAAAAGCACCGCGCGCACGCAGTTCCTCAAGAACCGCAACAGAAAGCGCACCCCCCTCCTGGGGATCAGTACCAGAACCAAGCTCATCAAGCAAAACAAGCTCCCCCCCCCTGCATGCAGAAAGAATCTCCGCAAGACGCTTTGCATATGCAGAAAAAGTAGAAAGAGCATTATCAAGAGACTGCTCATCTCCCAGAGCAACATGGACAGAAGAACACACAGGAAGAACAGTCCCCTCACCAGCAGGAACCTCCATACCAAATTGATGCATAAGCACACACAAGCCAAGAGTCTTTAAAAAAACAGTCTTACCACCTGCATTGGCACCGGATAAAACACATATCCGGCTATTCTCATCAAACTCAAAATCAACAGGAACACAGGAAGAACCAAGAAGAGGATGCCTCAGAGCCTTCCCGGCAAACCTAGAACCAGGAGAAGCAGGTACGCAGTCATGTACAACACCATAGCGAGCCTTTGCATAAGCAGCATCCAAACGACCCAAAACATCCCTTGCATCATTAAGCTCGGGCAGTACAGCCCGCAACCGCTCTGTAAGCTCTGCAAAAAGCTTATTGACAACCTCTTTGTAACGATTCTGCTCAGAAACAAGAAGATTATTCTGCTCTACAATCTCAAAAGGCTCAATAAAACACGTAGCCCCGGAGTCAGACACCTCATGGA
Source organism: Spirochaetia bacterium 38H-sp (assembly GCA_039023545.1). NCBI lineage: Bacteria > Pseudomonadati > Spirochaetota > Spirochaetia > Winmispirales > Winmispiraceae > Rarispira > Rarispira pelagica. The sequence continues at coordinate 30,688 of JBCHKQ010000007.1, read as the reverse complement.
CAATCCCCTTTACAAGAGAACGCCTGGAAGAAACAACAGCAAGAACAGTACGACCCTCCCTCTGAGTAGGCACAAGAGAATTAAAAGCACCCTCAAGAGAAGGATTCTTAAGATAAGAAGAAGCAATCCTCTCAATCTCCGCAGAAATCCTGCGCATACTCTGCCTTATCTCCGCAAGCTCAGGCAAAGCATCCTCCCTTACAGCAGGAGGAAACTCAAGATAACGCGAAAAAAACTCATACTCAAAAGAAAAATCATAAACAGAACCCGCAAGAGCCCTAAGACGCTCAACAGCCTCAGCAGACACAAGAACAGAACGCAGGCGGGAAATCTCCTTAAAAAAGAGCATCACAGCACACAAATCATCCAGAGAAAGCACCATCCCCGGCTTCTGAGCAGCCTCAAGAACCTCTCCAATATCAGGAAAAGCCCCAGACACAGGAAGCCCCTGCTCCATAAGAAAGCGCCACTCGGAAACAAGCTCTAACTCATCTGCAATCTCATCCTCAGAATAAAAAAAACCCTGCCCCCTCAGCCTCTCCGCCCCCTCAGAACTCATAGCATAAGAAACAACCTCATCTACAACCCTAAAAAACTCAAGACTCTCAACCGCATAACCATCCATACCAAACTCCCAAAACACAAAAAACCGAACGCGCATGGACGCTAACGCGTCCAGCGCTGCCTTTGGCAAAAAAATCAATTCATCTGATAAACAAAACGCCACACAGGAAACTCCGACCTTCCTGCAACATAAGAAACAACAGAATCCACATCCGGAACCAAAGAAGCCCTAACAAGAAAAGAAAAATCCGTCACACCAACTGCTACTATAACAACACCATCCCTGCCTGCATAAAAATCAAGAAGCTCATCTAAAAAATCAGGAAAAAAACACACAACAGCAATACGATTATCAGAAGAAGGCAAAGGCAGAGCAGCCCTTACAGAATCAAAAGAAGCCCCATCTCCAAGCACCAACCTGCTTACACCATTAACAGTAGAAAAAGAAGAAAAAAGCCCCCCATCATCTGCATAAGAAAGAAGAATAACCCTATTAAACCCCTCATCATTAAGCCAAGAAGCAAGCTTAGTAAAAGCACTAGCACCGGAAACAACAGCAACATCAACACCTTCGGAAGAGAGAGAAGAAGCAAAAGCAGAAGAAAAAACAAAACCTCTAACAGGAAGCTCAGGAAACGCACGCCTTACAGCAGGAAGCAAATCTCTACTTGTAAGCACAACAGGACCAAGCACAACAGAAGAAAAATCGCCGCTAGGAAGAGCAACAGGCTCCCCCTGACTCCAGACAACGACACGGACACCAGACCTATCAAGCTTAGACAGAAAAGTAGAATCAATCTCCTCCATAACAAGACGCGTCTGAGGACTTATAACAAAAAGCACAGAATAAGAAGAACACGAGAAAAAAAACATAGCTGCAAAAGAAACAAACAAATAAAAAGAAAAAAGCCTTCTCATTCGTTTCAGTATTAAAACACATAGAAAAAGTGTCAATATACACAGGCAGAAAACAACAAGAACAAAAAGCATAAGAATTTACATTCACATATTATTGACAGCATAAAACAAAGCACATAATATGAAAAAAGAAATCCTTTCTTAAGGAGTAATAAATGATTTCTTATAAAGATTTGGGTCTTGTAAACACAAAAGAGCTGTTTAAAAAGGCCATTGCAGGAAAGTATGCAATACCGGCATACAACTTTAACAACATGGAGCAGCTCCAGGCAATAATACAGGCCTGTGTAGAAACCCGCTCCCCTGTGATACTTCAGGTATCAAAAGGCGCACGTGAGTACGCTAACCAAACACTTCTCCGATATATGGCAGAAGGTGCAGTACAATATGCCAAGGAACTCGGCTATGAGATTCCCATAGTACTCCACCTTGACCACGGAGACAGTTTTGAGACATGTAAGTCCTGCATAGACATGGGCTTCTCATCCGTTATGATTGACGGTTCTCACTTTCCTTATGAGGAAAACATAGAGCTCACAAGACGCGTAGTAGAATACGCACACAAGTACGATGTTACTGTAGAAGGAGAGCTCGGAGTACTCGCAGGCGTAGAGGATGAGGTTGTAGCAGAAAAAACAATCTACACACGCCCGGAAGAGGTAGAAGACTTTGTGTCCCGCACAGGAGTAGATTCCCTTGCAATTGCAATAGGAACATCTCACGGTGCCAATAAGTTTAAACCAGAACAGTGCGAGAGACTCCCTGACGGACGATTAGTACCTCCACCTCTCAGGTTTGATATCCTGGAAGAGATAGAAAAGAGAATCCCCGGATTCCCAATCGTTCTTCACGGTTCTTCCTCCGTACCCCCGCAGTACGTAGAGATAATAAACAAGTACGGCGGAGCTCTCAAGGATGCGGTAGGAATTCCCGAGGAACAGCTCAGAAAGGCAGCCACATCGGCAGTATGTAAAATCAATATAGACAGCGATGGCCGTCTTGCTATGACAGCAAAAATAAGAGAAATCCTTGCTACAAAGCCTGCAGAGTTTGATCCTCGCAAATACCTAGGACCTGCAAGAGCAGAGCTCAAGGAACTCTACAAGCACAAAATCATCAATGTGCTTGGTTCTGACAACAAGGCTTAAAATATTTTTAAATTTATGGGCTGTCCTTCGACAGCCCTTTTTTTATGCAAGGAATTTTATCACTATCCTTAGCATTTCCCTATACTAATATGATGCCAGAGGCAGCAGTATGACGCTGTCGCGTCATACTGCGTTCGGTGTTTATTTTTAATAAAAAATTTACAATACATATAAAAACTGTTATATTATATAAAATATATTTTAAAGGAGAAGTGATGAGGTATAGAAAGCTTGGTAATACCGGTATAAATGTAAGCGAGATTGGTATGGGTTTGTGGGCTGCCGGAGGGGATGCATGGGGACCTACTGATGACAGGGATGTTCTTTCTGCAATAGACTATGCGCTGGATAATGGAATAACTTTTTTTGATACGGCAGATGTATATGGAAATGGCCACAGCGAAGAGCTTTTGGGTCAAGCGATGCATGGCCGCAGAGATAGGTTTATAGTTGCAACAAAGATTGGCTGGCGCGATTTTGATGGAGAAAAGGGCAGCACATCTTATACCACGGTAGAAAAGCTTATTGAGGGGGTTGAGAGTAACCTCAAAAGGTTAAAGACAGATTATATTGATGTAATACAAAGTCATATAAACTTTAGGGATCCTACAATGGAGATATTTCTGGAGGGTTTCTTAAGACTCAGGGAACAGGGTAAGGTGAGAGCCTACGGCGTGAGCACTAGCGATTTTGAATACCTTAAGGCGTTTAACCACGATGGTCAGACAAATACTCTGCAAATAGATTACAGTATATTAAACAGGACAAGTGAGAAGGATATTCTGCCATATTGTCTGCAAAATAATATTGGTGTAATAATTAGAGGAGCTCTTGCTATGGGGATTCTTACTGGTAAATATACCAAGGACACAAGGTTCCCTGATGGCGATTTCAGGCAGCGCTGGCATGATAATCCAGATGAGTATAAGATTTTCTTGGATGATCTGGATAAGGTAAAAAGGCTTAAAAACCTGGAAACATCAGAGAGAGGGCTTGCTCAGCTAGCACTTGGATTTGTGCTGGCCAATCCAGCCGTGTCTACGGTTATTCCTGGTATCAAGAATGTAAAGCAAGCAGAATCCAATATCAAAGCGGCAAACCTTCCGCCTCTTTCACAGGAAGAACTTGCAAAGATAGATGCTATTGTTCCTCCTGGTGGCGGCAGAAAAATCTGGCCAGCATAAATAAAGATGCATAAAGAAAAGAGGCAGGAAACTCCTGCCTCTTTTTTATATCAAGCTTCTAGCTTTTTAATATAACTCGTTCCTCTACTATAACGCAAAGGAACGAGAACACTATCTGCATTAATATCACAAGAAAGTACAGAATACGGACTACTCCACCTTGTCGGTTGAGGCAGCAGGCTGCTCCGTATCTGCCGCAGTATCCTGACCCTGGGAATTATCGGAGCTGGTATTTTCTTCCTCCCACCAAGAAGGATTTTCCTTAAGCTGCTCTTGTGTAGCAGTATTGATAACAGAATCAGAAGTAATATCAGTGCTACCAGAACTATACACCCAGGCTATGCCTATTACACTCAGAAAGAATATCAGAGCAAGTACCCTGGTAGTCTTTGTAAGTACGTTCTCAGACTGTACGCCAAAAACCTGAGAAGCAGAACCACCACCAAAGATACCTCCAAGTCCCTCGCCCTGCTCATCCTGGACAAGCACAATAAGAATAAGAAGCAAAGCACTAATAACAAGAAGTACGATAAAAAATATTCCCAGAATCGCCATAGTAACTCCTACTTATCAAAGGTAACAATAGGAACAAAGTTCTCTACAGAAAGGGAAGCACCTCCTACGAGAGCTCCGTCTATATTTTCCATTGCCATAAGGTCTTTTACATTGGAGGGTTTCACAGAACCACCATACTGAATTATAAGAGAATCAGCAGCAGTCTGGCTGTAGAGCTCTGCAACAACCTTTCTTATATGAGCATGCATATTATCTGCATCTTGAGGACTTGCAGTCTTTCCTGTACCTATAGCCCACACAGGCTCATAAGCTATTGTTATGTTTCTGAGCTGCTCTTCTGTTATACCTGCAAGACCTGCTCTAAGCTGCTCTTCTACCACAGCGTTTTCCTTACCTGCTTCTCTCTGTTCAAGAGTCTCACCTACACAGAGTATAACCTCAAGACCTTCTTCCAGAGCAAGTTTTACTTTCTCATTTATAAGCTTATCTGATTCCCCGTATATAAGTCTGCGCTCAGAATGTCCAAGTATGACAACCGATACGCCCAAGTCCTTGAGCATAAGCACAGACACCTCGCCTGTGTGTGCTCCCTCTCTTACAGAGGCCATATTCTGAGCTCCAAGAAGGATATTACTCCCCTTTACAACCTCGCTTACTGCCTGCAAAGCAGTAAAGGGAGGAGCTATCATAATCTTATGATTAACACCCCTTAGATTATCAACAAGACCGGAAGCAAGAGCAACAGCCTCACCTGTTGTCTTATGCATCTTCCAGTTTCCAGCGATAAAAGCCTGTCTCTTCACAACAATCTCCTATATATTTTTTGCAATACTACAGCAAAACAATCAATTCTTCAACACCTCTATTCCGGGGAGAGCTTTCCCCTCCAGAAATTCAAGCGAAGCACCACCACCAGTAGAAACATGGCTCATTTTGTCGGCCACGCCAAAAGCATTGGCTGCAGCAACAGAATCACCACCTCCAACAACAGTTGTTCCCGGACAATTGGCAATAGCCTCAGCAACCTTCTTTGTACCTTCTGCAAAAGCAGGGAACTCAAAAACTCCCATGGGTCCGTTCCATACAACAGTTTTTGCCTCAGAAATACGTGCACAAACCTTTTCTACTGTTTTCTTACCTACATCAAGGCCAATCTTACCCTCAGGTATATCAGCAGAATCCACATACTCTGGAGCTGCATTTTCGGAAAACTCGGATGCCACTACATGGTCTACTGGCAAAATAACCTCAACCCCAAGTTCCTCAGCCTTCTTGAGGAAAGAGCTTGCAGTATCAAGAAAATCTTCTTCAAGAAGAGAATTACCTATAGTGTGTCCCTGCACCTTGAGAAAGGTATAAGCCATACCGCCTCCTATTACCATGCAGGTACAGCGGGAAAGCAGAGACTCAAGAACAGCAATCTTGGTAGAAACCTTTGCTCCGCCTATAACAGCTACAAAAGGCTTTTCTGGAGCTTCCAGTACCTTGGAGAAGAAAGAAACCTCTTTCTCTATGAGAAAACCAGCAGCAGCCGGGAGATGATGAGCAACACCCTCTGTAGAAGCATGAGCTCTGTGTGCAGTACCAAAGGCATCATTGACATACACATCACCGAGGGAAGCAAGTTTCTTAGCAAAGTCGGGATCATTCTTGGTCTCTTCTTTATAGTATCTGACATTTTCCAGAAGAAGAACCTCACCCGGCTTAAGCTCAGAAGCAAGCTTCTCAACCTCAGGACCTATACAATCTGAGGCCATGATAACCTTTTTACCAAGAAGCTCTTCCAGTCTCTTGGAAACAGGAGCTAGACTAAACTCAGGTTTTTTTTCTCCCTTGGGCCTTCCAAGGTGGCTCATAATAACAAGTGCAGCATCCTGCTCAAGAATATAGTTGAGAGTGGGGAGCGCAGCCCTGATTCTTGTGTCATCGGTAATAACACCATCCTTGAGAGGAACATTAAAATCAACTCTAACAAGAACACGTTTACCCTTTAAATCAAAATCTTTAACAGTCTTGAGTGCCATAATAACCCTCCCGGCAAGAAAAAAGATAAAAAGATATCCGGGCAGCAGGTGCCCGGATATTATAAAGATAATTAGCAGTATTTTTCGAGCTTCTTCACAAGGTCAACAACGCGGTTTGAATAACCCCACTCGTTGTCATACCAGGAGAAAACCTTAACCTTGTTGCCGTCAAGCACCATTGTGCTCTGAGCATCAAAGATAGAAGAATGAGGATTGTGGATGATATCCACAGAAACAATAGGATCCTCTGTGTAAGCAAGGATACCCTTAAGCTCACCTTCAGAAGCAGCCTTCATAGCAGCATTGATTTCCTCAACAGTGGCAGGCTTCTCAAGCTCTGCAACGAGGTCAACAATAGAACCTGTAGGAACAGGAACACGCATTGCAACACCGTCAAGCTTGCCCTTGAGCTCAGGAAGAACAAGGCCTATGGCCTTAGCAGCACCCGTGGAAGTAGGAATAATAGAAACAGCACAGGAGCGAGCTCTTCTGAGGTCACTGTGAGGACCGTCGAGAATAATCTGGTCGTTAGTATAAGCATGCACTGTGGTCATAAAACCAGATTTGACACCAAACTTATCATTAAGCACCTTGACAACAGGAGCAAGACAGTTGGTTGTACAAGAAGCATTAGAAACACAGTTATCCTCTGGCTTAAGATCATCATCATTAACACCAAGAACGATAGTCTTATCTATACCGTCCTTAGCGGGAACAGTAAGAATAACCTTCTTTGCAGGATACTTCTCATTGACAAGATGATCTCCAAAACCACCCTTGGGGCTTTCCTTAGAGCGGAAAACACCTGTGGACTCGATAACCACATCGGGAGACTCACCCCAAGGAATCTGCTTTGGATTCCTTTCTGCAGTTACGCGATACTTCTTACCATTTACGATAAGATGCTCATCATCATAAGAAACCTCTCCGGGAAACTTACCCTGAGTGGAATCATACTTGAGCAGATGTGCAAGAGTCTTTGTGTTGGTAAGGTCGTTTATAGCAATAACCTCAACGCCCTTCTCAAGAGCAATCTTAAACACATTACGCCCAATTCTACCAAAGCCATTGATGGCAATTTTCATAAAATTCCCCCTCTCTAAAAGAGATGTTATAGATAAATCTTTATACAATTGAGAATATACGGCAATAAAAAGATAGTGTCAATTACTCATAAAAACAAATAATACCGAACGCGGAAACTGCGCCCGTCATACAGTAATAATGGCAGGAGCGGCACAGTTTCCGCTGCCTTTGGCAAATAGCAGAAAGAATCTCTTTTTATCACACTCCCGCCGGAGGCAGCGCTATGACGCTCTGCGTCATAGCGCGTTCGGTATAACTGGTAAAAAGGATAAAAAAGCTGTAGCATATGGACATGGAGATATGCGGCATAGACGAAGCAGGACGCGGACCTCTTGCAGGGCCGGTTACCGCAGCAAGTGTAATACTTCCCAAAGGCTTTGTTCATCCTCTTCTGCGAGACTCAAAAAAACTGAGCGCATCACAGAGAAAAAAGATGTACTCTGTCATAAAGGACTCTGCAATTGCTGTAGGGACAGGCTGGGTATGGCCGGATGAGATAGACAGGATAAACATACACAGGGCAAGCCTTCTTGCTATGCAAAGGGCTTATAAAAACATGTGCCACAAAGCAGGGCTCTGCGAAAAAGAAATTATGGTACTTGTAGATGGCAAGTGGATACCGGAGGGGATAGATAATTGCACAGCAGTTATAAAAGGAGACAGTCTGCATCCGCCCATAATGGCAGCCTCAATAGTTGCAAAATACCTGAGGGATATCTGGATGGAAGGATACAGCCTGCTCTGTCCCAACTATGGCTTTGAAAAACACAAAGGATATCCTACCCAATCACACAGAGAAGCTATTGTTAGATATGGAAGGAGCCCAATTCATCGCCATTCTTTTGCTGGTCCAGCTTCTCCATCTCCTTGAGAGCTTCCTTAAGACCGTTGACAAACCTGTAAAGGTCTTCTCTATATACCACAATCTGATCTCTCTCAAAGCCTTCACCGCTTACATCTTTTCTGCTTTCTACAAGAGCAAGAAAAAGATCGCCATACCTGTTCTCTTTTACATTAAAAAAGTACGTCCTCTTTCCGGCAAAAACCTTAGAAGAAAAAATTTCTCCTCGACTCCCCATACTCTCTCCTTCGCTAATTGTTTTTTCCTTTATAACTCAAAAAAATGCCTATTGCAAGCATTTTATGCACTAATATTGCCGGTACTCACACCAGTAGGAGAATTCTTATATTCTACCCCATCAAGACGAGACAAAAAGCCAAAAACCGTCCTCTTTATCATATCAGCTTCCTCTACATGCTGATATTGGGGCATATCTTCTGAACTCAGATAAAAGTATTCCATAGAAAGAGCCAAAATATCTTCTATCTCAGAAAGTGCTGCATCTTTATCTATTGCTTGCTCAATAAACAGATATAGAGTATTGGAGACATCGGCAAGCACACTGTTGCCATTATGCAGAGCAAGGTCAAATATGTCTTTTAAACCAAATGATATTTTATTTAATATACTCAAGGGAGAAGATGACTGCCTAATCAGCACTATATTTTCCTCAAGACCGGACAGTATCGGATACAACTTTTTTTTCATATTGATGGACATATAAACTCCCTCCTGCTTATATTAATATTAATCTAATACGCGGGAGGGACAAAATCCAGAGAAAACAGCAAAATTATCAAAAAATTTACAAGATATCCGTGGAAGAGAGCGGAACATCAAGCCCCAGATATGTTTCCATATATCCGTCCTTTATACGCTTTGCAACTATGATAATTCTTATTGAGCCGTTAGTTATTTTTAGGGTTTTAAGAGTGAAAGAATCATTAACAGAAAAAGAAGAATTATCCGCAAGTCCTCCTCCGTATATATGACTTACTACATAAGTATTGTTAGAAGTTTTCTCAACATCCATTCCCAGGAAAACAGAACAAATCTGTTCAAAAGAAAAAGACTTAGCCCTGGATTTGAGATAATCATTATCTCTTTTACCTGTAACAACATAAGAGACAAGAACTTCACTACCTCTTCTTACTATAATCCTAACAAGTGTATTGGGTTCTATAATAAAAAGTGCTTTTTGTAGACTTTTTATACTATCAATTTCAATACCGTTAACAGCCTGTATAATATCACCTTTCTTTATACCTGCCAGTTCTGCAGTGCTGCCTGGCAAAACGGATTTTACAGATACCTCCATGCCTGATTCATATAAATCCAAGCCAAGCCAGGGATGTATCACCTCCCCGCCTTTGTACAAACGAGGTAATACATAAGGAAACCAATAAGAAGGGATAAAAAAATTTATACCTTCAAAAGTTTCTATACCAGCATCAACAATACCTATAACACCTCCAGCATCATCAATAACAGGCCCACCTGAGTTTCCTGGATTTACAGGAGCATCAAGCTGTATAAGATCCCCGAGCTCAAGAAACCTTCTGTTTAAAGCCGATATAATACCCTTAGTAATAGTACTCGATAATCCCCCAGGAGAACCAATTGCATAGACAGTCTCACCCTGCTCGATACTATCTCTAGGAGAAATACTAAAAACATAGCCAGGAATATATTCTGTCTTTAATAATGCAATATCCATAAGGCTGTCGTATCCCACGACCTTAGCCGGTATTTTATGTGTTTCATCATTTGGCATCTTTATATATAGATGGCTTATTCCTTCGTTTTTGGGATCAACAACGGGTGCTATCACATGGTAGTTGGTTAGAATATATCCTTTTCTGTCAATAAAAAATCCGCTTCCTATTCTTATATCAGGCACATACATACCATTGGACACAGTAAGCCCGTTTTCTACCCATATGATAGGAACATTGGATGAAAGAACATCAGGACTAACTGGTATATCTTTTTTATCTCCATCTATAAGAACAAAATCTAAAGGGAATAAATCCTCTATATACATTTTTAGCTCGGGATATTTTTTTTGTAAGGCTATAATCCGGTCTTTAATATCTCTATCAGACAGAAACTCATCTTCTCGCATGGCATGAGAACAAAAATCATAAAGGTGCTTATAATAAGAAGCCATAACATATGGAGAAAGTCCTTGAGAATCAGAGATAAGATTATAAACTTCTTTTAAGGTATCAAAGCTGTCATTATAGGCATAAAAAGTTTGAGCAATACTAAGAGCTCTATCATAGTCAATTTTGTTTTCTATGCTTTTTTTATACTCAAGTTTTAGAGAAACCAGAGCTTTGGTTTCTACTTCATTCAGAAAAGAGGAAGTAAGTTCATGAAAGTCAGAAGGTGATGATTTAAGAGAATTCGAAAGAGAAAGTACTATCTCATTTTCTCCGTCATTCAATAGTTTCTCTATTTGTTCTTTTTTTAAATTACGTATATCAATACCATGCTTATATTCTTCTGGCATGGGCGTATTACAGGATACAAAAAAAATAAGTAGCATTGCATTGATAATTATAACTTTACCTATACAATTCCTTAAGCAGCTCATTAAAAACAATGGCACCTCCCCATTTATCCTCTGTTACCAGTTTTTTTACCTTTTCCCCTTCTTTAAATACCCATAGAAAAGACGAGTCCTTATAATCATACACCAGACTATAGTTATTATCTAAACCGTTGTAAGAACTTTTGGTTACATTCCCATCAACATCGTAGGTATCCTGTATCTCAAAAAAACCATTGCCATCAAGATCTCGTTTTCCATACTCAGGATATCCATCCTTATACCAGACCATCATGTCCCAGGAATCACCATCCAGCAGTCTTGCTCTGAGCATATTTATTTTATTACCTGACATTCTTATATTTACATATGCTTTGTTTGGCTGCTTAGAATCATATACATTTATTTCCAAAGTGTGATTTAGAATGTCGGAAACAGGAATAACAAAGGAAGGGACATTCCCTCCCCAAGGGGACAATACCCAGTTCTCACTTTGTACGGGTATTCCGTTTATGGGAATCTCAAGTGAGAGAGGTATAAGCTTATATTCTACGTGTTTTGATTGACTTATAAGTTCCACGGAGACAACAGCAGGATAAGGATCATATACTATTTTCCATATCTGCTCATCAGCATACACATACATATCCGATGGATAAGCATGTTCATAGTTTATTACAAGTTCTGGACGATTATCCTGATTTTCATCATATATCATAGTAGCTATTCCAGAATTATTTATGTCTATTTTATACTCGGGGAACATATCCATATTAGTATCCCAAGTCATGTGGTCAGTAGCATCAAAGAAGTCATAAGCCTGTTTTATCCTGTCTATATCTATTGCCTTATTTTGATATAAAGCAAGCATAAGCTCCCTCTGCCTATATCCGCCCTGTTGTAAAAAAATATTCCACTTTTTTGTATCCATGCTATCAGCAAGAAGGGAAAAAGCAGATATCAAAGAATTGCTTTCAGAAATATCAAGAGAATGAAAAATAGAAACAGGAATCAAATCAAAACTATCATCATAAAAAAACATTCCTATAAGCTGAGCTAAGTCCTCGGTAGATATCGTAGCATAATCAAAAAGCTCAGAAATAGGTACAGAAGAATAAAGTCCAGAAAAAATATAAAACCACGCATCATCTGGAAAAATAGACAAAACTACAGGGAGAACATCATTAAGCTTCTCCGTCTTGTTTAACCTTTTTAGAGAAGAAATATATATTCTGTATAGCTCAGGAGAAATGTTTTCATTCTTTTCTATCAATTTTGTTATCTCGGATACAATAAAATTATACTCTTTTTGTCTGTATAATATTTTATAATACAAAACAAGAAACTCTTCTCTCTCGTCAAAACTACTAGTATTGGATAAATCTACCGCTTCTCTCGCATACTCTCTGGCTATTTTTCCATCTGCATTAAGAATAAAAAGAGACTTTGCTGCAATAAAAAAAAGTTTGGGTTCGCGAGAGAACTCAAGGCCTTTGTTTGCCATGCTCAGTGCTTGAGAGTATTTTTTAAGCTCAAACAAATGCTCTGCTTCTTTGAGATATGATTTTGCTATGGTTTTTTCTTGTGTTTGAGAGAAAACCGGTATACATCCTGATATAAAGACAAGCAAGATACATACCGGTTTTATTAAGTTTATGGTAGACTTCATGCCAATATATTCGGCAAAAAAATAACTCTTATCAAGCGCCCTCTGCTTGCCGCTTTGGCTTTATGTTTAAAAGATCACAAATATCGGACTCAGTAAGTGTTTCTCTCTCTACAAGTGCACGAGCAAGAGAATCAAGTTTATCTTTATTTTCCGTAAGGATTTTAAACACATCATCAAGAGCATCCTTTAGAAGCTTATGTATAGCCTCATCTATTCTTTTTGCTGTTTCTTCTGAGTAGTCCTTATGCCTTGCAATTTCCTTACCAATAAATATAGGCTCATCTTCCTGTCCTAGAGCTACAGGACCCAGTTCTTCACTCATTCCCCACTCACAGACCATCTTACGTGCAAGATCTGTAGCATAACGTATATCCTGCTGAGTGCCAGTTGTCGTTTCATTGTAGACAATTTTCTCTGCAGCATATCCGCCAAAGGCAATTTTTATTCTATCAAGAAGCCAGTTTCTACCTTTGGAATATTCGTCTTTCTCAGGTAAAGAAACTGCCATTCCCAGTGCTCTGCCTCTTGGTATTATGGTAACCTTATGGAGAGGATCCGCATTGTTCAAAAAGAAATGGAGAAGTGCATGCCCGGATTCGTGGTACGCTGTTTTTTCTTTTTCTTCTTTACTGAGAACCCTCGATTTTCTTGCAACACCCATTATAACCTTGTCGCGTGCCTCCTCAAAGTCCTCCATATTTACTTTGTCTTTATGCTTTCTTGCAGCAAGCAATGCTGCTTCATTTACCATGTTCTCTAGGTCCGCTCCGGAACTACCGGCAGTTCCTCTTGCAAGACGCTCAAAATCCACATCTTCTCCTATAGGTACTTTCCTTGCATGAATCTTAAGAATAGCCTCACGTTCCTTTATATCTGGCATATCAACAACCACCTGTCTGTCAAAACGCCCTGGTCTAAGTAATGCAGGATCAAGGACATCAGGCCTATTGGTAGCTGCAAGCACAATAATACCTTCTTTGCTTTCAAATCCGTCCATTTCCACCAGAAGCTGGTTGAGGGTCTGCTCACGTTCATCATGGCCTCCTCCGTAACCAGCACCTCTTACACGACCCACAGCATCAAGCTCATCTATAAAAATTATGCATGGTGAGTTTTTTCTGGCTTGGTCAAAAAGATCCCTGACCCTTGCGGCACCCACACCTACAAACATCTCAACAAAATCAGAACCAGACATGTGGAAGAAAGACACTCCCGCCTCACCGGCTACAGCTCTTGCAAGAAGAGTTTTACCTGTACCGGGCATGCCTACGAGTAACACACCTTTTGGTATCCTTGCTCCTATCTTGGTAAAACGAGCAGGGTTCTTTAAAAACTCAACAACCTCTTCAAGTTCATGTTTCGCTTCTTTCTGACCCGCAACATCAGCAAACGTTACTTTTTTACCATCAGTATAAGAGCGAGCTTTACTTTTACCAAAGGAAAAAGCCTTATTACCACCAGACTGCATCTGTCTGAACATAAACCAGGTAAAAGCAAAAATAAGTATCCAGGGAATAGTCTCCAGAATAACTCTAAGAGGAGAAACACCTTTTACATCTCCTTTTACAGTAACCCCTTTGCTTTTTAGTATGGATATAAGATCCGGATCATAGTAGGGGATTTTTGTAATAAACAAATTGAGATTATCCCCTCTGCCAGAATAAGTACCATGAATTTCAAACTGGTCTATGATCGTAACAGAATTTATCTTTCCTTCCTCCAGATAGCTTATAAACGCAGAATATGGTATCTCTGTTCCTATACTACCGGAAGAAAATAAAATACTTGCGGCAAACAATACTATAAGAATAATTAGGAAAATCAATGCAAACCTATTTGTATTGGGATTAATGTTAAAAGGTGGCTGTTTCTTGGGATCATTATCCTGATTCACTTTTCTATCTCTCCTGTAAAAATTTTATCGCAACCTGCATCGTAGAAGCAGGAAGACCATGTCTTATTATATCTTGCCCCTTATTAAAAACAGAGCCAAGTATAGCTACTATTCCTAACTCCGTATCCTCTATTATAGGCAACATCCCTCTTCTGTCCACTGGGACATTCCACTCCTGAAGAAACTTATTTATTGCCTTCTTATGGTTAGAAAACTCAATAACATCTCCAGGCTTTTTGGAACGTATTATAAAAGCCCTTTCATTACACCATGGAAAAGAAAAAGTTCCAACAGGATTTTTTCCATATTCCACAAAATCAATTATAACATAGCCTATATTTCCTAGCATATATTTGCCAGGTGTTTTCACTTCTAGAAAATAACCATTTTCCAAACCATAAGCAAGCTCCCTTGTTACATATATTTTATCTCCGCATCTTTCCAAAAAAAAGCCTCTGCCCGACAGCAATCTGATGCTGGAAATATTCTTGGGATCCTTTATAAGTCCATATATATGTTTAAAAGGCAACTCGGAAAAAGGTAAATTATTTCCCAACATCGAGAATACTTCGTACAGACACATATAACGTTCAAACTCACTGGCATGTAAGAAACTGTTATAATCAACATAATAACCATATGAATCATAATTCCAAACAAGAGAAGTCTTTAATACTTGCAATTCTTTGGAAAATATTTCTGCCTTTTGAGAAAGCGCAAGCAACCCGGATTTTATCCCTGAAAAATATTTTTCTAAAAAAGGAAAAGCGATATTTCTAATCTTGTTTCTTAAATAATCGTTAGAAAGATTAGAGCTATCCACTACATATGCCAGTGATAATTCAGAAATATACCTTAACAGCTCTTCTTTTGTACACGTCAGGAGAGGACGGATATATGGTAATCTAATAGCAGGTATACCACGCAAACCAAAAATATCAGAACCACTCAAAACACGCATAAAAATAGTCTCTACCTGATCGTCTTCAGTATGTGCAGTAGCAATATAATCCGTTTTATCTTCTTTCACAAGACTGGAAAAAAAATCATATCTGATATCTCTTGCAACATCTTCTACACTTCTTGATTTCTCAGATGCAACGTGTTCTATAAAACCAGGAGCAACTATTTTTTCATGTAATATAAGATTATATTTTTTAGAATAGTCCAGTACCATTTGTCTTTCTCTTGCTCTTTCCTCATATGCTCTAATACCATGCTCGACATAGACAACAGAAAGGCGTAAGTTAAAAAAGGAGGATAATTCATACAAAACATGCAGAAGGGCTACACTATCGGGACCACCTGAGAGAGCAACAGCAATCCTTGATCTTTTTAAAAAAGGATGCATATTAAAAAAAGAAATAACTTTTTCTTTAATCATTGTAATAACGCTTATTTAACACCTCCATAACCCGTTGATATTCCATATTGAGTAAGTCATTAAACGTATTTACAAATCTTTCTATTGTCTCAAAAATCCTTGTTTTCTCATCAGGAGTTGGTATGGAAAGTACATAATCTGCAAGATCCTGTCCTGGAGCTTGCCTGCCCACACCAATATAATAACGATAAAAATTATTGGTTCCCAGATCCGATATAATTGATTTTATACCATTATGTCCCGCATGACCTCCTGCCAGTCTTAGCCTCCCATTACCAGGAGACAGATCAACCTGATCTGCACATATTATAAGATTGTCTGGAAGTCCATCCTTTGGGAAAAACATATTTTTAAAAATAGAACCCGAGTTGTTCATGTATGTAAGAGGCTTTATCAAAACAACTTTATTGCCTTTCACATTACCAAAAGCCTCTTCATAATTCTTCTTTAAAGAAAACGATAAGTTAAAATAAAGCGCCATACTATCTACCAGCCACCAACCAACATTATGCCGTGTAGATGCATAGCGCTTACCCGGATTACCCAATCCAAGGATATATAAGGTTCTTGCCACTATTATTCAGAAACCTCTTCCTCTGTCTCTTCTTCTGATACCACATCAGTGGATTCTTTTGTAGCATGAGTTACGGCAACAACAGTCTGTTCATTAGAAGAAATAATTTTAACACCATTAGGAAGAGAAATATCAGCAACATGGATAGAATCACCTAGGTTAAGGTTATCTATATTAACAACAATATACTCCGGAAGATCTTTGGGCAAACATTCCACCTCAAGTTCCTGAGTAAAAAACTCCAAAATACCACCTAACTTCACGCCAGGAGCATTACCTTCCAGATGAACAGGAACATGAGTCTTTATAGGCTTATTGGGATCAAGCTCTATAAAATCAAGATGAACAATCTTGGACTTGATAGGATCATACTGGTAATCCTTGATAAGAACCTGTCTTTTTTTATCTCCAGAAATATCAAGATCTATCCTAATATTTTCGGAGATAGCACCATGAAAAGTCTTGTTAAATTCACGTGCATTTACAGACACAGGAATCTCTTCTCCGGCACCATAAACAACAGCAGGAATAAAACCCTGTCGTCTGAGAGCATTTGTTTTGCTTTTATTACCAGCTACTCTTTTAGAGGCAGTAAGTGTTACATTCTTCACATTATACTCCTTCACACAGATTTAGATGCTATATGAGCATACTGGGACGGCAGGATTCGAACCTGCGAATGCCGGGACCAAAACCCGGTGGCTTACCACTTGCCGACGTCCCACTATAGAAAAAACAGCTCTATCAAGCTGCAATAGAGAATACTTATTTATAAAAAAGTGTCAATCAGTTAGCACTCTCGGAAGAAGAAACTTCCAGTTTTTCTCCCATATTCTCATACATTGACAAAATACTACTTTGTAACCTCTCTCTAAAATCTGCCTTTATGGGATGTGCAACATCTTTATATTCTCCATCCTTTGTTTTTCTGCTGGGCATAGCTATAAAGGCACCGTTTTTACCCTCAATCACCTTTATATTATGCACAACAAAGCAGTCGTCAAAGGTTACAGTAACATAAGCCTTGAGCTTACCGTCCCCCTCTACTTTCTTGATTCTGATGTCTGTTACTTCCATAACCACTCCTTATATTTTGCCTGACACAGCAGGCCAATATTACCCAGGGAAAAAAGAAAGAGGTCTCACACAATGTGCGGAAAAACCTTTTTTCTTGAGACTGACGCATGCATTATGTGCATCACTCTCATAGTTAAAAACACCAAAAAAAGTACTCCCGCTTCCACTAACATTGGTATAGACCGCACCATACGTTCGCAATAACCTCTCCAGGTCTAGAAGGATTGGAAAACGTTCCAGAAGAACAGGCAAAAAAGAATTATAAAAATCCCATTTCTCAGGCTCAAAAAAAAGATATTGCTCCTCTATATTAGGATCCTGCATATCAAAAAACCCGGGATTTCCTTCAGCATATGCATCCAGCCAAGCATAGGCATCAGAAGTATTAACACAAAACCCAGGCTCAACAAGAACAATAAAAAAATCATCCCGTGCTCTGATAGGTTTTAGCACCTCCCCTCTGCCAGAAACAATTGCAGCAGGGGATTTTAAAAAAAACGGAACATCGCTCCCCACTTTTGCACCTATCTCTATAAGATCATCCACACCAAGCTGTGTAGAAAAAATCTCATTCAAAGCCTTGAGCAAAGATGCCGCATTACTGGAGCCTCCTCCAAGACCTGCACCCTGAGGAATATTTTTCTCCACACGTATATGTGCAAAAAAATCAAGCCCGGTATAAGACCTAAACTCATTTAATACCTTTATCAAGGTATTCGACCCAGGAGTGGCGTCTACACCATCTACCAAGTCGGACGGTTCTGTCAAAGAACAAATCCATATCCTGTCAGACATGGATACACACTGGAATAACGAAAATATATTATGATAACCATCCGCTCTTCTGTCAAGTATCTTTAAATGAAGATTAACTTTAGCAGGAGAAAAAATCATATAGGGGAATTTATCTTTTGCCATTTATCAATCCGTTTTTATATAATGGCATCCAATAGAAGACGGATTAGCATAAGCTGTCCTAGTTATTATCTCAGCAACAAGGACTGCATTTCTAAGCTCAACAATATCCTTGCGAACTTCTGCAGATT
Source organism: Spirochaetia bacterium 38H-sp (assembly GCA_039023545.1). Taxonomy (NCBI): domain Bacteria; kingdom Pseudomonadati; phylum Spirochaetota; class Spirochaetia; order Winmispirales; family Winmispiraceae; genus Rarispira; species Rarispira pelagica. Next base: position 12,209 of record JBCHKQ010000007.1, on the reverse strand, counting down.
TATAAAACTGCTCTATACGCTGTTTTAAATAATGGATATCAGACATAGCCCTTTCCAGCCTTTTACGTGTTCTTACAATGCCAACATAATTCCACATAAGAACCCTAAGATACTTAAGATCACTCTCTATGAGAACAGGATCAAAAAACTCTTCTTTTGCAGGATATATCCAATCTCTTATCTCTGACATAAGCAACTTAGAAGGTTTCTTTGCACGAGAAGCAATATCTTTTCCTGCCCTTATCCCAAACACCAAAGCTTCCAGCAAAGAGACAGAAGCAAGCCTATTAGCACCATGTACTCCATTACAGGCACACTCACCCACAGCATACAGGCCTGGAATAATTGTGGCCCCACTGAGATCCGTCTTTACACCTCCACAAAAATAATGTGCAGCAGGAACAACAGGAATAGGATCTTTGGTAATATCCAGACCAACCTCAAGACACTTTGCATATATATTAGAAAAACGATCCTTTATATCAACATCAAGATTTCTTGCATCAAGAAATACAAAATCTGACCCTTCCGCCTCCATCTCGGCATATATAGCCCTAGAAACCTCATCCCTAGGAGCAAGGTCCTTCTTATCTGGACTATATCGCTCCATAAAATACTCACCGCTATGGTTAAGAAGCCTAGCCCCCTCCCCTCTAAAAGCCTCAGTAATAAGAAGCCGCTTCAAATCCCTATGAAAAAGAACAGTAGGATGAAATTGAATATAATGGGCATTTATAATAGGAACCCCTGCTCTATAAGCCATAGCAACACCATCACCGGTTGCTCCTGGCGGATTGGACGTATTCAAAAAAAGATTCCCAACACCACCTGTAGCAAGAACAACAGCAGCAGCAAAAACAATAAGCACATTACCAGAAGAATCCAAAAGATAAGCTCCCATAACCCGTGTAGGCCTATACAGCTCCTCCGGATTAGAAGAATTATGAGAGTTGGTAATCAAATCTATAGCCGTATATCCAGCAGCAAGAGAAATCCTTTGATGGTCAGTAACACGCCTAAGAAAAGATAATTCTATAGCACGCCCCGTCTCATCATGAACATGCAAAATTCTTCTGATACTATGAGCACCCTCACGAGTAAAATCAAACCCCTCTCTGGAAACATCAAATTCAACACCAACATCATCAATAAGATAGCGTTTCACAAGAGAAGGTCCTTCTTCCGCAACAAGCCTTACAGCATCAGAAAAGCATACCCCAGCACCTGCCTGCTCGATATCTCTAGCCAACAAATCAGGAGAGTCTCCCTCACCCGAAAAAACTATACCCCCCTGTGCATAAAAAGTATTACACTCTTTAAGCTCACTTTCCTTGGAAACAACAAGGACATCCAGCCCCTCATCCGCAGCAGAAATAGCCGCACTTAGTCCTGCAAGACCGGAGCCAAGAACAAGAACATCCACATACATCCTATGAGTAATCAAACCCAGCTCCCATCAATTGGAATACTTAACAGAAAAATTAAAAGCAGGTGCAGAATGAGTAATTCTACCAACAGAAATATAATCAACCCCACTTGCAGCAAAAGCAGATAACCTCTCAATCGACATATCACCAGAAGCCTCAAACTTGACCCTACCAGAAAACCGCTTTACGGCAACGGCACATTCATCCGCATCCATATTATCAAGCATAACAATATCCGCACCAGCAGAAACAGCCTCCTCCACATCGGAGACAGAGCGACACTCAACCTCCACCCTAAACCTATCCCCCCAGACAGACCTGACACGCTCAACAGCAGCAGAAATTGACCCGGCAGCATCAACATGATTATCCTTAATCATAACCATATCAAACAACCCCATCCTATGATTGCTACCGCCACCACACATAACAGCATACTTGGATAACCGCCTATAACCCGGCAAAGTTTTCCTGGTATCCAGAATAACAACCCTTCCATACTTTGAAGCAGCATCCACAAAACGCTTTGTCTCCGTTGCAATGCCCGACAAAAACGCAATAAAATTAAGAGCTACCCTCTCTGCACGCAAAATATACCTCACAGGCCCGCGGATACGCGCCACTACATCCCCACGGCACAAAATATCCCCATCCTCCTTATAGAACTCCACAGTGACATCAGGACAAACAGAACGACAAACAAAATCAAACAAAAAATCCCCAGCCAACACCCCATCGCCCTTGCTCACAAGAACAGCCTCTCCAAAAGTAGACTCATCAAAAATAGCATCGCTAGTAACATCCCCGACATCGGACAAATCCTCCTTAAGAGCAAGAGGAACAAGAAGCCCAATCTCGGAAGAAAACCGCTCGCAAAGCTTTTCAAATCTATTCATAATGACCAATGCTAATGCAATAAAAGCAAAAACTCAATACCACAAAAAACCGAACGGGCTTGCCCTAAGCAAAAACTAAAAGAAAAAAACAAGGCAAGCCCTGCCTGCGGCATATAAAAATAAAACAACAAAAAGTACACACACATGCAGCCCACCCTTGAAAATATTTAAAACCTACTGCATCATATAAGAGATGGAACAAAAGATAAAAACCATACTAGCAGAAAGCCTGAGAGACATATTAAAAGAGACCAAGATAAAAACAAAACAAACCATAGATCCGGAAGAAAAAAATACAAAAACAGAAATAATCAGTTCATTGGGTATAGTAGGCAAATATAAAGGCTACGGACTATTATTTTTTGACAAAAACACAGCCCTAAAATTTACGACAGAAGCATCAAGAGCATTGGGCTACGCATTGGAAGGCACTACCCTGACAGAACTTCACAGATCATTCATTCTGGAATTTACCAATCAACTCTTTGGCAGACTGGTGAGCAAACTCTCGACAATAGGAATAGACTCCATGCTAACACCACCATCACTTCTTATGGGAAACAACCTCAACCCTATATCAATAGCAAAAGCTCAGGAAACAACAGCAAAAATAGAAGGAAATTTTGGCAAAATATTTATAAAACTTATACTCAAGAACAAATGAGAGGAAAGAATGTATCACCTGGAAGAAATCGACAGCTATGACATATTTATATCCGACTCGGACAACACCCCTCTTCAGGAAGAAGAAACATACACACCAGAAGAAGACGAATACGAAGAGATAGAAGAAAACATAGAAGACTTCTTGGATGACACCCCAATCAACACCGATACAGACTGGGACAAAGACCTAACAGACGAGATAGACTACGATCAATTTGAGCCAGAAGACTGAAAAATAACGGGCGCATCATGCCATAGTTCTTCAAGCCTGTAAAAGTCTCGAGTATCGGAATTCATAATATTAACAATAATATCACCACAATCAAGTAAAAACCATTCTACAGCAGAACTACTGCGCAAAACCCTTATACCGACATCTTCAAAAAAATCCTTCAAGTGAGAAACAAGTCCCCTCAAATGGGCATCACTATTAGAAGTACATATTATAAAATAGTCCGCAATAGAAGAACACTCACGCACATCAAGAAGAACCACATTCCCTGCCTTATGAGAATCAAGCACAGACGCTACCTGCTTTGCTACATCAAGTCTACTATCATTACTTACAATATCTGCCATCAAAATCTCTCCCAAGAACAACAGTAACATCCTCAAGAGCAGTATCATCCTGCTCAAAAACAACATTATCACAATTTATAAATTTTGCAACAACCTCAGAATCAGAAAAATCTCCATCCCTGTCAATAATTATAGTTTTTTCAAGAGAATCAGTAGAAAAATTACCAACACCTATAACATCATAACCAAAACTCTCAAAAAGAGCTTTTGTTCTGCTTGCTAACCCCTGTATGGTGGTACCATTGAGAATCCTGATCCTGATAGAAATATCAAAAGCAGAGGTAGGATTATCGCTGGTTATAACATTTTCAATCTCCTTTAAAGACGACACAAGGTGAGAACCATTATCATGAGGAAAAAGAAGAGGTAAATCATCAACAACAGTAATTTTACCCAATACCGTCCTTGCTATAAACTGATCAGGAAAAGAACTCTTAAAACCTCTCATCAAAGCTCTAAAAGAAGCCTTATCCATCTTTTTATCCCATACAGAAAAGAAAACAGACAAAAATTTGGAATCATTGATAAAGTAATCGGACCACTCTTTCATAGAAACAAGTAAGGCCGAGAAAATCTGGTATCGTGCATCCACAGCATCGGAAGAAGAAGGATACCCCTCCTCACCAATCTGAGAATACAAGAGCAACTGCTTTATCTTATCGCCATCCAATCTGACATTACCAGAAGGAATATTAACATTAGGGGACTCCATTTCTATAGCTTCTGGAACAAATACATATAAACCCTCAAGAAAATCCACAACATTTACAAAATTTTCAAGAGACACATCAAAAACAAAATCCACAGACCTATTCAACAAAGATTCAACCGTTTTTCGGTATCCCTCTATACCTCTCTTAGAAAAAGCAAGCGCAAGTTCATCTATTCTCTTCTCATCAGAATACAAATAACTCACATTGGCAGGAATATCCAAAAAAGCCCCATTGCCATTTTTTGAAAACAAAAGCAATTCTGTCATCAAAGGTCTTTTATCATCATGAACAGTGAATAAAATAGATACGATCCCCTTCTTATCTATGAGAACAGAAAATTTATCTTTATTTACCCTATTATAAATATAAAAAGAAGCAGCAAATATAATAATAAACACAATAGAGAAAACAATTATAATTATGCGTCTCTCCCTATCCTTTCTGGTCAACACAAGCCTCCCTCAAGAACACTATATTATCAATCATCATCTGAGTAATAGGATGGATTTTATAACCTCTTTTTCTACAATCATCAACAACAGAAACAACCATATCATTTAACGGCATAGATATAAAACTATTATACTTTTCAAAAGAAATATAATCTCTACCAGGCTCAATATAATCGGCACAAAAAACTATCTTACCAAGCAAGGTCAGTTTTGGATGCCCCAAAGTATGATGCTCCACAGCAGATAGAACATCCTCATCCACCACTCCAAACATTTTCGCCAGAATATATCGTCCGGCCATACCATGCAAAAGAACAACACTATCATAAGTATCATCACGCTTATAACCAATACGTCCCGCATAATCAAGAATTAACTCATCAGAAAGCTCTCTTGCCATATCATGGGAAAGGCCGGCAAGATGCCCACTTATGGCAGGCAGTCCCTCTCTTCTGCACAAAAAAGCGGAAACCCTTGCCACTCTCAAAGAATGCAAATACCGTTTTTCTGATAAATTAGCCTTGATATACGAATGCACTTCAGGAAGATGTCTTATCAACGTGGTATAATCCTTTTTTACTAATGTATTCATATACCTCATAAGGTACAAGATATCTAAAAGCCCTATTTTCAGCAACTCTGTTCCTGATATCAGAAGAAGAAACATGTATTATAGTATTAGTAATATATCTATGCCTCCACTCCACTTTATAAGGAGATTCTGACGTTCTTCTGGCAATAACAATATCCACAAGCTCGGGAAGAACATCTGCCTTCTTCCAGGTAGAAAAGCCCGGCACAAGATCATCTCCTATCAATAGACCCAATTTTCCTTCCGGAGAGAAGCGATTATAAAGATAATCTATAGTATCAAGAGTATAGGAGACACCTCTTCTAGTTATTTCACAATCATCTACAGAAAAGAACTCATTGTTTTTTATGGCAAGAGAAAGCATATTTAATCTATCTTCAGGTAAAACACCGGAGACAATTTGCTTATGAGCAGGCTTATACGCTGGAACAAAAATAACTTTATCATATCCAAGAGAAACTCGAGCTTCTTCCGCTATAAAAAGATGACCTATATGAACCGGATTAAAAGTCCCGCCAAACATGAGAAGCTTCATTAGCCATCCTCCGGGGTCCTTGCAGACATATACATGGCATAAAAATTTTTGATAAGCGTATCAAGCCCTTCTCTCTTTACAGAAGAAATACCAATCACCGTATCATCAGGATTCATTTTCTTCAGCTCTTCAAGCCTATCTGCAGTATCAGGCATATCAAGTTTGGTTCCTATAATAATATAGGGCTTATCCTCAAGACCATAACCGTAAGACACAAGCTCGGATTTAAGAATATCAAGAGCATCTCTATAATTGTCATCAGACAAATCAATCATATAAGCTATACAAGATGTTCTGGAAATATGCTTTAAAAACTTATGCCCCAATCCGGCACCATGACTTGCTCCCTCTATTATACCAGGAATATCAGCCAAAATAAGCTCAAAATCATTTACATACAATACACCCAAATTGGGAATTTTTGTCGTAAAAGGATAGGGAGCGATTCTAGGATGCGCATTGGTAAGAACACTCAAAAGAGTAGATTTACCCGCGTTAGGAAACCCCACAAGGCCGATATCAGCAATAAGCCTTAATTCTATAACTACTCTTTTTGTTATTCCAGGTTTTCCCGGTTGGGCATAGCGCGGAACCTGACGCACAGAGGACTTATAATGGACATTCCCTTTTCCTCCCTTTCCACCTTTCAAAAAAGTCCACGGCTCAGATATATCCGAGAGATCCTTTATAAGTTCTCCAGTATCAGCATCCCTTATAACAGTACCCGGGGGAACTTCTATTATAAGATCTTCACCTTTTTTACCATGCATTTTTTTACCTTTTCCGGGTTCTCCGTTCTTTGCACGCAAAAAAGGTTTATGACTAAGATGTAAAAGGGTTTTTAGATTTTCTTTTATAACAAAAACGACAGAACCACCGTCCCCACCATCTCCCCCGTCAGGACCACCCTTGGGAATATATTTTTCCCTTCTAAAAGACACAGAGCCATCTCCCCCTTTTCCGGAAGACAGCTCTATCACTACCTCATCTACGAATTTTTCCACTCCAAATCCCGAAAACTAAGCCTCAACAGGAACGATATCTATAAGCTTCTTTCCCCTTCTGAGTCTAAACTTTACAACGCCTTCTGTTTTGGCAAATATAGTAAAATCCTTACCCAATCCCACATTATTGCCGGGATGAAACTTAGTTCCTCTCTGTCTCACGATTATCTCACCGGCCTTAACCATCTGACCGCCAAAACGCTTTACCCCAAGTCTTTTTGACTTAGAGTCTCTTCCGTTTTTAGAGCTACCGCCACCTTTCTTATGTGCCATATCACAACTCCTCAACACTTAGTTTTATCTGGTCTGGGAAATCTCTCACAAGATCTTCCAGAGCCTGCAGGATATAAGAAGAAACACCTGAGTACCAATCACGAGAAAGCCTCTCTGGTGATAAAACATCCAGAAAAAACTCCCCCTCTTTATTTGCTCTTACATCCAGCTTAGCCGCAGGAACTTTATTAATCAAGCGTCCTGCGGTTCTCAATACAAGGCTTACTCCTGCACAAGGTATGCTCACACCCTCTGATGCAGAGGCATGACCCGCGGACTCTATCCGTTTTATCAATCCATCTTGAAGATAGAGTCTCACAAAAATCATAAATTATGCCTCTATTTTTTCTACCTTAAGAACAGAATACTGTTGTCTGTGTCCTCTTTTCCTTCTGTAGTTTTTTCTTCTTTTGTACTTAAAAACCACTATCTTTTTGCCTTTTATCTGATCCTCAACAACAGCCTTTACCTTACAGCCATCCACATAAGGAGAGCCCAACTTTACTTCATCATCCTTTCTTAACATCAAAACAGAATCAAAATCCACAGAAGCACCCGGTTCAAGCTGAAGTTTATCCACAACCAGCTTGGAACCCTCTTCTACCTTATACTGTTTTCCTGCAATCTCTACTAGCGCATACATAGCTATAACCTCATACAATAATATAGTGGGCTGTATACCATACCTTGCTAATCTAGTCAAGGCCTCATCTTTGGAAGCACACTTTCTCCCATAAGATAAGTATCTATCTCATAAGCAGCTTCACGTCCCTCGTGTATAGCCCATACAACAAGAGACTGCCCTCTCCTGGCATCTCCCGCAGCAAAGACCTTGGGATTAGAAGTAGTAAACCTGCCATAGGGAGCAGATATATTGGATCTGGCATCTCTTTCTAATCCTAACTCTTCTGGAAGAGTATCCTCAGGCCCAAGAAAACCAAGAGCAAGCAGTACAAGATCAGCCTTCCATTCTTCTTCTGTACCAGGAAGCTCTTCCATTACAAAACGACCTTCCGAGTTCTTCTTCCATTCTACCCTTACTGTCTTTATAGCCTTAACATGACCATTTTCATCTCCTATAAATTCCTTAGTCAAGATAGAAAATTCTCTGGGATCTTTTCCAAACTTTTCAATAGCCTCCGCATGTCCATAATCAACCTTAAACATGCGCGGATATAACGGCCAAGGAGCAGCCTCAAACCTGTCCTCAGGTGGTTTTGGGAGAAGCTCAAAATTGGTCACACTCACACAACCATGACGTATAGATGTGCCTATACAGTCATTTCCTGTATCTCCTCCGCCTATCACGACTACATGTTTACCTTCCGCAGAAATATAATTCTTGTCTTCCAGCCTGGAATCTAACAGGCTCTTAGTATTAGCTTTGAGAAAATCCATTGCAAAATGGATTCCCTTCAAATCTCTTCCTGGAACAGGTAAATCCCTTGGTTTTGTCGCCCCACATGCCAACAAAACCGCATCAAACTCCTCCACAAGCTGAGAAAGAGGAATATCCTTGCCTATATGAGTGCTTGTTATAAACTTGACACCTTCCTGCTCCATTATTGATATTCTTTTGAGCACCAACTCTTTATCAAGCTTCATATTGGGAATACCATACATCAAAAGTCCGCCCGGTCTATCATCCCTCTCGTATACAGTAACCTCATGACCTGCTTGATTTAACTGATCCGCTGCCGCAAGCCCGGCAGGACCGCTACCCACTACAGCAATCTTCTTCCCAGTTCTGCTCTGAGGAGGTCTGGGAACCATAAGTCCGCTCTCCCAAGCCTTATCAATTATTGTACACTCGTTATCTTTTATTGTAACGGCAGGCTCATTTATACCCAGAACACATGCATACTCACAGGGAGCAGGACACACTCTTCCGGTAAACTCAGGAAAATTATTGGTGTATCTCAGCCTATAGAAAGCATCTTCCCATCTTCCTCTGTAGACAAAATCATTCCACTCAGGAATGAGGTTATGGATAGGACAGCCATAACTGCTGTGGCAGAAAGGCACCCCACAATCCATACACCTTGCACCCTGCTCTTTTCTCTCTTCTTCGGATAAATGTATATGAAATTCGTTAAAATCATTAATCCTCTCAGAAGGAGCTCTATCTATAACAGTCTTTCTGTCATATTCTAAGAATCCTGTAGGTTTTCCCATTTATGCCTCCACCTTTGAAGCGTTTTTTAGCTTTTGGATAACTCTCTCATACTCGGGAGAAATAACTTTTACAAATTGCTTTTTAACCTCATCCCAGTTATCAAGCACATACTGTCCAACAGTGGACTCAGTATACTTAACATGATTCTTAACCAGTCTGAGAATATCTTCATAATCCTCATCTGAAGGTTCTTTTGTATTAACCATCTCATAGTTAACCTTTTCTACAAAATCTCCCTTCTTATCCCAAACATAGGCAACGCCACCGCTCATACCAGCACCAAAGTTTCTGCCCGTCTCACCTAACACAACAGCAATACCACCTGTCATGTACTCACAACCATGATCTCCTATACCTTCTACTACTGCATGTGCACCAGAGTTTCTTACGCAAAACCTTTCTGCCGCAATACCACGGAAATATGCTTCTCCTTTTATGGCTCCGTACAAAACAACATTGCCTATAAGAATATTTTCCTCAGGAACAAAAGTAGCACCCTTTGGCGGTTTCACAATAATCTTGCCTCCGGAAAGCCCCTTGCCCACATAGTCGTTAGCATCACCTTCCAATTCGAAGGTAAGTCCTTTTGCAAGCCATGCACCAAAACTCTGACCGGCAGACCCGTAAAAACGTACTACATAAGAGTCATCCTCCAAAACATCAGGACCAAGCTCTCTGGTAAGAGTATGACTAAGCATAGTACCAGTTGTTCTATCTATATTTTTTATATTATATGTAAGCTCTGCCTTTTTATTTTGTTTTGCAAGAGGAAGAATATCACTTATAAGCTGCCTGTCCAATATTTTATCTATGCCATGATCCTGTTTTTGGGTACAATAAACACCTATATCTTCTCTGGGTTTTATTGGCATGGTAATTACAGGAGTAAGGTCTATACCTTTTGCCTTCTCAGGAATAGAATCCGTATCCACCTCAAGCAATTCTCTTCTACCCACAAGCTCATTAAAAGTTCTGACGCCAAGCTGTGCCATTATCTCTCTTACTTCTTCTGCTACAAAATAGAAGTATCTCACAACATGGTCTGCACTTCCCTTAAATTTTGCCCTAAGCCTTTCATCCTGTGTTGCAATACCAGCAGGGCAGGTATTCTTATGACACTTACGCATCATTATGCAGCCCATAACAATAAGAGGCGCTGTTGCAAAACCGCACTCTTCTGCACCAAGAAGAGCTGCTACAACAACATCCCTACCTGTTTTTATCTGACCGTCCGTCTGCAAAACCACTCTAGAACGCAAGTCATTCATAACCAGGGTCTGATGTGTCTCTGCTATTCCAAGCTCCCACGGAAGCCCTGCGTTCTTTACCCCTGTAAGAGGAGAAGCTCCTGTTCCACCATCATGACCGGAGATGAGAAGATGATCCGCATGACCTTTTACAACACCAGCTGCTATCGTTCCTACACCTACCTCAGAAACAAGCTTGACACTTATGCGTGCATTAGGGTTAGAATTTTTAAGATCAAAGATAAGCTGTGCAAGATCCTCGATAGAATATATATCATGATGCGGCGGAGGACTTATAAGTCCTACTCCAGGAGTCGTATGTCTTGTTTTTGCAATTATTTCAAAGACCTTATGGCCGGGAAGTTCTCCACCTTCGCCAGGCTTTGCTCCCTGAGCTATCTTAATCTGTATCTCATCCGAGTTAGTAAGATAGTTTATAGTAACCCCAAACCTTCCGGAAGCAACCTGCTTTATTGCAGAACGCTTAGAATCTCCATTGGGAAGAGGAATAAAACGCTCAGGCATTTCTCCGCCTTCTCCTGTGTTAGATTTTCCTCCAATACGGTTCATTGCAATGGCAAGAGTCTCATGAGCTTCCTGAGAAATAGATCCAAAACTCATAGCACCGGTAACAAAGCGCTTTACAATCTCAGAAGCAGGCTCAACCTCTTCTATTGGAATTGGGTTGGTCTTCTTAAATTTAAGCAAGCCTCTTATAGTTGCCTGCTCTTTGGACCTTCTATTCTGAATATCCGAAAATCTCCTATATGCTTCTTTATCATCAAACCAACAGGCATGCTGTAGATTGGCAATTGATTCCGGATCCCACATGTGCTTTTCGCCCGCATATCTGTAAGCAAAATCACCAGGATTAGGAATAGTATCACCTATGGGTTTATTTCTGCCCGGATACGCAGTTTTATGCCTTGTAATTGCCTCTTCTGCAAGGGTTTTATAATCAACACCACCTATCCTGCTGGTTGTGCCGGCAAAAGAACGCTCTACAACGGATTTTGCAAGTCCCACTGCCTCAAAAATCTGAGCGCCCTTATAACTCTCAAGGGTCGATATACCCATTTTTCCAAAAACCTTAAGCATGCCTTTTTCCAGGGCAGCTATATATCTCTTGAGAATTTCCTCATCAGAATAGTCATATATGCCTTCTCTTGCCATCTTCCACATCGCCTCATAGGCAAGATAGGGGTTAATAGCATCCGCACCGTAACCCACAAGCATACAGAAGTGATGGACTTCTCTGGGTTCTCCTGACTCAACAACAATACCAATCTGAGTTCTCACAGATTTTCTTACAAGATGATGGTGCACGGTAGAAGTAGCAAGAAGAGCGCTCACAGGAACTCTGTCCTTGCCAGCTCCTCTGTCGGAAAGAATAATAAGGGAATATCCATCCTTTATAGCCTCTTCCGCCTCTTTTTCTATTCTGTCAAGGCACTTTTCCAATCCAGAGGGTCCTTCTGTCTTGGGGAAGGTTATATCTATGAGCTTGGATTTCCACCCTCTGTAGTTTAGATGCTTGAGTGCAGCAAGCTGCTCATTGGTGAGGAATGGTGTGGGAATATGCAGTCTATGACAATGCTCGGGAGTAGTATCCAGCAAATTTTTCTCAGGCCCGATAAAAGCCTCAAGGC
>JBCHKQ010000006.1 GCA_039023545.1 Spirochaetia bacterium 38H-sp | reverse complement strand
CAAGCGACGAAACAAAAGGTGAATATCAGGTTGTGTCTTTAGTTGGAACATCTGATGTTGCAGAAGGAACAAAGATCTGGACAAAAGATGTAATATTAAAATCACACCCCGCTAAGAAAGAAGAGTTACAGGTTGGAATGGTCGTGTTATATACTGGTGGAGATATAGTTAAAAATGATGAAGAACTTAAATCTTCAACATGGCGTAGAGGTGTTCTCTTAAGTACAGACGAATTATACAAGGATGTCGTAGCGCTTAAAGGACTCTGGCAAGAAACATACAAAATAAACGTAAGACATCTACGTATAATTGATGATCCGATAATTGAAGCCCCGAAGGAAAAATAAAGTAAAATCTTAGTAGGCCGCCGCGCAGAACAATCGCCTAATACGGTGTTTGTGGGGAGCTTCGCTCCCCCAAATTTAGCTTCGCAAAACTTCACAAACACCGGAAACGTTATATGACATTCCGCTCCTTCGCCGTATCAGAAAATATAAAAATAAGGGTATAATTGTAAATTATGGAGGTTAAAAAATGCCAACAATAACGGAAATACTAAAATCCAAGAGAAAGCCAAAAGAAATAATTGAACTTTTGGCTAAAGAATTAAAAAGGGATGAGAAGGCAATTGATGAACTTATCCAATGTTTTGAGAATGGCACTACTGCTGAAAAAGGTAATTGTATGGAAGCCATAGAATATGTCACCAAAGAATACCCTGAATTTGCCAAAAATTGCCTTGATCTTGTTATTGCTCACTTAAATGATAAGGCTCCAAGAGTAAAATGGGAAGCTTGCAGGATAATTGGGAACGTTGCTTCCATGTTTCCAGATAAGATTGAAGAGGCTATCCCAAAACTCTTGGTAAACACAAACGATAAAGGTACTGTTGTAAGGTGGAGTGCAGCTTTTGCTCTGACTGAAATTGCAAAAAGCAGCTCAAAAATGCAGAAAGAACTTGTTCCAGAATTTAAGAGGATACTGGAGAGAGAAACAAACAAAGGAGTGAGAAATATTTATTTGAAATATCTCAAAGGTGCAGGACTATGATAGATGATGTTAAGGATATAATTGAAAAGGGAATTCATTCTCTGCATGATGCTCTCCCTGAAATAAGAAAACTTGCATCCAGCGATGATTGGAAAAAAAGAGAAGATGCTGCAACTGCGTTGGTTGAGATTAGCAAGAAAAAAGAAAACAAACAAGATTTTATTAATTGGCTTGTAGAATATAAAGAATTACTAGAATAACGACACAACAACAAAAAATATAGTGCATTGGCAGATAGTACTAAAAATGAAGATAATAGCAATAAATAAACATAGTAGTAAACTGAAACATTGATGCGTTGAAATGCCCAACGCACCATATTCAAAACGTTATATGTAATTTGCGTATAAAATAAAAAAAGAGGAGGAAATCATTGTGAATAAAAAAAAGAAATTTGCGACTTTTTTATGGAGGGTAACTGCAATACACACTATTGCATATTTTCTTGCTGGAATATTTGCATTGATTTTTATGAATTATAAAGAGCTATTTGCTGCAGAAGTCATGTCTATAATGCGACCAATAAATTCTCCTTGGGTTGCAGCAGGTCCAGGGCTGCAAATTATTCGAGGCATAATTATTGCTATAGTGCTATACCCATTTCAGGAGATATTTTTTAATACAAAAAATGGATGGCTTAAGCTTTGGCTACTTATTTTAGGTCTATCTTACTTTTCAACAATAGGACCAACTTTTGGGTCATTTGAAGGATATGTATATACCAAAGTAGCTATACCATATCATTTACTTGGAATACCAGAAACTTTGTTATACACATTTCTTTTTTCATTTTTTATTTGTTTTTGGTATAAAAAACCAACTAAAGTATGGAATATCTCGACTACCATCTTAGTTTTATTGATAATAGTAATGAGTGCTTTGGGGTTATTATCAAGTTTGGGTGTTTTACCCAGTTGATATTTTAAAATGTGAAAACTACACCTAACAATGGATAAAAGGATTTGCTATTCTCCTCCTAAAATTGTCTTTGACAACTTTCAACTTTTTATCTACAAAACCTTACCTGAAATAGTAATATAGTGGAGAATCAGTATCTTTTTTCAATTTTTCCTTTTCTGGAGAAGTATAGGTTAGTTTAATTATTTTCAATCTAGAAAATAAAAAAGAAAATGGTTTATTTTACCTGTTTTTCTCTATTTTTATTTTGCTTGTTATTCTTCCTCGGTATAGATCACTCGTTTGGTTTATTGTGTTGAATGATTCCTTTTTTTTGTTTACTCTTTAGCGAATTAGTTTTTTTGCGGAGGTTTTATGTTACAGGAACTTTCTCCGGCTATTGCCAAGCTCAAAGAAAAGATTATGGAAACCTGGAGGTTTCTTTGATGAATCGGATATAAGGGACAAAATCTCTAAGCTTGAGGCAGAAACAGCCGACCCCAATCTGTGGAACGACAGAAAAAAGGCAGAGACCGTAACTTCCGAGCTCAGAAGGCTCAAAGACAGGCTTGTCGCTTGGGAAAAACTTGTGGAGTCCGCAGAAGACCTGGAGACTCTTCTTGAGCTTGCACTTGCAGAGGGGGACGAATCCCAGGAGGCAGAGATAGCCAATATGTTTGCAAGTTGTGAGGCATCTTATCGTGAGCTCAGGCTCAAGGAAATGCTGGATGACGAATATGATTCCAAGGATGCATATCTTACAATACATTCCGGTGCCGGCGGTACGGAAGCTTGTGATTGGGCATCCATGCTCCTTAGAATGTATTTGCGATATATAGAAAAAAAAGGCTTCTCTTCTACTATTATTGATATGCTGGAAGCTGAGGGTGGTATCAAGTCCGTTACAATGGAGATAAAAGGAGATTATGCCTTTGGCTATCTCAAGGGAGAAGCAGGGGTGCACAGGCTGGTGAGAATCTCTCCTTTTGACTCCAGTGGCAGAAGACATACATCTTTTGCTTCTGTCTATGTTTCTCCTGTTTTGGATGATGATATAGAGCTAGATATAAAACCGGATGAGCTAAGGATAGATACTTATAGAGCTCAGGGAGCAGGTGGTCAGCATGTTAACAAAACAGAGTCCGCGGTGAGAATTACACATATTCCTACAGGTATTGTTGTCCAGTGCCAAAACGAGCGAAGCCAGCATAAAAACCGAGATATGGCCATGAAGATGCTAAAATCAAGGTTATACGAGTACCTGCGGGCTCAGAAAGAAGCGGAACAAGAGGAAAAAGCAATAGAAAAGAAGGATATCTCTTGGGGAAACCAGATACGTTCTTATGTTTTTCAGCCCTATACTATGGTAAAAGATTTGAGAACCAGAGTAGAGACAGGTAATATCCAGGCTGTTATGGATGGTGAATTGGACCAATTTATAGAGGCGTACCTTGTTTTTAATTGGCAGAATAAACAATAATTTAAGAAATGTTTATGCAGAAAAGAATAGCTGTAGCAGATGACCTTGCTTTTATGAGGCTGATTCTCCGACAGATAGTAGAGAAAGAGGGGCATATTGTTGTCGGGGAGGCATCCAACGGACTTGAGGCAGTGTCTTTATGCAGAAAGACACTGCCGGATCTTCTTTTTCTTGATATTGCAATGCCTGTTATAGATGGGCTAAGAGCGCTTGAGCGGATAAGAACTCTCTGTCCCTCCGTATCCGTTATCATGTGTTCTGGGCTTGGAGAGCAGGACCTTATTGTAAGAGCTATACAGTTGGGTGCAAGGGATTTTGTTACCAAGCCCTTTAGGGAAGAAAGGATAGTTTCTGCTATGAGAAAAGCTCTGTGCTATTGATTTTTTGTCTTGTATTTCTGTGTTATGGACATATGTATCTTTTTTGGTAATAATTATTTTGTTTTATGAAAAAGTTTTTTTATGTACTTATTATTTTCTGCTTCTCTTTTTTTCTTTTTTGTGAGGAAATACCTGTACCAAAAGAATGGAAATTTGCTGCCACTCCATTTACGGCAAAAAATGATTCTGCTGTGAGCATATCGGCATCTTTCCCTTTGCTTGTTATGGAAAAACTTTCTGATATTGGCGTGCATATTCTTTCTAAAGAAGAAATCAAGGCCTATAACGAGTATCAAAGAAAAGAGATAATAAACAAGCTTTCCGACAGTCTCAATGCCAAGCTTGCAGAAAGGGATGAGCTTCTTTTTTCTTCTGATTTTTTTTCGCGCTGGAACGATAGAGTAAAGAAAAACAGAGAGATAGAAGAGATAAGAAAAAAAATAACAGATGTTGATTTATTGCAGGATGTTAACCTAGATAAGGTAAATATGGTTTTATATAAAGATAACGATTCTCTGCCTTTTCTGGATACTTCTTCTGGCATAAGAAAAGCTATGGAAAATAACGGTGTGGTCTTCTTAATCTCCGGTCAAATTACGGTTGATGAGCAATATGCTGTCATAGATGTAAGCCTATACCATTTTTACCTTGATTCCTATATTTTTTCTAAAAGGTATGCAAAAAAACTGGAGGAGCTTGATTATCTTGCGGATGATGTTGCTTATGATATTGCTTCTGTGTTTTTGGGAGCTGTTCCCGCATCAATAAGAATAAAAACTGACAAAAACACTGCAATCTATATTGATGATAAGGCTGTGGGGATAGGAGAAGCTTATCTTTATTTTCTTATCCCCGGTCAACACAGGCTTGCTCTTGAGGCAAGAAACAAAAAAAGGCTTGTGAGAGATGTAGTTCTAAAGGAAGGGGAGAATACGGACATTGAGCTTATTATAGAGGATGAGAGCCGGAGAACGATACGCATTGTAAGCAATCCGGAAGCTGCCTCTGTATTTGTTGATGGTATTTTCTATGGTAAAACGCCATGTAATGTGGATGTATATTCTTCTTCTGTAATAGAGCTTAGGAAAGACGGTTATAGCAGTATATATTTATCTGCAGCAAATCTTGGTGATAAAATTGATATCTCTTTTGCCAATCCCAATATAGATTGGCAAAAAAGGGTTATAGAAAAAAGAAATAAGTTTTACACGTCCTTTGGCCTTTTTTTCTTATCGCTTCCTGTTACTGTTATTAGCTATGGATTATGGGAGGACTCCTATACGGCCTATCATGCTGCAAATCAATCCCTTGCTTCCAATGCTGATGATTATTACTCCAAAATGAATTATGCAGCAGGAGCGTATTATGGAGGGCTCTTTCTAAATACGGCTTTTTTTGTTATGACTGTCTATAATCTTAATGATTATTTAAAATCGCTTGATAAGCTATGATGTTTTCTTTTATTCATTTATTTTTTAAGGAGTTACGATGGCCTGGTTTGGTGATAAATTAAAAGGACTCTTTGGCAGAGGTAAATTTGATGAGGATTTTTGGGAATCTCTTGAAGATTTACTAATAGAAGCTGATCTGGGTGCTGAGACTTCTTTTGAGCTGATAGATGAGCTTAGAAAAAGAAGTAAAAAGGAAAAACCGCTTAATCAGCAAGATGTAATAAGACTTCTAGGTGCTACGATTTTATCATATATAAAAACATATGAGCTCAATATTAAAGAGGACGATTTTTCGATATTTTTGTTTCTGGGAGTGAACGGTGCGGGTAAAACAACCAGCATAGCAAGGTTTGCCAGGTATCTTCAAAAGGAAAAAAAGAGGAATGACATTGTTTTTGCTGCCGGAGATACTTTTAGAGCCGGGGCTATAGAGCAGATTAAGATACATGGGGAACGACTTGGACTCAGGGTTGTTGCACAAAAAAGTGGAGCGGATCCTGCTGCTGTTATATTTGATGCGATAGAGAGCGCTTTAAGCCGAGGGGAGAAAATCGTATGTGCAGATACGGCAGGAAGATTTCATAACCGTACTTCTCTTATGGAAGAGCTCTCCAAGATAGATAGAATAATCAGGAAAAAAGCCACAGATGCAAGATATATAAAGTTTCTGGTTATAGATGCAACAACAGGACAGAATGCATTTAGACAGGCCGAAGCTTTTAATCAGGATATAGGAGTTGATGCCATAATCCTTACCAAGTTTGATGCTTCTGCCAAGGGTGGAATACTTGTTCCAATATGCAGAAAACTCGATATTCCAGTGGCTTTTATAGGTACTGGAGAAAAGCTTGATGACTTTCTGCCTTTTGACAGCAATTATTATATCTCAGGTCTGGTAGGAGAGTAATGAGAAAATATGTACTATTTGTTTTTTTTCTGCCTTTTGCTGTCTATTCTCAGGTCTCATGGTATGGTTCTGTTGCCTCTGGACAGGTCATAAAAGAGATTTCTGATTTTGAGAGAGATGAGTTTGATTATGTTCTTTCTATAGAGCATAAAGAAAATATAGAAGAGAGAATATTATATCGAAAGAATGAGACTGTAAAACGTTGGCTGATATCACATGAAAATGGAGTCATAAGGCTTGTAACGTATTTTTCTCCTCCTTCTGTTAAGGTCTCAGAAACTTATTATTCTGAGACCGGAAGACTTGAAAAAGAGGTCTTCTTTAAACATGATGGCACCATTGATTATATATGGGAATATGCATATAAAGGTACGCATCTTGTCTCCAAGACAAGATATACGGGTGCGGATAAAAAAAAGGATTTTTCTCTGCTGTATAGCTATGACAGCAAGGGGCGACTTTCTTATATAACTGATGATATCGGGGGTTCAGAACACAGATATGTTCAAATAGGAGGAAGGCTTGTAGAAGAATGGCATGGAAAAGGCAATACAGGTCTTCTGATACGATATAGAGAAGATGGAAGAGAGCTAGAAAGAGAAGAATGGAGAGATGGTGTCATTTATTCCATGCTGACATATGAATATGAAAATAAAGAATTAAAAAAATCTATAAAGATATGGCCGTCGGATGATAAAAGAGAAGAGACTTTTTTTACGGATGAGAAGCCTGTTTCTTCTGTGGAATACCAAGCTGATTTTCCCGTAAAAAAAGAAGAAATGGAATATGATGGTAATAGACTTGTAAAAAAGATTGCTATCCAACCTGGTAAAATCAATGTTTATACATATGTTTATGATGGTGATGATTTGAAAGAAGAGAGGATTACAGAAAACTCCAGATTGATTGTAACAAGAGAGTATTCCAACGGTCTTTTATCCAAGGAAATTATTATATTGGAGAATGGGACTATATTATATAGAGAATATAATAAAGACGGAGAAATAACAAAAGAAGAACTTTCTTCGGAATAATTGATTTTCTTTTATTTTTGTGGATGGAGTGTGTTTTTGAATAAGATAAAGAGCTTATCTCATAGATGGCGGTGGATATTTCTTCTTTCTGGGATATATATTTCCAGAGGACAGAGAAAGAAAACTCGCTTTTCTTCTCTACTATCTTGGTTGGGAATTGCTGTCAGTGTTGCTACTCTTGTTGCAGTACTAGCAGTAATGAATGGTTTCCAAGGGCTTACCATAGACCCTATTATAGAAGTTTCTTCTTTTCATATACGGGTATATGATGATATTGACGAAGATATTGTAAGAGAGATTGTACCGCATTCTTCTATATTTCCTGTTGTGGAAACTCGATTATTAGTGGGAGAGGAAACAGGGGATGTTCTTTTTGCAGAAGTGAGAGGACTGCCTGATAATATTATGGAGATTGATAAGGGTTTTGCTACTCAACTGGAGATCAATGATGGAAAGTTTGCTCTGGATGGGAATTCTGTAGTAGTAGGAAAAGAACTTGCTTTCTCTATGGGGCTTTTGCCTGGAGATGAGATTACATTTATAACTATGGTTCCTAATAAAATAGGTATAATAAGTCCGGTTTCTTCTTCTTACCGGATTGCTGGACTGTTTAGGACAGGGAATTATGCAATAGACAATTCTTTTGTTTTTATGTCTATTGATAATGCACTTAATCTTTCTGATGCAGAAGAGGTTTTTACGGCAATAAAGCTTATTGACTCCTCATACTCAGAACATTATGCTGACTTATTAAGAAGAAAGGGATACGATGCTCATTCTTTTTCTGATTATAACAGAGCACTTTTTTCCGCTCTAAGAATGGAAAAAACATTCTTGGTCCTGCTAGTAGGATTCATTTTTCTTGTCATAGGCTTGAATCTTATTCATAGTTTTAGGCGTTCTATTTTTGAGAGAAGGGGAGAACTTGCACTCCTTATGGCTATAGGTGCAAGAGAAAGGGATGTACGGTTTGTTTTTCTGCTAGAAGGTTTGATTATAGGTGTTTTGGGCTCATTTGTAGGAGTTTTATGGGGTTATTTTCTCTCTTTGAATATGGGGGTTATCTTTGAGCTTGTCGAGTTGTCTGTCAACACTGTTTTTGAGTTTTTTAATTGGATTGCAGAGATTACCGGAGGAAACAGAGTGTTTTCCAAAGTAAGTATTTTTTCTCCGACTTCATTTTATATTTCTGGAATTCCGTATAAGGTCAAAACCTTGGAGGTTTTTTTTGTTGTTCTTTATGCCAGCTTTGTTTCCGGATATGCTGCTTTTTCTGCATCGAATATTATGAAAAAAAACACAGTTACAGAGGTCCTTAGAAATGAATAATTCTATTGTTGCAAATGATATTGTCAAAGAGTATTCCTCTGGCGGAACTATAATAAGAATTCTTGATAGTATCTCTGTATCCATGGAGAGTGGCAGGGTCTATGTTATAACAGGAGAAAGCGGCTCCGGTAAGAGTACTCTTCTTCATATAATAGGGGGACTTGATAAACCGGATAGCGGTCGGGTAGAAATCTCTGGACAGGATATATCAAACTTATCAGAGGAGGAGCTTACAGAATTCAGAAGAAATCATCTTGGATTTGTCTTTCAAATGCATTATCTTCTTAGAGAATGCACAAGTCTTGAAAATGTTTTTCTACCGGCCTATATGTCAGGAATATCAAAAAAAGACTCAGAAGATAGGGCAAGATATCTGATAGAAAAGGTGGGACTCTCTGATAGAATGACACATTATCCACATCAGCTGTCTGGAGGAGAAAGACAAAGAATAGCAATAGCAAGAGCACTTGTTAACAACCCTTCTATAATACTTGCGGACGAACCCACTGGTAATCTGGATGAAAGAACATCAAGAACAGTTGAAGATATTTTCTTTTCTCTTGTAAGAGATGAGGGAGTAACTCTTGTTATGGTTACTCATGATATGAGTCTTGCAAATAGAGCGGATTGTCATTTTCATCTTGAAAATGGAAGGCTTAAGCAATTATGAGAGAAGTTCTTTTTCTTGCCTGGAAAAACCTCTTTAATGCCGGTAAGCTTGCTGGAAGAGTAAGGTCTTCTATTATCGCAATTGCTATAGGTATTATCCCTTTTGTTGTAGTTTTTTATATTTCCGACGGGATGATAAACGGATTAACAGGAAAATTGATTGAGACTACAACTTATCACATGCAGGCTATTTCTTTTTCCGATTCTGCTGATATGGAATCTGCTGCAAAAAGGTTGTCCGATACTGGTTTTTTTGCTTTTCCTGAGATTGACGGGGTAGGATTGGTTTTATCGGAAAACGGGAGAACTGGTGTTACAGTAAAGGGCATACCAAATGATGTTTATAAAAACGATAAGGGGTTGCAAGATGCTATAAGGATAGAATCCGGTACTTTTGAGCTTGTTGGCAATAATGCGGTGATAGGTGTTGAGGTAGCACGTCAGTTGGGATTAACAACAGGAGACAATCTTAAGCTGCTTACTACTAGAAAGTTTGGAAAAAATAAGCTTCTTCCTAGAATAAGTATTTTTAGAGTAGTTGGTGTGATTTCTACCGGATATCAGGATGTTGATAAGCTTTGGATATATGTTCCGTATGAAAAAGCTGTAAGGCTTTTTGACAAAGATTCTTCCAGACAAATAGTGGGTATAAAAACTGATGATCCTTTTTACATAACGCAAAGAGTAAAGGATAATGTATCAAAGCTTCTTGGCAGAGGATGGTTTGTCTTGACATGGAAAGAATTGGGAAAGGCTCAATTTATATCCTTTTCTACAAGCCGGGCAATATTGCTCTTTATAATGGCTTTTCTTGCTATTATTGCTGCACTAAGCATATCTTCTTCTCTTGCAATGCTGGTTATTGAACGAGCGGAAGAAATCTCAATGTTAAAGGTTATGGGTACTCATCCGGCTGATATTTCCAAAGCTTATTTTTTATCAGGTATATTTATAGGTGTAGCTGGGGCTGGTATAGGGCTTCTCATAGGCCTTTTTATATCCATAAATATAAACAATATATTTGTAATGATACAGAAACTTATAAATTTTTTCTCGACTTTATTTTTTGTTTTACAGGGAAGGGAAGTTAGATTATCCAATTTTTTCTCATCCGATTTTTATCTGGATTATATTCCTGTAAATATTGACTATACAAGTGTTTTTGTTATTTTATTATCCGGCTTTATGTTATCTTTTTTATCTTCTTATTTTCCTGCAAAAAAAGTCATGGTATTAAAGCCAGTTGAAATTTTACGAAGGGAATAAAAAGCGTATTTCCTTTTATCGCTTTTCGTATTACAATTAACTTAAGCAACGATTTTGCTTTTAGGAGTTTCTTTTTATGGCATGTAGTATTTGTGGCGAATCGGAAGTTGTTATAAGGATTCAACAGATTGTGGATGGTAACATCAAAGAGATAGAGCTATGTGCTCAGTGTGCTGAGAGTTTTGAGATCGAGAATTTTGGAGGTGAGATCAATTTTAGTATGGATGAATTTTTTCAGGCCTTTTTAACAGAAGAAGGTTTTGATGATATTTTTGATGAGGAAGCTATGTCTGTGGATGACTCGGATATAGAGTATGAGGGGCTTTATTGCCCTACCTGCGGTATGCCGTATGAAGAGTTCTCTGCTAGATATCGTGCAGGTTGTCCCGATTGTTATTATGCCTTTAGAAGTGAGATATTAAAGTACTTCCAAGAAGGATATAGATATAAGGGCAATGTACCTCCTCGTTTTGCCGGTTTTAAGACTGCTCTTATAGACAGAGTCAGGTTAAAGCATAGTCTTGAGCATGCTCTCATGTCGGAAGATTACGAGAAGGCTGCAAGAATACGAGATCGCTTAAAACAGATAGAAGAAGAATCATCTGGTCAGGACTGATATGTCAATACATCAGAAGAAATGGTACTCAACAGAATTGCCATCCGACGATGTTGTTGTGTCCACAAGAATAAGGTTAGCTAGAAATATAATAGATTTTCCTTTTGTCGGTGGACTGGCCTCCACCCAGATTGCCTCTTTGGAAGATATCATACTTTCTGCTTGGAAAAAGCAATTCTCCAATGCTTCTTTACTTAGGTTTAGAAGTATGCCACCTCTTTTAAAAAAGAAGCTTGTTGAAGAAAATGTTGTCGACAGAGGTGATTTGCTTACCTATCAATCTTCTTTTTTGCTTACTTCCAGTTCTCCCAATATTTTTGGTTTGGGGCTTGTTTCCGATCATCTGAGGGTTATCTATCTTAGCAAAGGTAGGATTATGAGTCCTGCCATGACACATATGGCAGAGCTTGATAGACGACTGGATAAGGAGCTTTCTTTTGCTTTTTCTTTGGAGCTTGGGTATCTCAATGCAAATTTTACGGATGTTGGCAATGGTATCAATGTTACATTGTTATTGCATATACCGGCTTCCCTTTCTAATCAGGATGACGATTATATAAGAAAAATTGTATCTGAATTTGGTTTTTCTCTGGAACCTGTTAAAGCCCTGCGAGATTGTGCTACTCAGGGCCTTGCCATATTATCCACAAAACCATTTAACGACGAAAAACCTGAAAAAATAATAAAAAGACTTGAAGAGTGCTATCATATAGTAATAAATTATGAGAGGGAGAGAAAAACGGATATTTTATCCCATAAGGGGCTAAGGGAAGATGCAAGGAAGAGAGTCCTTGAGGCTTATGAGTTTTTAAAGAATAGCGAGAGACTTTCTTCCAGAGAATGTACCGAGGCTCTGCTCTCCCTTAGAACAGGAGCTGTCTGGTCATTAATAGATGGTTTTGATGTGGACAGCTTTTTAAGATTATATATAGAATGCCAGCCCGGACATATAAGAGAAAGGCTGGAAGAGAAAAGACTTTCCTTCTCACGTGAAGAAGAGGAGAGGGAAAGAGCAAGCTGGATATCCTCTCAATTGACGAGGATATAAGGAAAAAGAGGACATTATGTTTAGAGACCTTACGCAGAGAGCACAGAAAGTACTTACGATTCTTGCCCAGGACGAAGCAAAGAGATATCACTCAGATGAGCTGGAACCGGAGCATGTTCTTCTCGCAATAATAAGAGAAGGAAGCGGTAAGGCCTATAGGGCTCTAAAGAAACTCAGAATTAATCCAGAAGAGTTGCAGATCTTTATAGAAAAAAATATGACAAAGAAGAGAGAGGGCGGTTTTATTCTAGGAGATGTACCTCTTTCGCAGAGGACTAGACGTGTTTTGGAATATGCTGCGGAAGAAGCCAGAAAAATGGAAGACGAGTATATAGGAACAGAGCATATACTAATATCTTGTGTAAGAGAAAAAGGCTCCATTACAATAAACTTTTTTGCCCATGCAGGTGTGGACCTGGAATCTATACGAGAAGCTGTTTCAGAGCTTAAAGCTTCGGAGAGTGTGTATAACGGAGGATGGGGAGAAAAAAGCCAGGAAGATAGCAAAAAGGCTGCTTTTTCTGGAGCTGGAGCTTACAGAAAGAACACTCCTCTTCTTGATGAGTTTTCCCGTGATTTGAGCATGCTTGCTTCTCAAAATAAGCTTGACCCTGTGATAGGCCGCGAGCGAGAACTCAGGAGAATTATACAGGTTCTTGCCAGAAGAACAAAAAATAATCCTGTGCTTATAGGAGAACCCGGAGTAGGAAAAACAGCCATAGTAGAAGCTCTGGCACAGAGGATAGTACGCGGAGAAGTACCGGAAATACTCGAAAAAAAGAGAATACTTGTTCTTGATTTGGCTGCTCTTGTCGCAGGGACAAAGTATCGCGGAGAGTTTGAAGAACGTTTAAAAAGGGTGATGAAGGAAATAACTGCTGTAAAGAATGTAATATTATTTATAGATGAGCTTCACACGATAATAGGTGCAGGTGGAGCAGAGGGTGCTATTGATGCTTCCAACATGTTAAAACCGGCGCTTTCCAGAGGTGAAGTGCAATGTATAGGCGCTACAACTATAGATGAGTACAGAAAGTATATAGAAAAGGATGCAGCTCTGGAAAGGCGTTTTCAGCCTGTGTATGTCAAGGAGCCTTCTGTAGATGAGAGTATACGTATACTGGAAGGAATAAAATCAAGGTATGAAGACTTTCATAATGTGACATATACAAAAAAGGCGCTTGAAGCTGCAGCAATATTGTCATCCAGATACATAACAGATAGACATCTTCCGGATAAGGCTATAGACCTTCTGGATGAAGCTGGCTCTAGAACACATGTACAGACTCTCAATAGGCCCAAAGAAATAGAGGAGATAGATAAACGTATTGATGAGCTTACTTCTGAGAAAATAATGCTTGTAAATACTCAAAACTACGAAAGAGCTGCTGCAATAAGAGATCAGATAAACCAACTCAAGAAAGAGCAGGAAAGACTGAGAACTGCCTGGAAGATGGAGATAAAGAAAACTCAGAATATTGTTGACCAGGAAGATGTGCAGGAGGTTGTATCTGATATTACGGGAATACCTCTTGTGAGAATAGCTCAGACAGAATCCGAGAAGCTGTTACACATAGAAGAGGAATTGCACAGGAAAGTTGTAAGTCAGGACACGGCTATAAAGGTTATAGCATCTGCAATAAGAAGAGCGCGTACTGGACTTAGTTCTCCCAACAGACCTATGGGGTCCTTTGTCTTTTTGGGGCCTACGGGAGTGGGTAAGACTCTCCTTGCAAAGACCCTTGCAGAATACCTTTTTGGCGATACCTCTGCTCTTATAAGGTTGGATATGTCCGACTTTATGGAAAAACATAATGTTTCCAGACTTGTAGGTGCACCTCCAGGATATGTTGGTTATGAAGAAGGTGGTGTGCTTACAGAGAAGGTAAGACACAGGCCGTACTCTGTTATTCTTTTTGACGAGATAGAAAAAGCTCATCCTGATGTGTTTAATATACTTCTTCAGATACTGGAAGAAGGAGAGCTGCAGGATAATCTGGGACATAAGGTGTCTTTCCGCAATACTGTGCTTATTATGACATCCAATGTTGGAGCAAGAGAGATTACGAGGGAATCTGCCGTAGGGTTTCAGACTCAGGAAGGTATAATAGATTTTAAAGACATACAGTCATCTGCTCTAAATGAGCTTAGAAAACTCTTCCGTCCTGAGTTTCTTAACAGAATTGATGAGACTGTTGTGTTTAAGAGTCTTAGCAGAGATGATCTTGCAAACATACTAAAAATTCTTCTGGAAGAGGTTTTTTCTCGTGTGCGTGAGCAGGGAATGGATATAGATATAAGTAAAAAGGCACGTGATTTTCTCTTGGATAAGGGCTATGATCCTAAGTATGGAGCGCGCCCTCTTAGAAGGACCATACAGAGAGAGCTTGAAGACCCGCTTTCTCTTGAGATTTTAAAGAGGCGTTTTGCTCCGGGGTCAAAAATATTTGTCAGTACTAGAGGAGAAAAACTGATATTTTCCGATAAGGCAAAAGAAGAAAAAAAACCAGAGTTATCTGCCAATAGAGTAGGCTGATAGTAAACAACATGCACGACACGGAGCTGCATTATTATAATGCAGCTCTTTTTTTTATGGATTTATGGCTGTAAAAGCTAATGTTTTTAAAGTTGTGCTAGGACTGTTTACAAAACTTTTGCTTATAATTCTTCTGATAAAGTTTTAAATCTCTTTATGATTTCTTTACCGATTTTTTCTCCAGCAGGACTTAAGCTTATTCCGTCACTAATAAATGGTATGCAATCTACTGCTATGACTTTATTGTCATATATACCAAGCTTAAGAATAAATCCCATAAAGGCTCTTATATCATCTACATCGTCAGGGAAAAGAAAGTTGCCTAGGGAGTAAAAAATGTATCCTCCGTTGTAGGCTTCTGCACCTTGTATCACATGCGGGTGAGAAGCAATAACAATATCCGCTCCCCTGTCTATAATGCTCCTGTAAAGCTTGACCCAGTCAGAACGAGGCTTATCAGTGTATTCTAATCCGCCATGTATAAAGACAATATCCAGTCCTTCTCGTGGGGATATGGCATCTTCAATCGCTTCGCTGTCTGTCCAGATCACTCCTGCCTTGCTCTCTCCTGCCATTGTCAGAGTTTTTCCGTCAAAACCGCTATTTTCCCTGAGGTAGGCACTGACCCCTATTATCCTTATTTTGCTGTTTCCCAGCGTATATTCTGCCCACCTTTTTGCGTCTTTTATATTTTTCCCAGCACCTGAGGTGTCTATAGCATATTTTCTTAGGGCCTCAAGTGTTTCTATAAAACCTTCTGCATAAAAATCCCAGCTATGATTGTTGGAAATGCTAAGCCAGTCAAAACCAAGGGCTGACAATCCTGATAAGGTTTCTTCTGATACAGAAAATGTATATTTTTTTGGATAAGCCTTTTTGCTCTGTGTAACCGCTCCCTCCAAGTTTCCAGCTAGAAAGTCAAATTCTGCAAGAGAATATGCAAGTCCATCCAGCACCTTTGTTATCCCTCCGTCACTATCAAAAAGTCTGCCCATCTCTCCACTAGGGCTTATATCGCCTGTAAACCCCAGCCATACAACCCTGAGTGTTTCAAACCCCAGTTTCTTAAACCATTTCTCTGCAATAGGGTTATACTCCTCCTTATTTCTCTTAAGTCCTATCCATAGCAATTTTTTTAACTTATAATCTTCTTCTCCCGGCAGTTTCCCCTCTACCCGTGCTGCAACGTATGGGGCTGTGAGTTCCTCAATCGGAATTGCCAGCTTCCAGGCTTCTTCCTCTGTAAAATTGGCAGTGATTCCTTCTGTAAAAGAGACAGGGACTGCATAAAGTATCTCACGTATGGGTTTCCAGAGCCCTTTTTCGTCCGGAATCTCTCCCTGATAGGCTTCTTCTGCCATTACCCATTTTGCAATCTCTTGTGGTATCGGCACATCGTTTACCGTCGCAAAATCCGCATCATCTTGCTTGTAGGCGCTACAGCAGGCCAGTAGATAGAATACGCAAAAACTCAGAAAAATCGTCTGTTTCACGTAAAAAGATTAACATAAAGCATATGATGTGTCATTTATAATTTTTATACCGAACGCGTGAGATGCTTTCGCATCTCACGCTGCTTCCCGGCGGAAAGAAAAATGCATTTTGCCAAAGGCAGGAGTGGCCGCACCATGCTGTATTTTATTCCTTACATGGTGCGGGTACGACGTTCGATCTAAGTTTTGATAATTTATTATCTTATGGTATCTACTTTTCTTTATTAATTTTTTTATATATAATATTGCACAAAGTGGTACAGTGTTTTATTTTTTGGAGGGTTTTGTGTTTGCGATAAGAGAAAAACTCAGGTTATCCGAGAATGTTTTCCGACTGGTTTTGGAAGCGCCACATGTTGCAACTTCTCATAAGCCAGGGCAGTTTGTTGTGATTCAGCTTGACGATGAGTTTGGTGAGAGAATACCTCTAAGTGTTGCTGATGTGGATAGGGCAGAGGGGACTATTACTTTGATTGTGCAGGTTGTGGGAAAGACGAGTAGGATGTTGTGTTCTCTTTCTGTGGGAGAGGGTGTTGCCCATGTGTTGGGGCCTCTTGGGCATCCTACGCATATTGAGAAGCGTGGACGTGTTGTGTGTGTTGGAGGCGGTATAGGGGCTGCTCCAGTATTTCCCATTGCGCGTGCATTTAAGGAGACTGGAGCTGAGGTTATCAGCATAATAGGTGCGCGTTCCCGCGAGCTTGTTATCATGGAAAAGGAGTTGTCTTCTGTGTCGGATAAGCTTATTGTGTGTACGGATGACGGTTCTTACGGTAGAAAGGCTCTTGTTACTGAGCCTTTAAAAGAGCTGTGCGAGCAGGGTGGAGTGGATGAGGTTGTTGCCATTGGGCCTCCTATTATGATGAAGTTCTGTGCTGAGACCACAAGGCCTTATGCCATTCCTACTGTGGTTTCGCTTAATACGATTATGGTCGACGGTACTGGTATGTGCGGTGGATGCAGAGTGCGCGTGGGTGATGAGGTTAAGTTTGTATGTGTGGACGGGCCTGAGTTTGACGGACATCTTGTAGATTTTGACCTTATGTTTAAGCGTCTTGGCGCTTATAAGGATATTGAAAAAGAAAAGGATCATCAGTGCAGACTAGATTCTATTGTTCCAGGAGAGGGAGAGTAGTAATGTCAGAGAAGTTTTTTACTCAGGATGAACTTGATGTTATTGCAAAGAATATCCTTGCTGATATAGAGGGTAAGGAGCTTACCAATAAAGAAAGGCTTGCGATTCCTCTGCAGAAAATGCCGGAGAGAGCGCCTGAGGAAAGGCGTTCTTCTGTTGAGGAGGTTGCCTTGGGATATTCCGAAGCTCAGGCTGTTGTGGAGGCTAACAGATGTCTTGATTGTAAGAATGCTCCATGCATAGAAGGTTGTCCTGTTTCTATAGATATTCCTTCTTTTATTTCTGAGATACAGAAGAGGGATTTTAAGGCTGCTGTTGATGTTATAAAGCGCACAAATCTGCTTCCTTCTGTTTGCGGTAGGGTTTGTCCACAGGAGAGACAGTGTCAGGCTGCTTGTACTGTTGGTAAAGTGTTTAAAGACCCTCTTAAGGCTGTGTCCATAGGTAGGCTTGAGCGCTTTGTTGCGGACTGGGAGAGAACTAGTGGTGAGTATTCTCTTCCTGATGTGGCTCCTGATAGTGGTTTTAATGTTGCTGTTGTCGGCAGTGGTCCTGCGGGTCTTAGTGCTGCTGTTGAGCTTAGAAGGCTTGGGCATGCAGTTACTGTTTTTGATGCTTTTCCCAAGGCTGGCGGTGTTATGGTCTATGGTATACCCGAGTTTAGGCTTCCTAAAGTTCTTGTAAAGGAGGAGATTGCTCATCTAGAACAATTGGGTGTCAGGTTTGTATATGATTTTCTGATTGGTAAGACCCGTACTCTTTCTCAACTTCTTGAGGAGGATGGTTTTGATGCTATTTTTATAGGTGCAGGGGCCGGGCTTCCAAAATTTCCTGGGATTGAGGGTGAGGATCTTGTTGGTGTTTTTTCTGCTAATGAATATCTCACACGTGCCAATCTTCTCAAGGCTTATGATAGAGAAAAAGCTGATACTCCTGTTTATCCTGCAAAGCGGGTTGCTGTTGTAGGTGGTGGTAATGTTGCTATGGATGCAGCTCGTATGGCGCTTAGGCTGGGTGCGGATAAGGTGTTTGTTGTTTATCGCAGAACAGAGAAAGAGATGCCTGCCAGGCGAGAAGAGGTTATTCATGCGATGGAAGAGGGAATTGAGTTTTTGTTTTTGCAGAATATTTCTAGGATAATCGGTGATGAACATGGCAGGGTTGTTGCTGCAGAGTGTGTATCTTATGAGCTGGGGGAACCCGATGAGAGCGGCCGCGCAAGACCTGTGCTTGTTAAGGGCAGTGAGCATGTGCTTGAGCTTGATGCTGTTATCTTTGCACTTGGAAACCTAGCTCATCCTCTTATAAGAACCACTATGCCAGAGGTAAAGGTTAACTCAAGGGGCAATATTGTTGCAGATGATAATCTTTGTACTTCTCATCCTAGGATTTTTGCAGGTGGAGATATCGTAACTGGTGCTGCGACTGTCATAGAGGCTATGGGGGCAGGACGCCGTGCTGCAAAAAGTATAGATAGTTTTTTAAGGTCTTCTCACTAAAGGAATGCCGAAGGCAGGAGGGGGAGCGCCAATGCAGATGGGTTTTTCCAAACTGGCGCTCTCCCGACGTTCGGTTTATTGACTGGTTTTGGGTAGTATTGTGCCTATGTCTTTTCTGTAGTATATGTCTGTAAAGTGTATTTTTTGCATGTCTGAGTAGGCTTTTTTTCTTGCTTCTTCTCTTGTACTGCCTGTTGCACATACTGCAAGTACGCGGCCGCCGCTTGTTATGAGTTTTTCTCCTTCTTTTTTTGCGCCTGCTATGAAGATTGTGTTTTTTGTTTTTTCTAGGCCTTCTATTGGATAGCCCTTTTTGTACGAGCCCGGATAGCCTCCAGATGCTGCAACTACGCAGCAAGAGTGTTGTGCATTCCATTGCAGTTCTATTGTGTGGAGTTTTTTCTCCCAGCAGGCTGTAAGGATATCTATAAGGTCTGTCTTGAGCATTGGCAGCAACGCTTGTGTCTCAGGGTCGCCAAAGCGTACATTATATTCGAGTAATTTTGCACCTTTTTTTGTTATCATGATGCCAAAAAATATTATGCCTCTAAAGTCCCAGCCCTCTTTTTTTATGCCTTCTAAGGTGGGTTTCATGATGTTTTCTGTAAAGTCTGCCATGACCTTTTTGTCCACTGCGGGGTTGGGTGCTATTACGCCCATTCCGCCTGTGTTGTCACCTGTGTTTCCTTCTCCTATGGGTTTATGGTCCTGGGCTGAGATAAACGGGATTATGGTGCTGCCGTCGGTTATGCTCAGAATGGAGGCTTCTATGCCTGTGAGGTATTCTTCTATTACTATTTTTGTTCCCGCATCACCGAATATTTTTTCTATCATGTACTCTTTTATGGTTCTTTCTGCATCCTGACGATTGTCTATTATTCTAACTCCTTTTCCTGCAGCAAGTCCGTCCGCTTTTATTACCAGAGGATAGTTAGCAGTTCTTACAAAGTCCATTGCTTTGTCATATGAGTCAGTTATTATGTAATCTGCGGTTGCAACATTATATTTTTTCATAAACTCTTTGGCAAAGGCTTTGCTTCCTTCCAGCATTGCGGCTTCTTTTACTGGACCTATGATAGGTATTCTTTCTTTTTGGAATATATCCGATATCCCTTCTACAAGGGGAGCTTCTGGTCCTACCATTACTAGTTCTACCCCTTCTTCTTTTGCAAAGTCCGCCATTTTTTGGTAGTCAGATATGTCTATGTTCTCTGCTTTTTCCAGTGTAGCAGTTCCTCCATTACCAGGGCAGCAGTATATTTTTTGTATTTTGGGGGACTGTGCACATTTCCATGCAAGAGCATGTTCTCTACCACCGCTTCCTATTATCATCATCTTCATTTTATATACACCTTCCTTTCCTCTATTTTTATCCTGTTTTCTGCAAATAGTCTTATTGTTTCTTCTAGAGCAATATATTCCTGCTGATGTATGCGTTCTTGCAGGGTTTCTGCAGTGTCTTCTGCATATACTGGTACTGTCTTTTGCAGGATTATGGGCCCTGTATCAGTTCCACTGTCTACTATATGTACTGTGCAGCCGGATACCTTTACGCCGTAGTCCAATGCTGCCTGATGTACCTTGAGACCATACATACCCTCACCGCAAAAACTTGGTATAAGGGAAGGGTGTATGTTTATTATGCGATTTTTATATACCTCAAGTATTCTTCCTCTAAGTATTGACAAAAAGCCGGCAAGAACTATCAAGTCCAGGTCTTCTCCCAGTTCTTCCAGTATTTTGTCCGAAAGTTTGTTTTTATAGATTTTTCTGTCAACAAGAATAGTTTTTATGTTTGCTTTTTTCGCTCTCTCTAAGGCATAAGCTTCTCTGTCACTTATTACTTTTTCTATTTTTATATCAAGTTTGTTTTGTTTTATGGTATCGATTATATATTGGAGATTGGTTCCGCTTCCGGATACCAGAACGCCTATTCTAAACATATGCCTTTTTTCCCTTTTTTTATAATACCTATCTGTGTAGCTTTTATACCAATGTTTTCCATGTATTTTATTACCGCATCTTTTGCCTCTGGGGTTATTGTCAGGACAAATCCTATACCCATATTAAAGGTGTTGTACATCTCTTCTTCTGATATTCCTTTACTCATTAGGTATTTAAATACTGGCAGTATTTCCCAGCTTCCTTTTTTTATAACCGCTGTAAAATCTTCTCTAAACATTCTGGGAATGTTTTCTCTAAAACCGCCTCCTGTTATGTGAGCCATACCTTTAACAGCACCAGGCAGCTTTGTAAGAAGACCAAGAATGGGTTTTACATATATTTTTGTAGGCGTTACAAGAAGTTCTCCCGCAATATGCCCATTATATTTTTCCTCATAGTTTGTAACCGCTTTTCTAACAAGGGAAAAGCCATTGCTATGGACACCGCTTGATGCCAGCCCTATCAAAAGGTCTCCTTCTTGTATATTGCTTCCGTTTATTATTGTGGATTTTTCTACGACACCTACGGCAAAGCCTGCTATATCATATTTACCAGGAGGATAGAATCCAGGCATCTCTGCTGTCTCTCCGCCAATCAGAGAACAATCTGCCTGTCTGCAGCCTTCCGCAATGCCTTTTACCAGCCTGGCCGCCTTTTCTGCCTCCAGCTTTCCACAGGCAAGATAATCAAGAAAGAAAAGCGGTTTTGCTCCATGGCAGAGTATATCGTTGACGCACATTGCAACGCAGTCTATACCGGCATTTTCATAACGGTCCATTGCAAACTCAACCTCAAGCTTTGTCCCAACACCATCCGTACCTGAGACAAGAACAGGCTCTCTGTAGCCTGCAAGAGCATACATACCGGCAAAACTGCCTATTCCATCCATGACATTGCTGTCAAATGTACTCTCAACCTCTTTTTTTATGCTCTGGACGGTTTTATATCCTTCTTCTATATCTACACCTGCAGCCTTATAGGTGAGAGAATCTTTTTTTTCTTTCATATATCCTTCCTATGAGGAGATTTACTCCATTGTATATTTTCCTTTTTCTATTGCGGCGGACATAGGATATGTCCCAGTAAAACAACCAGTACAATACGGATGCCCTCCGCCTATGGATTTAAGAAGCCCTTCTGTGCTGATATATGCCAAAGAGTCGGCACCTAGTGCTGCCGCCACCTCATCAGTAGACTTTCCTACTGCTATAAGCTCTGCTCTGGTGGGAATATCTATGCCAAAGTAACAGGGATACATAACAGGCGGTGCTGCAATCCTAAAATGCACCTCTTTTGCCCCTGCCTCTTTTAACATTCTTACCAGCCTCCTGCTGGTAGTACCTCTAACTATGGAATCATCAATCAAAACTATACGCTTGCCCTCTACATTGGGCCTTAAGACATTTAGTTTTACGTGTACAACCTTTTCTCTTAGCTCCTGTGTCGGAGCTATAAAAGAACGACCCACATACTTGTTCTTGATAAGTGTCTGAGCATATGGGACACCGGACTCCTCTGACCAGCCTTCTGCAGCAACAATACCTGAGTCTGGAACTCCGCTTACAAGGTCTGCATCAACAGGACTTTCTCTGTATAGAATTCTGCCGGCTTCCTTTCTTGTTATGTAAACACTTCTACCATCAAGAATAGTATCCGGCCTAGAAAAATAAATATATTCAAAAGAACATGTGGACAGATGAGTTCTTTCTACACTCTTTATGCTTGTTATCCCTTTGTCATTTATAATTACAATCTCTCCCGGTTCCACATCCCGCAAAAAACTAGCTCCTACCGCATCAAGAGCACAACTCTCGGAAGCAAGAACATAGCCATCATCCAGAGTACCTATACATAGAGGCCGTATTCCGTGAGGATCCCTTACACCTATAAGGCTATTGGGAGTAAGCATAACTATGGCATAGGACCCCCGTATCACCTGTATACTGCTCTTAAGAGCATCTTCTAGCCCCTTTCTTGCTCGCCTTGATACAAGATTGAGTACAACCTCAGAATCATTTGTAGTCTGAAAAACAGCTCCGCTTTCCTCCATAAGCTCACGCAGTACATCCGCATTGATAAGATTACCATTATGAGCAATAGCAATAGGACCTATTATGGATTGACCAAGAAGAGGTTGTGCATTGGCAATATTGCTTGAGCCTGTAGTGGAATACCTGGCATGACCAATTGCAGCATAACCTGTCATCTTTTCCAGATGCTTCTCTTCAAATACTTCTGATACAAGCCCCATCCCCTTATGGACATCTATTTTATTATCATCATGAGCAACGGCAATACCTGCACTTTCCTGACCACGATGCTGCAAAGAATAAATCCCATAATAAGTTATATGAGCAACAGGCATAGCCTTCCTGCTGAATACTCCAAAAACCCCGCACTCATCCTTAATCTTATCATTAAAGAAGCTCACTATCCCTCCAAAATCAAAGGACTGTTATTCTCTTCCAGTTCTCTTTTGAGAGATTTTCTATATTCCACAAGCTTTTTCTTAAGCTCAGGATACTTTACTGCAAGAATCTCTACTGCCAGAATACCTGCATTAAAAGAGCTATCAATCGCAACAGCAGCCACGGGGATATTCTTGGGCATCTGCACAATAGAAAAAAGAGCATCCAGTCCCGAGAGAGCCGCATTGAGAGGTACACCTATTACAGGTAGCACAGTCTTGGACGCAACAACCCCAGGAAGATGTGCCGCAAGCCCCGCTCCTGCTATAACACACTCCGCACCCTCTGCCTCCATCCGTAAGAGCTCCTTCTCTAGTAGCTCCGGCACCCTATGTGCTGACAAAACACGCGCCTCATACTCAATACCAAACATAGAAAGCGCCTTTGCAGCACCCTTCATCTTATCCTTATCCGATGCACTACCCATAAGAATAGCTACTTTCATCCTAACTCCTTAGTCAATTTATACCGAACGGCAGCCAGCCATACGGCCTGCTGCCTTTTTTACAATCATATACTATAAAAAGTACTTTACACCACTTGCAAAAATATTTTCTTCTTTATGGCCTGGAATATTGCGAGCTATTCCTGGCCTAAGCCTCTCCGAGTGAGCCATCTTACCCAGCACCCTGCCATCGGGACTTGTTATACCCTCAATAGCCAGTACAGAACCATTGGGATTAAAACGAGCATCCATCGTAGGGTTACCCTCTGCATCCACATACTGAGTAGCTACCTGTCCGCGGGCAAAAAGCTCTTCTGCCATTGCCCTATCGGCAACAAAACGCCCCTCCGTATGAGAAACAGGGACAGTATGAACAGCACCAAGCTCCTCCTCAAGGAACCATGGAGAAAGATTGGAGACAATCCTGGTGTTAACATAGCGGGCAACATGAGAACCAATCTTGTTGGTAGTAAGAGTAGGAGAATCATCCTCCAAATCACGTATATATCCGTAAGGAACTAGCCCAAGCTTGATAAGAGCCTGAAAACCATTACAAATTCCCAGAATAAGACCATCCCGCTTATCCAGCATATCTTCCAGAGCCTTCCTTACCACAGCATTACGAAAAACAGTAGCAATAAACTTACCAGACCCCTCAGGCTCATCACCCGCACTAAAACCACCAGGAATCACAAGAATCTGAGAACTAGAAAGAGCCTTTGCAAGCTCATCTAGAGAAGCCTCTATCTGAGACGCTGTAAGATTTTTAAACACAAGTACCCTTGTCTCTGCACCAGCCTTTTTAAAAGCATACTCTGTATCATATTCGCAGTTGGTACCAGGAAAAACAGGGATAAGAACCCTTGGCCTTGCCACCTTTGTCTTGGATGAAGACGAACCAGAGTTATACAAGCGTGCCTCAATCTTCTCTGTCTCTTTTTTCTCCTTATGGATAGAAGGGAAAATCCCTTCTAGCGGAGCTTTCCACGACGATACAAGCTCTTCTACAGGAACAGACATCCTCCCAATTACAAGACTATTTCCCTCTGTAATTGCAACACAGGCAGTATTAGGATGGTTCTCAAAGTGAGAGTGGGGAGCATCTACAGGTACCTCTACCAGAAAACTACCGTAAGAAGGACAAAGAACAGAACTGTTTTTATTTTCTGGAAGAAGAATACAACCTATCCTGTTACCTGCCATCATCCTAAGCAGAGCTCCGGCAAGTCCATCATGCCGTATGGCAGTGGCAGATATTATATGAGCTTTCTCTATATGTTTCTGAATAAAATCCATATTTTCGGTCAGAACCGAAATATCGGGAAGGTCATTATCATCCAAAGGCGTCTGTATAAGATACAGCTTACTGCTGCGTTTTTTTATCTCAGGAGAAATAATAAAATCCTTCTCTTGGGTGGAAACTGCAAAAGATACAAGGGTAGGTGGTACATCCATATCGTTAAAACTGCCGGACATACTATCCTTACCACCAATGGCGGGAATCTTAAGCGCAAGCTGAGCGCTTAGGGCACCAAGAAGAGCTGCAGCAGGCAATCCCCATCTCTTATCATCATTACCGGGCTTTGGGAAATACTCCTGCAGAGAAAGCCTTGTTTCTCTCCATCTCCCACCTGCAGCAACTAGTCGGCAGACAGACTCTACAACAGCATGAAAAGCACCGTGAAAAGGACTCCACTCTGACAGATACGGATTATAACCATAAGCCATAAGAGAAGCAGTATTGGCCTCATTTTCCAAAGCAGGAATAAGCGCTGCCATTGCATCAACAGGCGTATCCTGGAAAATCCCTCCATAGGGAAGAAGAACAGAGCCAGCACCAATAGAGCTATCAAACATCTGGTTTAACCCCTTTTGGCTTGCATTGCCAAGAGAGGAGAAATACTCCTTGAGCTTGTCAATGATATTTGGATCATCTACATTTTTACACAGAAAATCATCATGAAGAGGACATTCCTTCTTATCAGGAGTACTTATGGTGACAAGAGTGTTTTTGCTTGCACCGTTTGTATCCAGAAAAGAACGCTTTATATCTACAACCTTTTTTGCCTTCCAAAACATTCTTAGAAAACCAGAGTCCGTAACCTCTGCTACAACCGTGGCTTCCAGATTTTCCTCTGAGGCAAGCTCTATAAACCTATCTGCGTCCTTAGCTTCTACAACAACAGCCATTCTTTCCTGAGATTCGCTGAGAGCAATCTCTGTTGCATTAAGACCTGCATATTTCTTGGGCACACGATCCAGAAAAATATCAAGACTCTCTGCAATCTCACCTATAGCAACACTTACACCACCGGCACCCATATCATTACAGCGCTTTATAAGAGAAAGAAGTTCAGGATTCCTAAAAAGTCGCTGAATCTTTCTCTCCTCAGGAGGATTGCCTTTCTGCACCTCTGCGCCTGCCTTTTCTATAGCTTTCTCGTCATGAGCCAAAGACGAACCAGTAGCACCTCCAATACCATCACGGCCCGTACGACCACCCAGCAAAATAACAAGATCTCCTGCAGCAGGTTCCTCGCGCCTTACACACTCTGCTCTGACAGCACCTATTACAGCGCCTATCTCCATCCTCTTGGCAACATAACCCGGATGATATATCTCTGTGACCTGACCTGTGGCAAGACCAATCTGGTTTCCATAAGAACTGTAACCGTGAGCAGCCTCTCTAGTAATCTTTATCTGAGGAAGCTTGCCAGGAAGAGTCTCCTCCACAGGAGTCCTAGGATCTCCCGCACCTGTAACACGCATAGCCTGATATACGTAAGCCCTTCCGGACAGAGGGTCTCTTATGGCGCCACCAAGACACGTAGCTGCACCGCCAAAAGGCTCAATCTCTGTAGGATGATTATGCGTCTCATTCTTAAAAAGAAGAAGCCAATCCTCATCTCCACTGGATGTGTTTACTTTTATCTTTATAGTACAGGCATTTATTTCTGGAGATTCATCCAGATTGTCAAGAAAACCCTCCTGTTTTAGAAACTTCATGCCTATTGTGGCAATATCCATCAAAGTTTGAGGACGATCTTCCTGCTTAATCTTTTTCTTGATATCACGGTATACATTATAAGAAGACTCAATTACCTCGCGGTAATCCTGTCCTTCTATATTTATCTCTTCAAAGCGAGTAAGAAAAGTAGTATGTCTGCAGTGGTCTGACCAATAAGTATCTAGAACCCTGAGTTCTGTCTCCGTAGGATTTCTCTCTGCAATATCGCGAAAATACCGCTGACAATGCATGAGATCTGCAATATCCATGGCAAGGGACATGTCCCGCCTTATGTGCAATAGTCCTTCTTTATCTGCAGAGATAAATCCTTCTATATATCTGACAGCATCGGAAGGCTTTTCCACAGCTTCGTGCAGAGTCTCAGGAATAAGCAAGGAAGCCTCTCGTGAATCTGTAGGATTGATAAGATATGAACGAATTCTGTCAAAGTCATTGTCAGAAATATTGCCATAAAAAAGGAAGACTTTGGAATATCTCACGATAGGATTGGAGTCTGGACTTATAAGCCTTAGACACTGAGCCGCAGAATCTGCCCTCTGATCATACTGTCCGGGAAGAAGTTCTACAGCAAGAATCCTGTCTGCCTCCGGAAGCGCATCAAGCACAACATCAACTGGTGGCTCCGCAAAAATACCTTTGATAGCCTTATTGATGAGAGCCTGAGACTCACCCTCAATAAGATAGCGATTAACAATCCGCAAATCACTAAGGCCACGTATATGAAGCGTATTGACAATATCCTCAAGAAGCTGCCGCGCAGATACAGCAAACTGCGGCTTTTTTTCCACAAGAACACATGAAATCATATTCATACTGCATAATTCCAAATTTAACGCATTTTGTCAAAGGAATAGCAGCATGTTTCTCTGTGTAAAATGATGACAGGTCGTAAAAAATAAAAAAAACGAACGGCAGACTGTCAACGACAGTCTGCCTGCCTTTGGCAAAAGCAAAGCTTAGCAGATGGTAACAGCTAGTATATTGTTCTGCCGGTGGCAGGAGTCCCTGCATTTTTTCTTTTGTCCTATGGCAGAGGGACGACGTTCGGTATAAAAAATTTTTGTTACAGATATTGACACTGTTGAGCTTATGTGATAGTTTACTGACAACAAGACGGGCGATTAGCTCAGCTGGGAGAGCGCCTGCCTTACAAGCAGGATGTCGGCGGTTCAATCCCGTCATCGCCCATGCCCCCTATATGGGGGCTTTTTTATTTTTTGGAGGCTTGTTATGTTGAAATTGCCTGTTATCCCGGATGGCGGTTTTATTGATATCAATCCTTCCAAGATTATTGCGCTGGGGCTCAATTATGTAGAGCATGCTAGAGAGAGTATTTCTCAGAAGGTTAGCCTGAGAAATGATTTGCCTGATGAGCCTGTGCTTTTTGTCAAAACGCCAAATGTGCTTGTTGGACCTGGCGAGGCTATTGTTCTTCCTGTTGTGGACAAAAAGTATGTGAGGGATGCTGGTGGTCCGAGGACTGATTATGAGGCAGAGCTTGCGCTTATAATTGGCAGGCGTGCTAAAAATGTGCCGGTGTCAGAAGCTATGGATTATGTGATGGGTTTTACCTGCTTTAATGATGTCAGCCAACGTGATATCCAGACTTATGATCGCTCCGGTTGGTGGCGAGGAAAGTCTCTGGATACCTTTGGACCTATTGGTCCTTGTGTTGTGCCTGCTAATAAAATAGGTGATGTACATAATCTCAGAATTAGGTCTATTCTCAATGGTAAGGTTGTCCAGGATGCTTCTACTTCCGAGCTTATTTTTAAGATTCCTGAGATTATATCCTTTGTGAGCAGGTTTGTTACTCTGGAAGAAGGGGATATCATTTCTACCGGAACTCCAGCAGGAGTAGGACCGCTTTCTCCGGGGGATGTAATTGAGGTTGATATTGAGAATATTGGTGTTTTGAAAAATCCGGTTGTTTCACAATAATTTTGAGAGTTGTTATTTTGATATAATTATTTTGCAATTCTCCCGCGTTGCGGGATTGCGGCGGTCGCAGACACCCGCCTTATCAAAACAAGGAGTCGTCTTATGCAGAACGAACTTCTTTGGTTTCTTATGCTCATAGCCGCTTTTGCCATGGTTATGATAAGTTTTAGGCTGTGGGGAAAGATGGGGCTTTTTATCTGGGTTCCCATCTCCGTTATTCTTGCCAATGTCCAGGTTGTCAAGCTTGTCAATCTCTTTGGTCTCACTGCGACACTGGGCAATATCGTGTATGCCTCTACGTTTCTTGTTACGGATATGCTGTCCGAACATTATGGCAAGAAAGAGGCACAGAAGGCTGTTATATTTGGCCTTGTATCCATGATTGCTCTTGTTGTTCTTACTCAGTTTGCTCTCTGGTTTACACCTGCTTCCGATGACAGCAGCCAGGAACATCTTGCGGCAATCTTTGGGCTTATGCCCCGTATTGTTTTGGGCAGTGTAACAGCTTATCTTCTTTCGCAGTTTCATGACGTTTGGGCGTATCATTTTTGGAAGAACAGGTTTCCCAATCAGTTGTGGCTGAGAAACAATGCAAGCACAATGGTAAGTCAGCTGATAGACAGCATTGTTTTTTGTCTTATTGCTTTTCTTGGTGAGTTTCCTTTTTCTGTTGTTCTTGAGATTATCTTTACCACTTATATATTTAAGTGGATTGTAGCAGCTCTGGACACACCTTTTCTGTATCTTTCCAAAATGCTTGTAAAACAAAAACAGATTGCGGATTTGCGTGACTAGCCAGTTCTTAAAGCTTCTGTAATGTAAAGGCAGCCGGATGGCTGCCTTTTATATTCCGTATAAGTTTTGTCAGCTTTGTAATAGCCGGATATTGTAAAGCTATTCAGTCTTTCCATGGGAAAATCATACCTCTAAGAGTACGTTTTCCGACTCTTTCTCTGTCTTCTGCTATAAGCGCATCCCATGGAATTTTTTTTCTGTTAGCGTTTTTATTCTCTTCCAGATATTCGTACTTGTACATCCTCAATTTGAGAGCATCCTGTTGCCAGATAAGCATACCCGTAAATCCTGGAAACAGCAGTGCCGTAAAAAGAGAAAGAATAAACGTTATGATAGAAGAAAAAAACAAGAACAGCGTAAAACCCGGATTGTCCAGTGCAAGCAAAAAAGACTTCTTAAGAATTTTTATCGGCTTTGTATCAAGTTGTGATGCAACAGGAAAAAACCACGGACTTATGAGCACAAAACCAAAAATGACCCACAGAAGCACAATGGTAGCAACAAAGCCGATAGCACCGCCAATGCTGTTATAAAAGGGAAGTAGAAAAATCCATGTGTAAAAAATAAGAATGACCATAAGAGCATAGAAAATGCTGGCCTTCCAAGTCTTGGCTATATAAGAAAAAAAGTTTTTAAAGCTGGGCTGTCCATAAAAAGCTATATCCTTTGCAGTGAGTGCCATAAAGCCGCCGTACACAAAAAACACGATAATACCCGCGGCCAGCGTAAGAGGCAGCATAACCTCTCCAAGACTCAGAGCCAGTTTTCCAAGCCCTAGAAAACCTGCAATAATCAGTACTGCTCCCAGATTGATGAGTGCAGCCTGTATAAGATTATCCCAAGTGTCAAAAAATGCTTTTTTTATCAAAAATCTTATCATGAGTTCAATATACGCCTTATGTCTTTGCTCATCAAGTAGGAAAAGCAGTTTTACACCGAACGCGCAGCCCGCACTGCGTTCTGCGCTGCCTCCTGGCGGAAGAAGATATAACAGTGATTGGTCTTTTTTTGCCGTAGGCAGGAGGGTATGCGCCTTTTTGCTTCTTTTCTACTGGCGCATGCCCGACGTTCGGTATTGTTGTTTTTGCAGGGTAAAAAATAGTATAGTGTAATATTCCCAAGATGTTTTTGTGTATTGGGTATGGTTTATAGTTGTCAGAGGAGTTGTGTATGAGAATTGCCCTTGCGCAGATGGATGTTACGGCCGGTAATCCGGAGAAGAATGTAGAGAAGATGATTGCTATGATGGATGATGCCCGCAGTAAGGGTGCTGAGCTTGTTGTTTTTCCGGAGCTTTGTGTGGGCGGGTATTTTGTGGGGGATAGA
Source organism: Spirochaetia bacterium 38H-sp (assembly GCA_039023545.1). Taxonomy (NCBI): domain Bacteria; kingdom Pseudomonadati; phylum Spirochaetota; class Spirochaetia; order Winmispirales; family Winmispiraceae; genus Rarispira; species Rarispira pelagica. The sequence goes on along the minus strand of JBCHKQ010000006.1, from coordinate 40,942 downwards.
TGGTTGGAGGATGATTGGCTTAATGAGTTGCTTTATTATAACGGGGTGATTTTGCAGCATGCTAGGGGGATTTGTGTTGTTTATGGTAATGTTGCTGTAGATTTTGACAAAAGGGGGCGGGATGGTAGGTGTACAAAGTATAATGCTGCTTATGTTGTAAAGGATGGCCGTCTTTTTTGGGAGGCAAAGACGCTTTTGCCCAATTATAGAATTTTTGATGATCAGAGATATTTTACTCCCAGGCAGACGGGGAGGAGACAGTTGTTTGATGTTGCTGGCAGGGATATGGGGGTTATTGTCTGCGAGGATATGTGGTCCAATGATTATGACAGCGATCCTGTTATTGAGTTGATAGAGCAGGGGGCGGATTTTATTGTGTGTATAAGTGCCAGTCCCTGGACTTACGGAAAGAATTATGCACGGGATAAGCAGATTTCTATTCTTGAGAGAAAGGCGGGAAAGCTGATTCCTTTTTATTATGTCAATAATGTGGGTGTGCAGAATAATGGTAAAAATATCATAACTTTTGACGGCGATACTGCGGTATATGCGGATGGTGAGAGGCTTCATGGATATGATCTTGCTCCTTATGAGGAGGGGATTATCTATGTGGATGATGATAATTTTAACAAGGCGGGTGAAAGACGGCTGCCTTCCAGAATAGAGCAGAAATATAATGCGATTATCAGAGGGATAAGAGGTTTTGATGAGATGATGGGGGATTGGAGGCCTAATTTTGTAATAGGTTTATCGGGTGGAGTGGATAGTTCTCTTGTTGCTGTTCTTATGACAAGGGCTTTGGGTAAGGAGCGGATTTTTACTTATAATTTGCCTTCTGTATACAATAGCAGTGCTACCAGGTCTTCTGCAAGAAAACTTGCGGATAGGTTGGGTGTGTGTTTTAAGGATATTGCGATACAGGAGCTTGTGGAGCTCAACAGGGAGGTTCTAAAAAAGAGTGGATTGGTTCCCGGGGCTCTTGCCGAGGAGAATATACAGGCCAAGATAAGGGGTACAAGTATTCTTTCTAATCTTGCTGCAATGCATAACGGACTTATGACAAATAATGGTAATAAGCTGGAGATTGCTTTGGGGTATGCTACTTTGTACGGTGATGTAAATGGTGCTATTGCTCCCATAGGTGACCTTACAAAAGATGAGGTTTTTGAGATGTGCAAGTGGATAAATAGTGATGAGGAGCTTGTTCCTTCTGAGCTTTTGCCGGATGACAGGTATAATTTTGAGATTGCTCCTTCTGCAGAGCTTAAGGAGAATCAGAGAGATCCTATGAAGTTTGGTTATCATGACAGATTGATAGAACATCTTATGGATTACAGGAAAAAGAGTCCAGAACATTTTATGGAGTGGTATCTTGAGGGTAAGGATAGTTTTTGTGAGAAAATGGGGATATCCGAGGATATTTTTATGTTGTATGAGCTGGATAAGCCGGATGTTTTTGTAAGTGATCTTGAGTGGTTTGTATCTACTATGAGAAGAAGTATTTTTAAGAGAATACAGGCTCCACCTGTGATTTTGCTTTCTCGGACTGCTTTTGGTTATGATTTGCGCGAGAGTCAGTTTCCTTGGATGCCTACCAGGAGGTATCTTGAGCTCAGGGAGCGTGTTATAAAGAGTGCCGGAGCTTACTGACAGATTCTGTTAGTTTCTTATTATGTTTGGTCTTTTGTTTGCCGGAGGCAGGAGTCCCTGCGTTTTCCTTTGTTTTTGCTATGTATGTGCAGGGACGACGTTCGGTGTAAGTGTTTTTTGTTATCGTGTATTCTTGATGTGAGAGAGTTTTGTTTGTAGATTATGCGGTATGGGTAAGATTGTTATTAAGGGTGCGCGTGAGCATAATTTGCGTAATATTGATTTGGAGCTTCCGCGCGATAGTTTGATTGTGATTTCTGGTTTGTCGGGGTCGGGTAAGTCGTCTCTGGCTTTTGATACTATTTATGCGGAGGGACAGAGGCGTTATGTTGAGTCTTTGTCCGCTTATGCCAGGCAGTTTTTGGGCAGGATGGATAAGCCTGATGTGGATTATATCGAAGGGCTTTCTCCTGCTATTTCTATCGAACAGAAGACTACTCATCGTAATCCTCGCTCTACGGTAGGAACTGTAACGGAGATTTATGATTATTTTCGCCTGCTTTTTGCTAGGCTTGGTGTTGCTCATTGCCATGTGTGTGGGCGTGAGATTAGTGAGCAGTCTGTAGATCAGATTGTGGAGCAGGTTTTGCATCTGGGGGAGGGAGCGCGCGTTATGGTGCTTGCACCTGTTGTGCGTGGCAAGAAGGGAGAGCATGGTAGGGTACTGGAGGATGCAAGGCGTGCAGGTTTTGTGCGTGTGCGTGTGGATGGGGTTGTAAGACAGTTGGATGAAGAGATTGTGTTATCAAAAAAGCATAAACATTCAATTGAGGTTATTGTTGATAGGCTGGTTATTGGCGGGGATGTGAGAAGAAGGTTGGTTGAGGCTGTGGAGACTGCTCTTGAACTTGCTGCTGGTTTGTGTGTGGTGTTGGAGCTTACAAAGGATGGAGAAAAAGAGCATGTTTTTTCTCAGAAACATGCTTGTCCTGTGTGTGGTGTGAGTTTTCCGGAGCTTGAGCCTAGGTTGTTTTCTTTTAATAGTCCGTATGGGGCTTGTCCTGCTTGCTCTGGTATAGGGGTTACTCTTGAGTTTGATCCTGACTTGATTGTGCCGGATCCGTCTCTCTCTTTTTTGGAGGGAGGGCTTGTTCCTTATAATCCGGATGCTAACTGGAATCGTAGCAGGTTTGAGGCTTTTTTTAAGGAGTTTGGTGTTGATATCAATACGCCTATAGGTGAGCTTCCTGAGGAGGTTAAAGAGGCTCTTTTCTATGGGTCAGATAGAGAGTTTGAGGTCGCTTATGAAAATAAGCGCAGGACGGGTAGGTTTGAGTACAGGACTCGTTTCCCAGGTGTTACGGAGGACCTAAAGAGGCGCTATATGGAGTCTTCTTCGGAAGAGGTTAAGGACTGGCTTGAGGGGTTTATGTCCCAGCGTGTGTGTGAGGAATGCGGGGGAAAAAGGCTAAAACCAGAGGTGCTTGCTGTTACCGTAGGGGGGAAGAATATTTATGAGCTTACGTGTATGTCCGTAAGCGATTTGCTTGTATTTTTTAGGGGTTTTTCTGAGGGGTTGTCTCAGAATGAGAAAGAGATTGCATCTCAGATTCTTAAAGAGATTGTAAGTCGCTTGACTTTTATGGAGAATGTTGGCCTAGGATATCTTTCTCTTGAAAGACGGGCGTCTACGTTATCAGGTGGTGAGGCACAGCGTATTAGGCTTGCCACGCAGATTGGTGCCAGCCTTGTGGGGGTCTTGTATGTTTTGGATGAGCCTACTATAGGATTGCATCAGCGGGATAATCAGAAGCTCCTTGATACGCTTGTGCATCTACGTGATATAGGTAATACGCTTGTTGTTGTGGAACATGATGAGCAGACTTTGCGTACTGCGGATTGGATTGTTGACTTGGGGCCCGGAGCAGGTGTCAATGGAGGCAGGGTTGTAGCTCAGGGGACTGTGGAGGATGTCTGTGCATCTGAGGAGAGTCTCACCGGCAAGTTTTTGTCTGGTAAGCTCAAGATAGATGTCCCTGAAAAGAGAAGAAAGGGCAATGGTAACGAGATTGTGCTGCGTGGTGCGCGAGAGCATAATCTCAAGAATATAGATGCGAGATTTCCTCTGGGGACATTTATCGTTATAACAGGTGTGTCTGGCTCTGGTAAATCAACGTTGCTCAACGATGTATTTTTGCCGGCTGTCTATAACAGGGTCAGCAGAGGAAGGATGCGGGAAGGTTCTTATGATTCTATAGAGGGTGTCGAGGCCATAGATAAGCTTATCAATATAGACCAGAGTCCTATAGGCAGGACTCCACGTTCTAATCCGGCAACTTATGTAGGGCTTTTTACACCTATAAGGGAGCTTTTTGCAGGTATTCCAGAGTCCAAGGCACGTGGTTATAAACCTGGCAGATTTTCTTTTAATGTAAAGGGAGGAAGGTGCGAGAACTGTAAAGGTGATGGTACCATCAAGATAGAGATGCATTTTTTGCCTGATGTCTATGTTACCTGTGATGTCTGCGGCGGCAGGCGTTTTAACCGGGATACGCTTGATATACGATATAAGGGAAAGAATATTTATGATGTTTTGGAGATGTCTGTAGAAGAGGCATATGAGTTTTTCTCAGCTGTTCCTGCCATAGAGAGAAAGCTCAAAACATTGCTAGATGTGGGGCTAAGTTATGTAAAACTGGGACAGCCTGCTACAACCCTATCCGGTGGTGAGGCTCAACGGATTAAGCTTGCGCTTGAACTGTCCAAGAGGAGTACTGGCAGGACTCTTTATCTTCTGGATGAACCTACTACTGGTTTGCATTTTGCAGATGTCAAGCAGCTTCTTACCGTGCTCAATCAGCTTGTGGATATGGGCAACACAGTGGTTCTTATTGAGCATAATCTTGATGTGATAAAACAAGCTGATTGGCTTATTGATCTGGGACCAGAAGGAGGTGCCGGTGGCGGAGAGGTTATTGCCATGGGTACTCCTGAGGATGTTGCCTCCTGTGAGCGTTCTTATACCGGACAATATCTTAAAGACATGTTGTGAGAAGTAGGAATAGTATAAAAAGTATACATCTTAAAGTTTTTTATAATATACCGAACGGCGCAGCTTTTGCTGCGCCTTTTTTGTGTTTTGGGGTCATTTGAAATTCGTCTTTTTTTTGCCAAAGGCAGCAGGGACGCGCATTTTGCGCGGTCCTTGCGTTCGGTATAATGTATTTGAATTTTTTGAGGGGCTGAGGGCTTGGTTTTTTTTTGTGTACTGATAAAATAAAACTTACCATAAAACATAAAAAATGTTATAAACTTTTGTACATAGTGTTTCCGGAAGGTTGTGTGAGAAGGTTTATTCTGCTGGTTCTTATTTTGCTTGTCTCTTTTTATGTTGTCGCGCAGGAGTCTGGTGGCGATTCTTCTGCTGTTTCAGACCAGAGTCTTGCAGAAAGTACTGTACAGAGGGATATTGAGACTTCCTCTTATTTTCAGCTTGTAGAGTGGTGCAAAAGGTTGGGGCTGGCAGATACGGGTACGCGTGATACGCTAGAAGCACGGCTCCTGTCGTATTATGGGATTGTGCCTCAGGAAAAGCCTGTTTCCAATGTGGAAAATAGGGTGATAGAGCTTAAGAAGGCAGGCTACGCACTGTACTCGTCTTTTTCCGAGATTGATGAAACTTATGTGCTACTAAAGAATGCTTTGTTATTCTTTGAGGATGAACAGGGTGAGCACAGCATTTCTGCAGATATTATTCTTTATAATATTTCTTCTGATACTCTGGCAGCTTACGGCCATGTTGTGTATGTAAAGAAGCGAGGAGGAGAGGAAGCGGATAGGTTTGAGGGAAATACGCTTTATATCAGAATAGAGGATACCTCCGGGCTCTTTATAGAGGGGGCTTCTTATAAGAAAAGTAATGCAGGGGATGAGGAGCTGCTTTTTGCAACGGTTGCCAAATCCGCAAGAAGGAATATTGTTGACAAAGACGAGGTTATAAGGTCAAGCAATGTTTTTATAACTTCTTCTCAGGGAAATCCGCCTTATTATGGCATACAAGCGGATAATTTGTGGCTGTATGGAGGATCTGACTGGATAATAAGCAATGCCATACTAAAAGTAGGAATTATTCCTGTTTTGTATATCCCTTTTTTCTTTTATGCCGGGGATGAAATGGTGTTTAATCCTGTTTTTGGCTTTGACGACAGAAGAGGGGCATTTTTTACAAGTACTACATATTTTATAGGTCATAAAAAGACAAGCAGCCAAGATAATACTTTTTCTTTTATGAGTACAGGTGACGATGCCAACTATATATATGAGAGACATGGGATTTTTTATCATAAAATTCCTGTTATAAATCCGCCCGAGAATACCTCTGATTATCTTAAGATTATGCTTGATTATTATACGGGGCTTGGATACTTTACAGGCGTAGATGCGTCTCTTGGGTCTTTGAAGCCGTTTTCTTCTCTTTCTTTTTTTGTAGGTATTGCAAAGAGCAGAACTCTATTTTCATCTGGTACTGGCTATACACCATATTTTCTTGAGAATGGTAGTTTAGTTGATAATCCTGATAGCGGATATTTTGCTTCTATGGAGCTTCCTTTTAGATATCGTATAAAGACAGCAGCAAAGCTAAATGCCATAGGTGCAGATATGGAGTGGAATATCTCCCTGTTTTCTGATCCTTTTGTTGCAATAGATTTCCTTGATCGCAAAGAGGATATATCATGGAAAAAGCTCTTAGGAGTGGATAGCAGTTCTGTTGATTCCTCGTCTTCTTCAACATCTTCTGAGTCTGATTCTACATCCTCTTCCTCCAGCTCTTCTTCTGTAAGCGAGGAAACAACAATGAACTGGATAGTTAAAGCCAACTGGGCAAATTTACCGGATTTATCCCCTTATTTTATGTGGAATAATCTTTCAATATCTAATATTTTTTCTTGGTCTGCAAAGAGCAGATCTGATGTGAATTCTGCAAGTCCTGAGAGAATGTTTTTTATACCTGTTTCTATTAGCCTTCCTTCTGTTTCTTCCGGAATCACCGGTAATATATTTTCATATCCATTTTCTTCTCAGATGCAAAAAGATACAGCGGATGTAAACTCAGAGCTTTTTGCACCATGGGATGAAGATATTTCTGCAGATAGAGATTTGGTTAATAGTGAAAAAGAGGGTAGTCTATCAGAAACAGAAACAACTGCACCATATTCCCTCCAGCTTAAGGATTGGCTTTTCCTGCAGGATATTTATAGCTCTATGTGGGATTCTGATAACTACAGACCTCTTTCTTTCTCTTCTTCTTATACAATTACTCCGGTGTGGAATTCTATTTATTACTATGATACATCAGATATAAGCAAGCCGGATGATATAAAATGGGGTCTTTCTTATGCCAAGTATTCTTTTTCCTCCAGATTTATGCTCAGCAATAATATAAATATATATGACCAATTTTTCTCCGTGGCATCCAACACAGATACAACCTTAACAAGGTATTTTATGAGCAGGTTGGGGGATTCTCTTTCTGATACTCAATGGCTGGCAATAAGGGATCCTATTCTTATGCAGAATAATCTTACTATTACAGAGACTGTAACTTCCACATTGAAACCTTTGTATTTTATAACTCCTTTTAGAAATACTTCTTTGTCGCATTCTCTTGTAGCTGTTCTACTTGATGAGGATGTGAGTTCTGTTTCCAATAACGGACGTCCTGTATATGAGTATAAGACTGTAGAATGGAATAAAACTTATATAAAATCGCATAAACTTACAGCTTCGCTGGGCTTAGATTTGCTTGATACAAGTCATAGTTTTTCTTCTTCTTATGTACTGCCCCCTCTTGATGAAAGCCTTGCTTTATCTCTTACTGATACAATCTATGCATGGTCACAGTCTTCTACTCTTAATTATATAAAAGACAACAATGATTGGACATTTTCTTCTTTTACTTTTAATCAAAAAATAAATCTTTATGATAATAATATACAGGCAAGCCAGCTAATAAAAATTCTTCCTCTGGAAGAAGATAATAATTCATGGAGATTGGAGCTTCATACCTTATCTTTAAAGCTTTACTATCTTACTTTTTCTTCCACTTGGCAGTATACATATCCATATACATTTGGTGGATATGGAATAGGGTGGATTCAGGGAACCTCTAAGGATTTCTTATTTTCCAATTTTACGGCAAAGTTAAATCTCAACTCTGATAGTATGTATTTTTGGAAAAATAGAATGGGATTAAGACTGGGTGCATCTTCTACATATTCCATTAATCCTATCCGTGTGACAGAGACAAAGCTTGATTTTATATTTACAATGTCTTTTTTTATTCGTGAATTTATTAGTCTTGATATAAGTTCTTCTTCTCTCAATAGAGCTGCCTACAGATACATACCAGGGCTTCCAGAGAAGGTAGGAATGTCCTGGATAAATCCATTATCCGATATATTTTCTTCTTTTAATATATTTGATAATGAGACAAGGGAGCAGGCATTGTTTAAGCTGCAAAAAATAGATATATCAATTGTCCATGACCTTAGGGACTGGGACTTGTCCTTTACGTATACTGGTTTGCCAGAGATAAAGGAAGAGAATGGTCTTTTAAAAACAGTTTGGGATTCTTCATTTTCTATTCTTCTATCTTGGAAAGCCATAAAAGAGATAGAATCAAAAGTAAAATACAGTGACAATCAGTTTTCCTATTGATTTGTTTTGCAGATAGTTACAAATATAAGTTTGTATTTTAATGTCATTTGCTCTATAGTATTCTAAGAGGTAAAGTTATAATGCATAAGATTAAAGTTTGTCCGGGAAGCTGGTTGGTAGAAATACCTGAGGAGAATTTGAGTATATTATGTGGTGTTCCGCAGGATGTAATAAAGTTTCTAAAAAAAGAAAAACTTATAGAAAAAAAAGAAAAAAATGGAGTTGTTTTTGAAAGCGGTCCTAACGCGATATTATTGTCTGATATTCCATTACAGCATGGACAGTTTACCAATCTTGCAGAATTTCCTATTCTTCAAATTTTTTACAGACAGGGGAAGATTATTCCTGGTCATCCCAACAATGATGGCAAAAAGCCTCTTCTACTAGGCTCAAAGAACCAGATAAATGCACAGGCACAATATATTCTTAGAGGTAATTACGGATTAATATCGGAAGAAGAGCTTAGAGAGGCTGGTCTGGATGAGGAACTTATAAGATTTTTCTATGATATAAAAACTTTTTTTGCTTTTGGAAAAATAAAATCCATTGACGAGTTACTAGAAATAAGAGCAATTGATGCTTCTCCTGTTACAATAGGAAAAGATCTTACAATAACCAGAAAAGAGCTTAATGTTTTTGAATTTAGATATCAAGAAGAGATAGAAATGGTGGATTTGAATATATACGAAAAGTCCGAGGTTTTTCCTTATGAACTTCCAGTAAAAAAACATCCTAACTCTTATTGGTCGATTATCAATACAGGAGAAGGAACCGGCTGGGATGTCGATAATCCGTGTATGTCCTCGATCTTAGTATTCAATGGTAAATTGTTTCTTATAGATGCAGGACCTTCTGTTCTTGCAACTCTTAAAGCTTTGGGGATTCATCCTTCTTGTGTTGCTGGTATTTTCCATACTCATTGTCATGATGATCATTTTGCAGGAATAACTTCACTTATAAGAACAGATCACAAGCTTGGATATTATGCTGTACCTGTTGTAAGGCTTTCTGTACAAAAAAAACTTTCTGCTTTGACAGGTATCCCGGAGAAAGATTTTATGAGTTTCTTTTCTCCTATGGATCTTGTAGAAGGACAGTGGAATAGTATAGAACCTGGATTTGAGGTCATGCCTCTTTTTTCTCCTCATCCGGTAGAAACTACTATAATGTATTTTAGAGCAACTGATAGAGTTAGCGGAAAACAACATATATATGCGCATCTTGCAGATATCTCTTCTCTGGAAGTAATAGATAACATGAGAAAAGGGACTGTCTGGTCAAATCCTGTAAATTCCAAACTTATAGAAAAAGCTATTAATTCTTATTTTATTAAGTCTGATATTAAAAAAATTGATGCTGGCAAAGGGATGATTCATGGTAATCCCCTTGATTTTTTATCTGATAGTTCTGATATTATTTTGCTCAGTCATATTGATGAGCCTCTTTCCTCAGAAGAAAAAAAAGCAGGACTGTGTGTTGAGTTTGGTACTGTATATGAAATTTTTAAAGAATCGGAATCCCATAAAGAAGATAAGTATAGAAATATCCTGATTCAATATTATCCTTTTATTGATGATAAAAGATTAGATTTTCTTTTACAAAACTCAGAGTTTAGACAATATGAACATCAGGAGTATGTTCTAAAACCGGGAGAAATTCCTGATAGAGTTTTTTATATTGTGGATGGCTTAATAGAAATGAAACAGCCCAAAGAAGACTGGGGTCAAATACCTCCGGGATCTGTCATAGGTGAGGGAGCTGTTTTCTCCTCTTCTGCTATAGGTGAATTTTATAGAGCTTATTCTTATGCCAATGTATTTTCTATAAGTACCAATGATTTTATGTCTATTTTTTCTGATGACGATCTAACGGATTATCTTGAAATTCTAACTAGAAGGTATTTTTTAAGAACCACTTGGTTTAGAGACGAACCTGTATCCAGTCTTGTCCTCCATGCTCTTGCTAAGGAGATGACTCCTGTTTTCTGGGAAAAGAATACTCCTATAGAATCCAATGACAACTCGATAAACATTATAAAAGAAGGCAGAATATCCATGAGTTTTGATAATGGCATGGGAATTTCTCTTGGTAGAGGTGAAATGATTGCAAAAATTCCACTCGTGGAAGATATTGTCAACAGCTGTAAGATGATTGCAGAGACAGACTGCAGAGGTTTTTCCATAGCTTATGATAAAGTTTCCGGAATACCTATGGTTTCTTTGAAAATTATAGAAGAGTACTTAAAGAGAAGTCAAATTTGCGGTTTTAGCATAATATAAATCTATACGGTTTAATAGTGAAATTCGCTGTCTCCTATAAATTCTCTAAGTATAGAACGTCCTGGAACATATTGCGGAGATATGGGTAAAAAATTATCCAGAAATCCGAGTAATCTGGTAGCTTCTAGGTATTCTCTGTGGTATGGTTTTACACTTCTCAGAAGAGGCTCTGCAAGAACCTTTAACACACTTAATTCGTAGTCAAGAGCTGAGTTGAATATAAAATCAGCTTCTTCCTGAAAAGGGAAAATATTCCTTTCTTCTCCTCTCCGTACAGATGGCCACATTTTTAAAGTATCCAATGCAGTTTTTGCTCTAAACTGTGAATCTCTTACCATTCTTCTTATAAGTCTGTTGTCAGTAGTAGGAATTCTATTGTGGTCGTCAAGGTTGAGTTGGGTCAATGCGGATATATATATCTTTTTTTTATTTTCATGGGGAATCTTTGCTGTTAATTCCTCATTTAGAGCATGTATCCCTTCTACAACTATTATACCATCGGATGGAATTTGTAGTTTTTTATCCAGATATCTAGGCTCTCCCTTTTTAAAATCAAAGACCCTTCTTGGTATTGCTTTGCCTTCCATCAATGCCAGGAGGTCTATGTTTAATGCTTCCAAATCTAGAGCATATAATGATTCGAAATCATAATTTCCATCCTCGTCAAGCGGAGTTTTTTCTCTTGGCTGAAAATAATCATCAAGACTAATTGCCAGTGGCTTTAAGCCCATTACTCTCAAATACATGGATAGTTTTTTTGAAAATGTTGTTTTTCCTGATGATGATGGTCCTGCTATTAGAACTATTTTTACATTATTGGAATCTTCTGCTAATTTTGTAGCTATTTGCGATATTTTTGTTTCCTGTAAATATTCTGCAATTTGTATAAATTCTCTTTCCTTTCTTTCTTGAACAAATGTATTAAGATCTCCCACGGAAGATACTCCTATGGATTTTCCCCATTCTTTGTACTGCTTGTAAATTTCAAATAGTTTTTCCGGGGGTGATAGGGAAGAGTCTATTCTCTTTGTTGGTTCTTGGGGAAATCTTAGAATGAATCCATTGTTGTATTTTTGCAGTTTGAAGTCTTGTATATATCCTGTTCTGGGGAGTAGTGCAACGGTTGTTATATCATAGTAATTGTTGCATTTATATACCGGTATTTTATTTTGATTTTTAAATTTTAGAAGTTTTTCCGTCTGATATTGTCCTCTCTTTTTAAAAAGTTCTATGGCATCCTGATATGATAATACGGTTCTTTTTATTTCAAGATTACCTGAGATAATTTCTCTCATTTTTTTTTCTAGCTGTTTTATTTTTTGCTCGGAAATGTCTGAAAAATCTCTTTTTGTATAATAGTATCCGTCCCCTAGGGAATGGCCTATGACAAGCTCAGTTATTATCCGGTCTTCTTGGGTCGCCATAGCAAGGATAAAACATAATGTAGCTTTGTATATTATATTTCCTTCTTTGTCCTCCAGTGATATTGGTTCTATAATGCTGTTAAATTCTACCTTATATGAAAGACTTACAAGCTCGTTGTTAACTCGCGCTGCTATTGCTTTGGTTTCTGGCATGTATTCTTCAAAAATATCTTTGATTCTTGTGCCGTAATCTATTTTTATTTCATGTTTATATGGCAGACTTATCAGAACCTTTGTCATTTCCTTCTTCTCCTTGCTGTTGGTTTTCTTTGTAGAGCTTATCAAGCCATGGGCGTGGCCCTGTAAACTTTAATCTCCTGGGAATCTCATTTGCAAGTTTTGCCAGACTTTTTTCTACTGATGGAGTTATCAGTAATATTAGTCTCTTGTCCCCTATAATTTCTACAACTTCTTGTTGTGTAAGTTTTTTTATATCTATTTTGTTTCTTTCTAATATGTTTTTTTCTTTTGTCAGTTTTGTAAGCTCGTCATATGTCATATCTTTGTCCCAATTTAAGTATAGTAAAAGTAATTTTTGATTCAATACAAAATTAGAAATCAAATTCCAATTGCTCTGTTTTGGTGTGGCTTTTTTTCTTTGTTATGTCTTTTTTTAGCTTTACTGATTTTTTTATGCCAAGGACTTGTCTGAGTTTTTTTTCCCATTCTATCAATGAAAATTCTTCTGAGGAAGAAAAACAAAGTTTTGGATAATCTATGGATAATATGGCATTGATCTCTTTTAAATATGTCAGGTATGCATTAACAAAATTGGTATTAGGAATATTGTTGTTTATAAATTCCAATAGAGTATGAATTATTTTTAATATATTTATTGTGTTCTCATGTATACTTTCTTCCTTTAACATAATAATGGTATATTGCATCCAAGCCATGAGACTGATTTCTGGATTTTCTTCCAAATATGCAAGTGCCAACAGTCTTTTTGTTTCTTTTTTGCCTATGATATGATGTAGAGTATCCGTGAAAATTTCTGCATTATAATCTCTCTTGTCAAATTCCAGAATAAGGGCTATTGCTGTTTTTTCTGTATGTGTTCTATCAATTTTATTGAGTTCCTGTATCAAAAGACATGCAAATTGTTCTGCTTCCTGAACTCTGTCATCTTCTAGTGCTCTTTCTGTTTCTATAAATATATCTTTTATGAGGCCTGTATCCTGACATATATGATTAAGAAATTTTTTTTCTTCTTCTGCTTCGCAGTCTTTATCTTCTGTTAGCGCAGTTAATATGGGTATCATTATTTTTAATGGACTTTTTTTATCTATGTTTTGTATGCATTCCCTTGCTTTTATGGTATTGGTCTTATAGATGTAGTATAGTGCAAGTGTAAATTGCTGCCAGGAATAGAAGGGAGAGTTTTTTTCTATTTTATACAATTCTTGTATCAAAGAATTATCTAATATTCCGTTAGTTATGGAGGCAATTGCATCCATAATCAATATGGCATCTTTTCTGAGAGGGTGTTTATCATCAAGGTAGGTAGTTTTTGATATAAGAAGAGGGTCTCTTATTTCTCCCAGAATGTCTGTTATATCTGCAAAACTGTCTGCTGCAAGTAAAGTTTCTGTATTGTTGCGTTCTCGATAGGCTGTCTGCATAAATCCTCCTAATTTGCAGGTGGATAGGCTACTGAGAAAGCAGGAATATGTCAATTGAAAATAAACTATTATTTGAGAGCTTCTATTTCTTTGGGGGCAAGTGCGCGTCTTATGGTGTTAGCTCCATCGTCTGTCCTTATTATGAGAGGGTCTTTAAGCCTTGCTCCGTTTTCATTATACAAGAGCTTTACAATTGGGCATCTTGGATTTTCTGGATTGGATTCCATTACAATACCTTTTGCTCCTGATTGGAGCATTACATATGTACCTATGGGAAACAGGGAAATCATAAAAATAAGAGAGCGCAGAAGAGTTTCGTCATACCATTTTCCTGATAATTTGAGCATATCTAGTAGACTGTTGTGTCCTGTTACTGCTGGTCTGTAGGGACGTTCTGATGTGAAGGCTGCATAGCTTGTACATATTCCTATAATTCTGGCTTCTTTTGATATTTGGACATCTTTTAAGGCTCTTGGGTACCCAGTACCGTCGAGATGTTCATGGTGTTCCAGAACAGCCAGACAGACCTGAAGCGGAAAGCCAAACTGTTTTAGTAGTTTATAACCTATCACAGGATGTGCTGTTATAGCCTTTTTTTCTTCCGGCGATAGCCTTCTTTTTGCCAGATAAAGCTTGGACGGAAGTCTTATCATGCCTATCTCATGCAATAAGGCAGCTGTTACAAGGTCCACAAGCTTATGTTGAGGCATTTGCAGCCTCAGTCCCAATCCTGCTGCAAGAATAGCTGTTTTGGCAGAATGAATGACCAGATAATTCCTTGTATTATCTTCAAGCTCCTGTAATCTAAATATAAAAGGCTGCTTTGTTTTTACTGCATTTATTATGTTTTTTGCGATCTCTGTTGTTGTATTGGGTCCTATTTTCTGATTATTTAAAAAAGAAGAAAATATGTTTTCACACTTATTTACAAGTTCCGTAAAATATTCTCTTACTTCTTTTATTTCATTCTGTTCTGATATTTCTGTGCTTAGAGATGCTTTTTGTTTGTTTTCTTCTGTAAAATCTTTTTCTTTTGGAGTGGTACCAATACTATTTTCTATAAATTCTCCCGTTGTGAATACTGATGTAAAGTTCCATTGGATGAGTCTGTGTATTAGTTCTTGTTTTATTGGTAAATCGGTATTTAGAAGTATATATTCCTGATCAAGATATACATCTTCTGTAGAATATGTCCCGGGTTTTAACTCCGATATCGATATTTCTTTCATTATGTTGACCGCCCTGTTTCTATAATGTACACTCTTTATTATTATAGGAGAATTTACTGTGAAATTTAAGATACTTTTCATTGTCTTTGTAGGACTTATAATTTTCTCCTCTCTTGTTCTTCTATTTTTGCCTTTTGGGGTACTTGGTTCTGATTATGCTTTTTCATTTTGGTCTTCTAATTGGTATTTATTGTTGTTGCTTGCTGTTTTGCTTATTGTTCTTGTTGTTTTTTATACAAAAAACAGAAGAATGTTTTCTTATCTGGAGGAGGAAAATTGGGATAATCTTCTTGTGCTTTTATATGATTCTATTATAAATAAAAACAAATTAAAGTACGATGATATAAAACTTTTTATACTTTTGAGTGTTTTAAAAAACAGGTTTGATTATATTTCCGAGTTGTCTTTATTACTTAGTCATAAACCTGTACTAAAGGATGCTTTTTGTATTGAGCTAGGGTTGCCGTATATTAAATCCCAGGATCCAGATATAATTATTCCTTATTATAAAGATATAACTGTGAAACAGAAAGGTAGATTGCGTGATTGGGCAGGGTGGTTCTATATATATGGGATACTCTTAACAGGAGATTATACTCTTGCAAAGCAAGAGCTTTTGTCATTGCTTTCTTATGCACGGGAATCTATTGTTGTTTTACTTGCTCTATATAATCTCAATGCTTTTTCTGGTACTGATAAGGAGATTGCCGACTTTGTGAGTAAGCATAAGAAGTCTTTTAAAGAGGATGTAAAAAAAGAAAAAATTTTTAAGTTGATTGAGAAAGAAAAAGCTGATATATATGTACTTATGATGTCAGGATTGATACAAGATTCTGTTGAGTGGATATTTGCATGAAAAAAATTATAAAATCTCACAAGCTTGATGATATTTGTTATGACATAAGAGGGCCTGTTATGCATGAGGCAAAAAGGCTTGAGGAGGAGGGGTTTAATATTCTTAAGCTTAATATCGGTAATCCCGCTCCGTTTGGTCTTTTTGCGCCAGATGAGATTATCCATGATATGATAATAAATATGCCCAATGCTCAGGGCTATTCCGACAGTAAAGGTATTTTCCCTGCGAGAAAGGCTGTAATGCAATATTATCAGGCTAAGGGTGTTTTTGATGCTGATACTGATTATATTTTTATTGGTAACGGTGTTAGCGAGCTTATTACTATAAGTCTCCAGGCTCTTCTCAATGATGAAGATGAGGTTCTTATTCCTTCTCCAGATTATCCCTTATGGACTGCTGCTACAAGGCTTGCCGGAGGCAGACCTGTGCATTATGTTTGCGACGAAGAAAGCGATTGGATTCCTGACATAAAAGATATAAGAGAAAAAATAACTCCTAGAACTAAGGCTATAGTTGTTATTAATCCCAATAATCCTACGGGAGCTGTTTATCCTGCTTCTGTTATGGAGGAGATTTATAAAATTGCTTGCGAGCATCAGTTAGTAATAATGGCGGATGAGATTTATGAAAAGATTATATATGATGATGATGCAAAAAAATCGTATAAGCCTATGTCGTTGATAGCCGAGGATGTTCTGTGTATAACTTTTAATGGTCTTTCTAAGGCTTATAGAGGTGCCGGCCTTAGAGGTGGGTGGATGATGTTGAGTGGTAAACGCTCTATTGCAGAAGATTATATAGAAGGGCTCAATCTTCTTTCTAGCATGAGGCTTTGTAGCAATGTTCCAGCTCAGTACGGTATTCAGACTGCTCTTGGTGGATATCAGAGTATAGATGATCTTGTTGCTCCGGGGGGCAGGTTGCATGAGCAGCGCGATTTGTGTTATGAGATGCTCAACCGGATTCCGGGTGTAAGCTGTAGGAAACCTGCCGGTGCTCTCTATTGTTTTCCACGCTTGGATATTGAAAAGTTTTCCATAAAAGATGATGAGCGTTTTGTTCTTGATTTGCTGAGGGAAAAGAAAATTCTTGTGGTTCAGGGAACAGGTTTTAACTGGCCAAAACCCGATCATCTTAGAATTGTTTTTTTGCCTGATAAGGACACATTGGAAGAGGCTATTAATAGGCTTGCGGATTTCCTAGATGGTTATAAGCAGTTATAAGTTTTTTGTAAAAAGGCGATGACTGTAGTCAGCGCCGTTCGGTTTATTGTTTTTTTGTTTCTAGTTGCTGCAATGTGGTTGATAGTTCTCCTGGTATTGGTGTTATTTCTCTGGCTTTAAGGGTGACTGGTGTGAGGGTTATTTCTTTCTTTTTTCCTATGTCTGTGTTGGTTTCGGTATACAGGAGGCTGTAGTAAAGTCTTTTCTGAGTATCCTTTATTCTTATCTCAAGGATTGTATGGTCTTTTATTTTGTATATTGTATAATATCCTTCTATGTTTTTATCAGGTGATATTATTTTTATTCTGTTGGGTGTGTAGAATATAATTTCTCCGCCGCTGGTTTCGTTATAAAAACGTCCGGACAGATAACTTGCTCCAAGTATAGGGATGTACTCATACTTTAGAAGGCTTTTTTGCAATCCGTAGGTTAGGCGAGAATACGTTCCCGACCATGAGAATGTGTCCTGTGTTTGCAGATTGCTTGCTGATATTTTTATTGTGTTTTCATCTGTAATTGTAACGTAGAAATATTGTGACAAATTGGCAAGAATTTTGCTCCTTGCATTGATTCCAAGTCCGCTGTAGATATTTTTTACTGAGCTTTTCCAAATATATGCTTCTTGAATATCGGTTGAGAAAAAGGTTATCTCTCTATTTTGTAGGTCAAAATCTACAAAAAGGCGCTTACTGCCCGATTCTTTAAACCATGGTCCCGAGAGAAAGGTCTCAATATCATTTGCTGTGCCTTCAAAGAGCTTTTTTAAATCATCGGATTCTATCTTCTTGTTCTCTTCCGTATAGCCTGCCTTTTCGTATGTTCTGTTGAGAGGATTCCATTTGTAAACCGTTGTTGTTATTATATTCTTCTCACTATTGTCAGAAAGCTCCTGAGTGACTTGCAAATCAAAAGCTTCCCCGTCAGCTTGACCTCTGGAATATGCTGCAGATCTGTTTTTATGCAGAATTTCAACCTTTCCTTTTGTCCTTATATCAAAAATGGTAGAATAGATAAGAGAAATTCCCCATGGAGAAAGCTCTCTCTGGTATATGGTAAACACTTGCTCGCCGCGAGCATCTATTCCCTCTACAATAAGCTCATTGATATGGTTTCCTGTTATGTCCATAGGTGTAACACTAAAAAAGTGTGGATTAACAGCCTCTAGAACAGTGGACCATGCCCGCCTGTAAACCTCCCTAAGGCTGTCATAATCTACAACCGCAAGCTCTATCCTGCTTGCTGCATCATTTTTCTTCTTATAAGCGATTACCTGTTCTTCATCACCATCTATATCCAGATTGGTCTGAATAATATCCACAATAACATAATCATCTGGAATAGAGATGTATGGGCTGAGATTGGACTCTATATTGTCGAGTCTACCCGTATTTTGCTCTGATGAAGCCTCAATACCCGTAGAATATTCTATGATAGGACCCTTTGCAGGGAAACCGTAGTAAGATGACTTTCCGGAACATGAGGATAGAAGATATAAAAAAACAAGTAAGAATACAAACCTTCTCATAAGTGCAGTTTAGCCTGTATGAAACAATCTGCCAAGATAAATGGAAAAATAATTTATACCGAACGGGCAGCTCTCCTTAAGTCTAGCTGCCCTTGTTGCACAAACTATTTTTCAAAACTTTTAGATAAGGAAAAAACTCTCAAAGCAGTCAATTATCTTTGACAAAAGCAGGCAAATTTGACAATATGAGCACATGGAAAATAAAGACTTACGATCTCTTTACAAGAACATCTCTCCGTTGGATCACAGATATTATCTTGCCAACAGAGAATTATTTGAAAAACTCTCGTTGTATCTAAGCGAAGAAGCAACAGTAAAATATCTTCTCCAAGTAGAAGAAGCCCTTGTTCTTACACATCTGTCCATAAAAGGACTTCTTACTCCAGAATTGGAAAAAACAGTAAAAGAAGCGACAAAAAAAGTAGACCCCTCAGATGTATACCTGGAAGAAGAAAAAACTCAACACAATATAAGAGCACTAGTCAATGTCTATATGAGGTATCTTCCTGAGGACATAAGACCATATGTACACCTCGGTGCCACATCGGTAGACATAATGGATACGGCAGCTGCATTGCGATACCGTGATGTGACAAGAGAGGTTCTTCTGCCCCTCCTTATAGAAGTAGAAGAAAGACTTATAGAAATAGCAGAAAAAGAAGCTGAGACAGCTCAGGTGGGAAGAACACACGGACAGCACGCAGTTCCTATAACATTTGGATTTGCTATTGCAGAATACGTTTCCAGACTAGGAAAATCCATAAAAAAGATATCAGAGTTGGTAAGCGATCTTAGAGGCAAGTTTGCCGGTGCTGTTGGAGCCTACAATGCAACAAGCGTACTTGTAAAAGATCCGATAGAATTAGAAAAAAAGATAATGGACAGACTGGCTCTGTTGCCGTCAGACCATTCTACCCAGTTGGTAGAGCCTGAGCATCTTTTAAGACTGTTATTGGAATATAACATAGCTTTTGGAATAATTGCCAATCTGGCAGATGATTTAAGACATCTGCAAAGAACGGAGATAGGAGAAGTAAGGGAATACTTTAGTAGCACACAGGTTGGTTCTTCTACTATGCCCCACAAAAGGAATCCGTGGAACTCGGAACATGTAAAAAGCCTCTGGAAAGCATTTGCTCCACGCGTTATGACATTTTTTACAGATCAAATATCAGAACACCAGAGAGATCTTTCTAACTCCGCCTCCGGAAGGTTTATAACAGATTACCTTGCAGGATTTGCAGCAGCCTGTGCAAGAATGAACAAAATTCTAAAGGGATTGAGTGTAGAAAGAGACAGAATGCAGGCAAACCTCACTATGGGGGGAGACTTTGTGCTTGCAGAAGCCGCATACATACTCCTGGCACGCTCAGGAATATGGGAAGGACATGAGATAATCAGAAAACTCACTTTGGAGTCAGAAAAGACTGGCAAAAGACTTGTAGAGCTATTAAAAGAGGACAAGGAACTATGGTCTAAGCTTGCCAGAGCCCTGGCTGAAACTACAGGCGATAATCCTGAGCTTTTCTTCTCTGAGCCATGGCGTTATAGGGGTAAAGCAACTGATAAGGCTATTTCCCTTGCAAATCTCTATAAAAAAGAAATGCAAAATATCAAGGAGTCATTATAATGACAATAAAAGAAGCATTGAGTTATGACGACGTTCTTCTTATACCCGCTTATGCTGATTTTTTGCCTTCTCAGGCAGATGTAAAAACCAGATTGACAGAAGGACTTGTGCTAAATGTTCCTATAATTTCTGCTGCCATGGATACGGTTACGGAAAAAGAGCTGGCTATAGCCCTTGCTCTGCAGGGAGGAATAGGAATAATACACAGAAATCTCTCTCCTCAGGAGCAGGCAGAACAAGTTAGTTCTGTAAAAAGATTCTTAAATTGGATTATTGATAAGCCAGTAACTGTAAAACATGACGATAAACTCTCTGTAGCACGTTCTCTAATGTCAAGATATGGAATATCCGGTCTTCCTGTTATAGATGATTCTGGCATACTGTGCGGAATAATAACAGGACGAGACTTGCGTTTTTCAAAAGATGACAGTATGGAAGTCTCTTCTATTATGACACGTGACGTTGTGTACGAAGAAGGACGTCCATCCATAGATCAGGCGCAGGAACTATTTGATAAACACAAGGTAGAAAAACTGCCCCTTGTGGATAGCAATAAAAAACTTATAGGTCTTGTTACTGTAAAGGATATAGAAAAACATCAGAAGTATCCCAACGCCGCTACGGATAAAAAAGGCAGACTTATAGTAGGTGCGGCAGTGTCACCAATAGATATAGATAAGAGAATGCCTCTTCTTGTTGAAGCTGGTGTGGATGTTGTAGTAATAGATACTGCACATGGGGATAGCCTCAATGTTATCAATGCTGTAAAAAAACTTAAGACAAGCTATCCTGTTCCAGTGATAGGAGGTAATGTCGCTACTGCAGAGGGTGTCAGACATCTCATTGATGCCGGAGCTGATATTATCAAGGTTGGAGTAGGTCCAGGTTCTATATGTACAACCAGAATAGTAGCGGGTATAGGTATGCCACAGTTTTCAGCTGTATTGGAATGTGCGGAAGAAGCCTCAAAACATAATATACCGGTAATTGCAGACGGTGGCATCAAGTTTTCTGGTGATATTGTCAAGGCAATAGGAGCCGGTGCCCATGCCGTAATGATTGGTAATCTATTTGCAGGTCTTAAAGAAGCTCCAGGTAGAGAGATCATATATGAGGGAAGGATATTTAAATCCTACAGAGGCATGGGGTCCATAGGAGCAATAAAAGAAGGCTCAGGAGACAGATATCAGATGGCACAGGGAGAGGAGCCTGTACCTGAGGGGGTAGAGGGACGAGTACCTTATAAGGGAGAGCTCTCTGCTTATCTACATCAGTTGGTATCAGGTCTTAAGAAAGGTATGGGATATTGCGGATGCAAGACACTGGAAGAGCTTAGAAACTATAAGAGATTTATAAAAATAACCAATGCGGGACTGAGGGAAAGTCATGCCCACGATGTGACAATAACTCAGGAGCCACCCAATTATTCCAGATAGAAAATATTAAATAGGAGATTTCATGAACGTAGTAGTAATAGGAGCACAATGGGGGGACGAAGGAAAGGGTAAAATAGTTGATTATCTGGCAAGCAGGGCAAATCTTGTAGTCAGATACTCAGGTGGAGCCAATGCAGGACATACAATAGTGCATGCTGGAAAAACGTATAAACTACACTTGATTCCTTCTGGGATAATATATCCAGAAACAAAGGTTATCCTTGGAACAGGCATGGTAATAGATTTGGAGTCTCTTTTTAAAGAACTGGAAGAATTGGAACAAAATGGCATTGATTGGACCGGTCGCGTTTTTATATCTGATAGGGCTCATGTGGTCTTCCCCAAATATAAAGAAGAAGACGTTATGACAGAAAAGATGAGAAGACGACCTATAGGTACAACTGGCAGAGGAATAGGCGTAACCTACAGTAAGAAAGCTTCCAGAGATGGCATAAGAATAGCAGATTTGTTTGATCCGGATATAAAAAGCATGTTAACAGAAGAAGAAAAAGATTATATTTCTCCATATCTGGATAAAATAAAACCTCTTATTGTAAAGATGGTCCCATTTATGAGAAATTATAGGGAAAAAAACGTTCTTTTTGAAGGCGCACAAGGGTTTATGCTTGATATAGATATGGGAACATATCCTTTTGTTTCTTCCGGCATATCAGCTGCTGCTGGGGCATGCCAGGGTAGCGGAGTAGGTCCCAGAGCTATCGATGCTGTATATGGTGTTTTTAAGGCATATTCTACCAGAGTAGGTAATGGCCCATTTCCTAGTGAGTTTTCCGAGGAAGAAAAAGCCATTGAGGAAAGCATAAGAGAAATAGGCAACGAGTACGGGACTACTACCGGCAGAGCAAGGAGATGCGGCTATCTTGATCTTGTTGCGCTAAAATATGCATGCGAAGCCAATCAGCTAGACGGACTGGTTCTAACCCATCTTGATACATATGACAGTTTTGACAAAATCGGCTTATGTGTAGCGTATGAAATAAACGGAGAAGAAACAACAGAATTCCCTACAACAATATCAGAGCTGGAGTCTGCAAAACCTGTTATCAAATATTTTAAGGGATGGAAAAAGGATTTATCCGTCTATAAAGACTATAAGTCCTTTCCCCAAGAAGCCATAGACTATGTTAAATTTATAGAAGAATATACAGGTACGGATATAGTTATTGTTTCCGTAGGAAAAGATAGAGATAAAACTATAATGAGAAAGGATTTATGGAAAAAATACTAGTCCTAGACTTTGGAGGGCAAACCTGCCAGCTTATTGCCAGAAGAATAAGAGATATTGGGGTATATTCCGAGATTCTTCCTGGAGATACAAAAATTACGGATAAAATTATGGAAGATGTAAAAGGCATAATTTTATCTGGTTCTCCTTATTCTGTGTATGATAAAGATTCACCGCATGTAGATAACAGAGTGTTTGATATTGGAGTTCCAGTTCTCGGAATATGTTACGGTGCTCAGCAGATAACACATCTTAATGGTGGTAAGGTCATGCCACTTGACCATAGAGAATATGGACGTGCAAGATTACACTTTGATAATTCTTTTGACCTGTTTCAGAATGTTCCTCAGGAGTTTATATCCTGGATGAGCCACGGAGATACTATTGTAGAACTTCCAGAATTGTATAAAGTATGTGCAAGGTCTGAGAATAATATTATAGCAGCTTTTAAGCACAAAAACCTTCCCATCTATGGAATACAATTTCATCCGGAAGTAACACACTGTGAATATGGCACTCGGATTCTGGAAAACTTTGCTATAAATATATGCGGATGTCGTAAGGAATGGACAATGCAAAACTATCTTGATGATGTTTCACAAGATATAAAAAAACAAGTCGGGGACGAAGATGTCCTTTTGCTTATTTCTGGTGGCGTTGATTCCACTGTTGTTGCCGGTATCCTTCTCAAAGCTCTTCCTCCAGCGCAAGTACATCTTATGTATGTTGATACCGGACTTATGAGAAAGAATGAAACAATAGAGGTAGAAGAAAATTTAAAAAGATTGGGAGCAAAGAATCTGTATATAGTAAATGCAGAAGAAAAATTTCTTTCTGCTCTAAAAGGTAAGGAAGATCCAGAAGAGAAAAGAAGAATAATAGGTGATCTTTTTATAAAAATACAACAGGAAGAAATAGAAAAAAGGAATGTCAATGCTTCCTTTTTGGCGCAAGGTACTCTTTATACGGATATGATAGAATCCGGCAAGGGCGTAGGTAGCAAAGCCAAGGTCATAAAATCCCATCATAATGTAAGATCTCCTCTTGTAGAACAAAAGAGAAGAGAAAATAAGATAATAGAGCCTCTCTCTATGCTTTATAAGGACGAGGTAAGAAGATTAGGCCGTTTTATTGGTATATCAGAGTCAGTTCTTGAGAGGCATCCCTTTCCCGGACCTGGGCTTGCTGTAAGAATTTTGGGTGAAGTTACCAAAGAAAAATGCGAAATTTTACGAGAAGCTGACTATATATACATAAACGAATTAAAAAATCGCGGACTCTATAATGACATATGGCAGGCTTTTGCGGTTCTTCTTCCTGTAAAGTCAGTAGGTGTTACTGGAGATGACAGACATTACGGCTATGTACTTGCCTTGCGGGCTGTTGTTTCCAGCGATGGTATGACTGCTGATGCTTATCCTTTTCCCATGAAGGATTTGCTAGAAATTTCTGCCATGATTACCAATAGAGTAAAATCGATTGGTAGAGTGGTATATGATGTTTCCAGCAAACCTCCTGCAACAATAGAGTGGGAGTAGTGTTCTATCTTTCAGGAGGGGGAGGCGGTATATAGTCTTTGCCCCTTCTGGAAAATATTATTTCTTCCAACTTTTTTTGCTGTTCTGTGTTAAGTATTGTTTTTAGCTCAGAATACATATTTGTAAGTTCGGTAAAAACTTCTTTTCTGAGCGCCTTTTCTTTTTCTTTTATTATTTTGTCATATTTTTCTGTTATCTCTGTTATTTTTTCTTCTTGTGTGCTGTTCAAATTAAGAAGATTTAGTATCCTTTTCTGTAGAATATCGTCTGTTTGGGGTTTTTTCCATAATATTCTCATAGCTTCTGGATTATTTCTAAAATAAAAAATAGAACCTGAGAATCCTGCAACTATCCCGGAGATAAAAATAAGAATTATTATTGATATTGCTATTATTTTTTCTTTTTTCATTTTAAAACCTCACTTATAGTGTTTTCTACCAATATTCCTGCAATTTGTTCTGCTGTATCGCTTTTTTCTACTGTGTTGAGAAATATTAAAGAGGAGAAAGACAGTATTATTCCTAAAGAAGCTGCCATTATGACTGGTTTTGCCATAGTTGTAATATATTCCCATAGCTCAAATGTTTTCTCTTTAAAATTGTTTGTTTGTAAATCTATATTCTCTATTTTTTCCATTAATTTTTGTGTAAAATCAGAAGAAAATTGTATATTGGCAAAAGTCTTTAACTTTTTATATATCTTATCATCATTCATCACTTTCCTCCTCAAGAGTTCTGTATATTTCCTTAAATTTTTTTCTTGCTCTACTAAGTCCAGACAATACTGTTCCCTCGGGTATATTAAGAGTCATTGCGATTTCTTTGACAGGCATATCATTTATGTAAAAAAGGGTTAGAAGTGTTCTGTGTTTTTTGTTGAGCCTTTTCATGACAGTATTTATTATCTGCTTTTCCAGGACATTATTCTTTTCTTCCGCAGCAGAGATTTCTTCTATAAGATGAGATTCCTGCCTTTTTGCTTTCTTTTTTTTATAATTTAAGCTTTCATTTATTGCTATTCTTATGATATATGTTTTTATGGAAGAATCTCCCTTGAAATTTTTTATATTTTTATAAAGTTTTATAAATACATCCTGTCCTATATCTTCTATATCGCCTGTTTTGCCTGTGATTCCTGCTATTGTTTTGGCAACATCATCTTTATATTTTTCCACTATCATAGAAAAAGCCTTTTTATCTCCGTTTTTTGCTGCTTTTATTATGTTGTCCACACCTTATTTCCCTGTAGTTATTTTTACTCATCTTATTATATTAGACAAGTTTTTAATCTTTTTTATTCCATTTTTAATTATATGATGGAATATTTTTACATTCCATATTGTCAAATAGAGTAAAAATACTCGGAGTATTGTATGGTGAGATATAGGATAACTTTGGTTTTATTCTTATTTGGGTTTTTATCTTCTATTAGTTCTCTGGATTTTTCTTCTGTATTGGATGCAGCCTTATCCATTGATAAGGAGTATAAAATACTAAATTTACAGAAAGAAAATAGTCTTCTTGATCTAGAGCCAGAAGGACTAAATATATCTTTACAAGGAGAATCTTACGATGATTATGACAATAGTTTGATTTTCATCTCTAGAGATGCAGATACAGCTGGATATTCAATTTCTATTTCTCCTGTTTTGGGTATATCAATGGGGGGAAGCTTAGGTACTTCATTTTCTATTTCTATGCCATATTCAATTGATACTATAGATGATTCTTTTTCTTTTTCTCCAGGGATTGTTGTAGAGCAGCCATTGATAGGATATCCATATTCTTCTAGATCTGAATATGTGACCCTAGAATATCAGCTCCTTAGCGTAAAGCAAGACATAATAAAGAGAAGAGCAGAGTTGGCACTAGAAATTCTAGATATAGTACAAGATATTATAGAGATTAAAAAAGAACTCTTAGCTGTGGACTCGGAAATTGATTCATTGGAGAATGATATAAATCTTATTAAAAAATCTACAACTAATAAAAATTCTCTTGAATTCAGAAAAAAAGATTATGAACTAAGAAAGCAAGTAAATACTAAGAAAAATCTTATTTCATCTCTTAAAATTAAAAGATCTATGTATAAAAGCCTCACAGGAACTGATGAAATTCCGGAGATAGATGAAAGTGAATTTGATATTCCGGAAGATAGTAAGTTATCTTTTTCTTATATTTTAGCGAGTAAATACACAGAAAAAACAGAAGCGGATTATCAGGATGCTGTAAACCCCATACCAGAAATAAGTCTTTTGGGAGGATGTAAGATTGTTTTTTCTAATTCTGGATACGAAGAGGGAATTGTTGAGTCCGGAGCAAATTTATATCTTGGATCTTCTACAGCTTCTATATCTTTAAATTATAATATTTCATCTAGCTCATTATCTATGGCTATAGGACTAGGAATAAATATTGATACAACTAATAAAGATGTGCGTGAAAGGCAAAATAGTCTTGAAGAGGCTAGATTAAAGGAAGAATTAGAAATTTATTCTGCAGAAAACAATATAAAAGATTGTAAATTATTGTATCAACAATATAAGGAGGATATAGAGTTTGCTAGAGAAAATCTGATTCTATCAAAAGAAGAGTATCAGCTTGTTAATGCCGCATTTGAGAAAGGCGCTGCTTCTGAGTTGGATGTAAAAAATAGTCAAAGAGAGATAGATGAAGCTAATTATGATCTTGTTATAGCGAAGATTAATATGTTGTCTTTGTTTTATCAAATAAAAAGAGATTTTTTACTGGAGGAATTCTAATGACAAGAAAAAAAAAGACAGTATTGTTTATAGTTCTTATTGTTATTATTGTTGTAGCAATCATATCCTTTTTTATGATAGCTAGACAGAAGAAGGCTACTTCTTCTCCCAATGTCCCAAATATCTTTAAGGTTATAAGCAAGGTTAGTAGTGAGACAGTTGATATTTCTGGTAATGTAGAAGCAATGTATGATTATGATGTTGTTTCCTATGGTTCTGGAATTGTTACTTCTGTATTTGTCACCGATGGAGATACTGTAAACAAAGGTGAGCTTCTTTTGAAACTAGATGATATTGAGCAGAAATACAATCTTGAAAATGCTATTTTAAGCTTGAGTGAAGCGGAGGTTTCTGGTTCTGAGTCAGAAATTTCTCTGGCTCGTCTTAAGGTAAAAATAGAAAGTAGTAATCTTTTACATCAAAGTGTATATAGCCCTGCCAATGGGATAATTACGGATTTTAGTGTGGAAGAAGGAGCCTTTATCTCTGAGAATGAAATTATTGCACGTGTTCTAGACCCAAGTAAGCTTATGGCAGAGGTCAGTGTAGATGAAATTGATATTACCCAAGTTAGAGAAGGCCAAAAAGTAAAATTTATTTTTGATGTCATCCCCGATGTGGAAGTATATGGCTATGTGGATTACATTGCACCATATGCTACTGTTAACAGTCAGGGAATTGCTGCTGTTTCCGTGAAAATTATCTTGGATTCTGTTCCTGATGTTATAAAACCTGGTTTTTCTTTCTCAGGCGAGATTATTACTTCCGAATCTGAAAAAATATTGCTCATAGAAAAGAAGGCCGTTTCTACCAAAAATGATGAGTTTTACGTTCTTCTGGCTCCTTCTGATGATAGCAATCGTCCCGAGCTCAAGAAAATCAGAGTGGAAGACTATGACGACACTTATTATAAGATTATTTCTGGTTTGGAAGAAGGCGACTCTGTTATCATGCCTATCAGCGATAAAACAAAAAATGGTAAGTCCGATGACAAAGAAAATAATGGCCTTTTTGGTCCTGTACAGATACCGGGAATGGGTCCAGGTCCCGGTCCAGGTCCCGGACAAAGACCTAACAACGGACAGCAGGGAAGGTAGGGGAATATGAGTTCTTGTGTTGTTTCCGGAAGAGGTGTTGTAAAGGATTACCCTATGGGTGGCATAAGTGTGCGGGCTCTTGATGGTGTAGATTTTGACATACATGCTGGCGAGTTTGTTTCTATCATGGGTCCTTCTGGTTCTGGTAAGTCAACTCTCATGCATATCATAGGTTGTCTTGATGTACCAACTAGTGGTCTTATAGAAATAGATGGAATAGATGTGTCAGGATATTCTGAGACCGAGCTTGCAAAAATAAGAAATAAGAAAATTGGATTTGTTTTCCAACAGTTTTTTTTGCTTCCCAGGCTTAACCTTATAGAGAATGTGGAAGTGCCTTTACTTTATGCAGGGATTGATTATCAAAAGAGGCGTCAGAAAGCAGTAGAAATGCTTAATGCGGTAGGTCTGGGTGATAGATTGTATCATAAACCTGGAGAATTATCCGGAGGACAAAGACAGCGTGCTGCTATAGCCAGAGCACTTGTAAATGATCCGGAAATTATTCTTGCTGATGAGCCTACTGGTGCCTTGGATAGTGTTACGGGTGAAAAAATACTTGAGCTTTTTAAAGGAATAAATAAAAAAGGCAAGACTATTATTGTGGTTACCCATGATAACGAGGTAGCTTCTTATGCGGATAGGACTATAAGACTAAGGGATGGAAAAATTGTGGAGAGTGCTTTATGAAAATGATTGCGGAAAGTATAAGATTGGCTTTTGTCAGTCTGTGGCATAACAGGGGCCGCACCATTCTATCTATGCTGGGAATTATTATAGGTGTTGCTTCGGTCATTATAATAACATCCATTGGCAGCAGTGCATCCAATAGTGTAAAAAAACAGATAGAAAGCGTAGGATTAAATACTATCTCTGTTTTTCCAGGAAAGGGAGAGAGGGAGGCTGCAAGACTTTCTGATTTTGCTCTTGCGGAAAAGATACAAAAGCAGTTTCCTGATTTTGATACTGTTCTTCCTACTCAGCGTACATCTGCTACTCTGACATATGGTAAATACAGTTCTGATGTAACTGTAATGGGCGTGTTTACTGATTTTGCTTCTGTTTTTTCTTATTCTGCAGCAAGTGGCAGTTTCTTTTCCGATTCTGATTATGAGAGAAGAAAAAACGTAGTGGTTCTTGGTTCTGATGTTGCTGAGGATTTATTCCCTGATGGAGATGCTATAGGAAAGTATGTAAGGCTCTTTAGGGACGTGCCCGTCAGATTAAAGGTGGTGGGTGTTATGGAGTCACGCTCGGATACTATTGGTATCAGTTTTGACTCTTCTGTTTTTGTTCCTTACTCCACTTATATTTCTTCTATAGAAAATACCGATGTTGTAGGTATGTATATTGTCAATGTAAAAGATGGAGCTGATGTTGTAAACTTAGCTTCCGAGCTGGAAGATTATCTTGTATCCATTGCCGGGGATAATTCGGAAGCATTCAGGGTTGTCTCTGCTGCAACCATCGCTGACATGTATTCTCAAGTTACGGATACACTTTCGCTTCTATTGGGGGGCGTAGCTGCGATATCTCTTATAGTTGGGGGAATCGGTATTATGAACATTATGCTGGTCTCAGTTACGGAGAGAACTCGTGAGATTGGTATAAGAAAAGCAATGGGTGCGAGCCCGTTTTTTATCAGGCTTCAGTTTCTGATTGAATCCGTTGTTCTGACAATTACCGGAGGATTTATAGGGCTTATCATGGGGGTATTAATCAGCTGGGGCATAACTCTTCTGTTTTCTTGGGACTTTTCTCTCAACCTGTTTGCGTTGGCAGCCTCTTTTGTCTTTGCCTTTGCAGTGGGCGTTTTCTTTGGATTTTATCCTGCTTACAAAGCTTCCCGTCTTGATCCTGTCAAAGCTCTTGCCTTTGAATAGTTTTGCCGAAGGCAGGAGGGCTGCGACCTTCTTTTTATATCGAACGCACAGTCCGCTAGTGCGGACTGTGCTGCCTCTAGGCAGAAGATGCAAAGAACAAACATAACAGGGCGCAGTCCCGACGTTCGGTATAATTTGATATTTTTTTAATTATGTTGTATGCTAGTCATATAAGTTTTATGATTTTGTTTGCCGATAGAGAAGGTGCATGAGGCGTTTTTTATCTTTCTTACTGGTATTGCTGCTCTCTTCTATGTCTCTGGTTGCAGCCGATTTTCCGTCTTATTCTTATGTTGTAAAGAAAGGTGATACTGTCTATGGCATTGCCAAGCGCTTTGGTATTGCAGTAGATGACATAATAGCTGCTAACCCTGATGCAAAATCAGGGGTGATTGTACCAGGTGAGCGGTTGATTCTTCCTGGAGTCTATGCCGTAAAGAAAGGAGATACTCTTTTTTCTATTGCGCGTAGATGGGGAATCAAGGTTTCTGCTATAAAATCGGCTAACAGTTTGTCTTCTGATAATATAAAGGTTGGTGATTTGCTTATTATTCCTACGGATATATCCTTGAATCCCGGTTCTAAGTCAGATATTGCCGTTACAGAGGTAGAAGAAGATAATGCTCCATCTGATGCAACTGTCCAGCAAGCTTCTGCTGCTGTTTTTTCTTCTGATTGGATGTGGCCTCATCCTGGCAAACGCTATCTTATTAAGGGCAAAGTTAGCGGGGTGGGAATTTCTGCATCTGATGGGGAGCCTGTATATGCAGTGGTGCCGGGTAAGGTTATATGGGCTGGACCCTATGGCGCTTATGGCCTTGTTGTTATGGTTGAGTCTGCAGGTGGTTACGTGTATGTTTATGGTGGTAACAAATCTCTGGATGTTTCTCCAGGTGATGTTATAGGAAGGGGTGATGTTTTAGGATATGTAGGACGCAGTCCTTATAGGGGGAGTTACGATGTTTTTTTCTTTGTATATAAGAACGGTAGACCGGTGGATCCCTTAAAAATTCCGCGTAGCGGATAGGGAGGGAGCAAGGTCAGTTTTTTTCTCTGTTTTCTTGACTTATGCTCTTGCTAGCATTATTGTTTAGAGAAGGTAATGGATACAAAAGAAAAAAGAAAGAAAGCCCGGTCTCGTTCTGAGACCGTTATCGAGACTAGCTTGTACATGGAAGAGACAAAGGGAGAGGTAGATTCTCTTGCCATGTATCTTAAGCAAATAGCCAATTATCCTCTGCTTACTCCTGAAGAAGAACAGCAGATAGGCGAGGAAATTCATAATACCAGGAAAAGGCTGGAAGAAATAGCTTCTCTTCCTTACGAAAAACGAGCTGAGTGCTTTGATGAGAAAAGAGCTCTTGAGTTTAGACTCAGAGAACTCAAAAACCGAATGATAAACTCCAATCTCAGGCTTGTTGTTTCCATTGCAAAAAAATATCAGAATAGAGGACTTTCTCTTCTTGATTTGATTGATGAAGGGAATATCGGACTGATAGAAGCCGTAGAAAGATTTGATTATACCAAAGGCTGCAGGTTTTCTACCTATGGCACTTGGTGGATAAGGCAGGCTATTGTAAAATCCCTTGCGGATAAAAGTCGTGTTATAAGAATTCCAATACATATGTTAAATACCATAAAAAATGTTTTTCTGATGTCAAAAGAGCTTGCTCAGGATTTGGGAAGGGATCCAACCGAGGATGAGTTATCACGTTATACCGGCATATCGGATAAACGTGTAAACGAGGTTATGAAAGTTTCTCAGGAAACAGCTTCTCTGGATGTTACAGTTGATGATGAAAATATGACAACACTCGGTGATCTTATTGCTGATGATGATTTTGGAGAACCTTTTGATAGGGTTTTTGGCTTGTATCTCAAGGATGTTTTACTCAAAGTCCTAGATGAGCTTACGGAACGTGAGAAGAATGTTATTTGTCTAAGGTTTGGTCTCAACGATAACGGACCACTTACTCTGGAGGAAACAGGCAAATTACTTGGCATAACACGGGAGAGAGTTAGACAGATACAGGAAAAAGCTCTTATAAAACTGAGTCAAATTTCAATAGTAAGAGATTTTAAGCCGGAAGACTAGATTATGATTGATTTCGAAGGGGTTACTACTCGTGGAGGTGACGGAGGACTATCATCTCTTGCAAGCGGGAGAAGACTTTCAAAAAACGAACTTGTTTTTGATGTTCTTGGCGGAATAGACGAGCTTTCTTCTTGGTTGGGACTTGTAAAAGCTTATTTGCAAGAAAAGGATTCTTTTCTGTACTCTTGTCTTGAGAAGATTCAATCACGTCTTATAATTGCTGCAGGACAGGTTGCAGAGGCAGAGTATATACCTGATAAGGATAGAATTTCCAATTATGATGTGGAAGAACTGGAAAAATGGGAAAAATGGTTTATGGAGAGAGTAGAACTGCCCGACCATTTTATCTTGCCGGGTAAAAATATTGTATCAGCTCACGCAGATGTTTCCCGTACAGTATGCAGGAGACTGGAAAGACTTTTTGTTGCCTATTGCAGAGATGATTCTTCTACTCCCTTATCCATTGTTATGAAATATATCAACAGATTGTCGGATTTTTTATTTGTAGTTGCCAGATGGTTGGAAAATCCCAGTCAAAAAGATTCTACTATCTCTACATTATGATCCAGCATTTTGTCTTTTTCAAATATAAAATAAGCTTTTACTTTTTTTCCATTAAGTACATGGGGCAGCCATAGCCTGTCATCTTCCCACATTCTATCATACGGTATTTTGTCTATTTCTTGCCAAAAAGGCTTAGCTTCTTCTGTTTCTCCTGGTATTCCCGTATGGCTTTTACTGATATATGCTTCTCCGTACAAAGAATAACCATCTGTAAAAATAAAATTGAGTTCTGCATATTTTACAGGATTTATAGGAGTTATCAGTACTTCTTCTTGAGTTTCTCTTATTGCTGCTTTTATTGGTGTTTCTCCTTCTTCTATTCTTCCTCCCGGAGCATTAATCTTACCTTTTCCAAGGCCTCTTTTCTTATGGATCAATAAAATTTTATCATTGTTTATGACAAAACACAGCACAGCCTTTTCTGTAAATTGCCATTTTTTCCAATCTATATTTTTTATTTTTATCTGGTTATGTTTTTTCTCCATATGGTGTATAATAATCATATATAAAACTACTACTGTCAATTGGAATAGTTATGAACAAGAAAGGCTCATATGATCTTCCCTTGCATTACGGTAAAGTTCCCCATTGGCTTGCCTTACGTATGGAAAAACTTGCCGGTACTATCGCAGAAGAAATAGTCAGCAGTTTTGGTACCGATGGATTTTTATCCAGGATTTCCAATCCTGACTGGTTTCAGGCTTTTTCTTGTCTTTTGGGGATGGATTGGCATTCTTCCGGCAGTACTACGACATTGCTTTTTGCTCTACAGAAGGCTTTGCAAAAAAGACAGTTGGGTATTGTGATCTGCGGAGGCCGTGGACGATTTTCCAAAGATACCCCCAGGCAGCTCATGGATGTTTCTTATCGCTTTGGTGCTGATGGTGATGAGCTTGTAAAAACATCCAGACTTGTTGCAAAAATAGATAATAATTGCATTCAGGATGGCTTTTCTCTATATCTTCATACTTTTATACTTGCAGATAATGGAAAATGGTGTGTTGTGCAGCAGGGTATGAATGATGAGAAGAGGATGGCAAGAAGATATCATTGGCTTTCCGATAGTGTAGGGGACTTTTTTTCTGATCCCCACACTGCCATTATAGGTGAAAATGAAGGAGAAATTATCAATCTTTCCGATTCTAGGGCCAGTGCATCAAGAGATAGTATGCTGGATTTTCTTATCCAACCTCCAGTTTCTCAATATAATGAATTGCGCCGTATTGTCATGCCGACAAGACATAATATTCTACCAAGAGATATTAACTTGAAAAGGCTAGGAGCCATACTTGCCGCAGCCTATGACAAAGAATTAAAAAACTTTGCAGATCTTGTGCTTATGAAAAATGTGGGTCCAAGAACAATGCAATCGCTTGCTCTTGTAGCAGAACTTGTATATGGAAACCCGGTCAGGTTTAGTGATCCTGCCAGATTTTCCTTTGCACATGGAGGCAAAGATGGGCATCCGTTCCCTGTTATGACATGCATATATGATAATGTTATAGCAGAAATGGATGATATTGTGCATAAAATTAAGCTTCCTTTAGAATTAAGGCGTCCAGTTCTCAAAAATTTGCATAATTTTATTATTAGCATAGAAAGACAGAAAAAAAACATTGTCGATTTTTATAAAGTTATTGATTATAACAAAAAACAATCCATGATCTGGGGTGGAAAAACCGCTTCAGAAACTTTGAGTTCTACGTATAATAAAAGTAAAAAAATAAAATCCTATAATGATGATTCTCAGCTCATGCTTTTTGAATAATTAAAATTTTCTGAAAAAATTTGATTTTTGAGATTTCTTTTTTCTATAATAAAAACACAATATTAAGATAAAATTTTTGTTGCAGAATTTTTAATAATGCTTTATAATTAGTGCAAACGCTTGCATAGCAAGCTTTGAATCCTATGTGGAGGTGACCCATGAAGAAGTTTTTTTGGGTGTTTTTCCTTGTTTTTGCCCTTGTTGGAGCTAATGTGTTTGCTAATGGTGGGGCAGAAGAAGGTACTGAGTCTGGAGGAATGTCGATTACACTCTGGACTCAAGAAGGTGAAGCAGAAGGTGCATATGCATTTGTGCAATCGATTGCGGATGCTTATGCATCGAAGTATCCAGGTCTTACGATAGAGGTTCTTAATAAAGACACAGAAGCTCTAAGAGAAGATTTTCAGACTGCCAGCCTTGCCGGTGCTGCTCCGGACCTTTTGTGGACAGTAAATGACCATGCTGGTCCTTTTGTTGTTGCAGAGCTTATCCAACCTGTTGATGATCTAGTGGATCTTTCCAAATATGTTCCTTCAGTGTCGATGAAGGGCAAAACATGGGCTGTTCCTATTTCTAGCGGTAATCATTTTATGCTCATTTACAACAAGAAGCTTGTAGCTAATCCCCCAAAATCAACCGATGACCTAATCAAGATGTCATCTGCTCTTAAGTCAAAGGGAATTATCCCTCTTGTTTTTAATCAGACTGAGCCTTTCTGGCTTGTTCCATGGCTTGGCGGTTTTGGTGGAAAGGTCTTTGCAGACGATGGAATCACCCCGTCTCTCAATACCAAGGCTATGGTAGATACTCTCCAGTTCCTCTATGATCTCAAATATAAATACGAAATTCTTCCTGCAGAATCAGACTATGATGGTTCTGATACTCTTTTTAAAGAGGGTAAGGCTGCCATGATCATCAATGGAGACTGGTCTCTCAGCGGGTATAAGGAAGCTCTTGGTGATAAGCTGGGTGTTGCCAGGATTCCTATGGTAAGTGCAACGGGTAAATGGCCTGCACCTTATACAAGCGGAAAGTATTTTATGATTCCTGCAGAGGTTTCTGGACAGAAACTAGAAGCAGTCGTTGATTTTATCAAGTTTGCAACAAATTATGAAAACCAGATTGCAATGGTTAAGACGCTTACACGTCTTCCTGCACTCAAAGAAGCTCTCAATGATCCAATCATAAAGAGTGATGCTATTCTAAGTGCAAGTGCGGATCAGATGACTGTAGGTACTCCTATGCCTTCTGTAGTGGAGATGAGAGCTAATTGGGATGCTATGAAGCCAGAAATGAATGCTGTGCTGGCTGATCAGAAAACTCCTGCGGAAGCTGCAAAAGCAATGCAAGAAGCTGCTCTTGCTGGTGTAGAGGCATTAAAATAATAACAGCTTATAAAAAGGGGGAGCCTTAGGCTCTCCCTTTATTTTAAGGAGCATGTGATGATAGATAAAAAAATAATGGCATTATCTCTGGGACAGATAGGAGAGATGGTGCTTTATATCGGGCTTGGAGTGCTTTTTCTGGAGCTTATGCTCTTTTTGGTTGGAAAGCTAACCAAGGCAAAAAATATGCTTACATGGATGCTTCTTGCTCCTGCCATAGTTGGAATACTTGTTCTTGTTGTTTGGCCTTTGCTTTTTGAAGTAAGCCTGGCTTTTAGTAATATGAACCTAAGAACATTTAAACATCCAGAGTTTGGCATACTGCAAGGACTTTCTAACTTTGCAAGGGTTTTTACAAAACCGGTATTAAAACAGACATATTTTTTCCCTATCTTTTTGAGAACAATACTCTGGACTGTTGTACAGGTTACTGCACACGTAACCATAGGCCTTGGTCTTGCTATTCTTTTAAATAGACCAATGTTTTTAAAGAATATTTATAAGGCCATTCTTATACTTCCCTGGGCAATACCGGACATTATTTCTGGTTTGGCTTGGAGAGGAGAATTCCACTATGAGTATGGTGTATTTAATATTCTTTTGACAAAGTTGGGAGCTGAGCCAATTCCATGGAAGGCAGATCCTGTCTGGAATTTTGTGGCAATGAATATTACCAATATATGGTTAGGTGTGCCTTTTATGATGATAATAGCACTTGGCGGTCTGCAAAGCATATCAAAAGAATATTACGAAGCAGCTGATATGGATGGTGCTACAAGTTGGAATAAATTTTCCAATATAACCCTCCCGTTGCTGAAACCAATTTTGACACCTTCCATAATACTTGGCGTTATATGGACTTTTAATAACTTTAACGTACCTTACTTTATAAACCAGAATGAACTCGAATCTTCTGACATTCTTGTTACTGCTTTATTCCGTTCTGCATTTGAATATAATCAGTACGGATTTGCGGCTGCTTTTGCAATGGTTATTTTTGCAATTCTGCTTGTTTTCTCTATCTGGTATATAAAAGTAACAGGCGGTCTTAAAGGAGTCAGAGAATCATGAACATAAAAAACAATGTCCTTTTTAGAAGAAAAATGGGGCACGACTCCATAGCTTTTAGAATTTTTACACATATCGTATTGATTATTGCATGTGTAATAGCAATTTTTCCGGTATTAAGGGTCTTGTCCGTATCCCTCAGACCGGGAGACAGACTGCTATCTACATCTCTTAGAATAATACCGGAAGGAGCAACACTTGATAACTACAGAGATGTACTTTTTAAAAAAGATTTCTTTTTATGGCTCTGGAACAGTGTTCTTATCAGTGTTTCCACCGCTTTTATAGGGCTGATGCTTGCGGCAACCTCTGCATACGCTTTTTCCCGTTGGAATTTCAAAGGCAAAAAAGCAGGTCTTGTGTTTCTTCTTTCTACTCAGATGATACCTGCTACCATGATGATGGTGCCACTCTATATTCTTGCCGCAAGGTTTGGATTTATAAACACTTATAGGGGATTAGTGCTTGCATATTCTGTAGGTTCTATTCCTTTTAGTGTATGGATGTTAAAAGGTTACTACGACACCATACCCAATACTTTGGAAGAAGCTGCCATGATAGATGGTGCAACAAGAATGCAAACATTTTATAGAATCATACTTCCCCTAGCTCTACCGGGGCTTTCCATTGCTTTTCTTTTTAATTTTATGAATTCATGGAAAGATTTTTTGCTTGCAAGAATAATGCTTCAGAAAGATTTTCTATTTACTTGGCCTCTTGGTCTTCAACAGCTTCAGGGGCAGTTTAGAACAGCATGGGGTATGTTTGCTGCAGCATCCATACTTGTTGCAATACCTGTTGTTGCTCTTTTCATTTATACATCCAGATATCTGGTATCGGGTCTTACCCTTGGCTCCGTAAAAGGAGATTGATTATGAAATTATGGAAGATAGGTATCCCTCTAAGGTATAAGTTTCTTTCTTTACCTCCTTGCTCTTTGAGAAATATTATTCTCTAGGGATGTTTGTGTAGACGTTTTGAGGGATACCGATTCTTCTGTATTACTTATTGTAATAATATCAAGAAAACGATGTTTGTTTTTCTGATATTTGATAATATTGAGATGATATTTTGTTATAATACTGGTTTCCTATACTTGGAAGTCTAAATAAGATAAAATAGGCCTCTGGCTTAGCAGGAGAACTTATGAACAACTACAAAGCTGGAAAAATAAAGTCATATAAACAGGAAAATAATACTGTAATTGCAATATATGAAGGACTGATACTAACAGTAGAAGCCATAGATAAGGCAGTTTTTAGAGTGCGAGCGGGAAGAGAGCTGCCTCTAAAAGAATACAGAAGCCTATCTGTTATTTATGATAGTAAGGCTCTGACTGCCTCTGCAGAAAAGACTGATAATGGTCTTGTGGTATCATATGAGGATTATTCTATTGTTCTGAGAGATAATGCTGCCATTGATTTTTATCATGGAAAAAAAGTCCTTTCTCATGGAGATTGTATAAATATTACGGGAGATACACTGTATGATTACAGAACTCTGGGAAAAAAAGAGGAAATACTTGGACTTGGCGAACAGGTTTCTCCTCTTAGTCGCAGAGGATATATCATAGAAAACTGGAACAATGATGCTGCTTTTCCTCATACTGAGGCAACACGACCTATGTACTGCAGTATTCCCTTTTTCATGTCTGTTAATATAAGTGACAACATTTTTTGGGGATATTTTCTTGATTCTCCGTATAAATCTATTTTTGACATAGGCAATACAGACTGGGACAAGCTTATTGTGAGTCTTTATAGAGACGACCTGACAGTGTATTTTATAGGCGGTGATACTCCTGATGAAATCATAGAAAGGTATACTGCTCTTACGGGAAGATATTCTATGCCTCCTCTCTGGGCGCTGGGGTATCATCAGTGTAAATACAGCTATATGTCTGAGACAGAAGCAAAAGAAGTTGCAACCAGACTTAGGGAAGAGAAAATACCCTGTGACGGATTCTGGTACGATATAGACTATATGGATGCATATCGTGTGTTTACGTTTGATAAAAACAGGTACCCTAATCCCAAAAAACATCTTAAAGAAATGAAAGAATTGGGATTTCATCCAGTATTTATAGTTGACCCAGGCATAAAATCGGATTCTCCCGGAGTATATGATGTCTGTGATCAGGGAAAAGCTAACGATTTTTTTATGAAATATCCTGATGGCAGACTTTTTGAGGGACGAGTATGGCCAGGACAGGTCCATTTCCCTGATTTTTCCAGAAGAGATGTTAGAGATTGGTGGGCAGATTTGCATGAGGTATATTTCTCTGCAGGAGCAGAAGGCATATGGAATGATATGAACGAGCCTGCACTTCTTAGAGAAACTATAAAAGAAGATAACACAATACCGGAAGAAGTCAGGATGTATGACGATGGCAGATGGTCGGGGCAAGACAGGATGCATAATCTTTATGCAATGTATGAAGCCATGGCGACCAGAGCTGCTTTTGATAAAATGCTTCCTGATAGAAGACCTTTTCTTCTAACGCGTTCTGGTTTTGCAGGTATACAGCGTTATGCTGCAGTGTGGACAGGTGATAATCGTTCTACTTGGGAACATCTTGCAATGTCTGTTCCTCAGCTTATCAATATGAGCCTTTCTGGTGTGGGATTTATTGGTGCTGATGTAGGCGGCTTTGGTGAAAATACCAATCCTGAGCTTATGGTGCGTTGGTATCAGCTGGGTTCTTTTTATCCTTTCTTTAGGGGGCATAATGAAAATGAGTCAAAACCTCAGGAACCTTATCTTTTTGGAGATGATATAACTGCTCTGATAAGAAAGGCTGTCTCTTTTCGTTACAGGATGCTGCCGTATCTCTATTCTCAGTTTTATCTTATGACACAAAAAGGCACCCCTGTATTTCGTCCTATTTTTTGGGAAGACAGAGCAGAGTATGCCTTTATTCGCGATCAATTTTTATGGGGTGATTCTATCATGGTTGCACCCTGTCTTGAGAAAGGACAGAAAAAGAGGCTGGTTTATGTTCCAGAGGGTATCTGGTACGACAGAAATAGTTTTGTAAAATACAATGGAAGGCAGCACGTGATAACAGACACTCCTCTTGATACTGTTCCCATATACGTAAAAGAGGGGGCTGTTATACCCGTCTATCCTTACGATATCCAGCATACAGGTCAAATTGACAGAGAAACACTGTATTTGGAAGTTTGGCCCATTGCAGAAGGAGAAAACTCTGGTATTTTTATAGAAGATGATGGTATAAGCAGGGAACAGGAAACACTCATACACAGATATACTAGAAAAAATAATCAACTTATAGTTTCTATAGATAGAAAAACATCCTATAAGAGACTTGTAATTTTGTTGCCAAACATGGATAATACTTGGGAAACTCATGAGTATGCCGTAAACTGCTCAGAGGATATGGTTATAAAAATCGGATGATATTATGAACAAGAGAAAGGTCACGATAAAGGACGTTGCAAAGATGGCTGGGGTTTCACCTTCTACGGTATCCAGGGCCATCTATGATTCTGCCCCTCTCAAGCAGGAGACTAAGGATAGAATCTTTTATGCAATGGCAAAGCTCAACTACTACCCCAATGCTGCGGCCAGATCTCTTGTGCAAAAGAAGACCATGTCTCTAGGTGTAATCCTCCCCAATGATGAGGGAGACCTTTTTTTAAACCCGTTTTTTATACATGCCTTGCGCGGACTGAGCGTATATGCTCAGTCCTGTCATTATTTTATTCTCTATGCTTTTTCCAAGGATCAAAATCAGGAATTGGAATACATCAAAGAACTTTATCGTTCCAGAAGAGTGGATGGTTTTGTAATGCTTACTGTAAGAGAGAAAGATGACTGTATAGATTATATGCAGAGCCAGAGCATACCCTTTGTAGTTATAGGTCATCCTATACCGGATGATAAAATGCTCTGGGTGGATAACGATAACTTTCAGGCTATGTATAAGCTTACCAACTGGATGATTGACAGAGGTTACAGGGATTTTGTTTTTTTGGGAGGTCCG
>JBCHKQ010000005.1 GCA_039023545.1 Spirochaetia bacterium 38H-sp | reverse complement strand
TCTGTAGGATGCTATCGTTTCTTCTCCATCGAGGAACTGCTTTTACGCGTATGTCCAGTTTTATGGGTTTCTCAAATATTTCTGTAAGTTCTTTTTCTGCTTGTGTTCTTATTTGTTTTATTTTATTGCCGCCTTTTCCCACTACTATGCCTTTCTGGCTTTCTCTTTCGACGCAGATTTGTGCTCGTGCCCAAAGTGTGTTGTTCTTTTCTTCTAAGTCTAGGATGTCTATGTAGAGGGCGTGCGGGAGTTCTTGTTTTGTTTGCAGGATTGCTTTTTCTCTTATTATTTCCGCTATTCTAAAGCGTGGATCTTGGTCTGTGATGTATTCTGCCGGGTACAGCGGCTGGCCTTCTTGTGCAAGCTCAAACAGTGTGGTTTTTAGTTTTTCCAGTCCTGCGCCTGTTATTGCCGATATGTGGTGCAGTGAATGTGGATTGAGCTGCGCTTTTATGAGTGTTTCCAGGCTTTGTTTTTTTGTTTCCTGCAGGTCTGTTTTGTTTATTGCGCATACTACCGGGGTTTTTATTGTTTTGAGGATGTTTATGATGTCTTGTTCTTCTTCTCCGGCTTCTCTTGTGCTGTCTACAAGATAGAGTACCATGTCTGTCTCTTCAAGGCTGCTTTTTACAAGTTCTGTCAGGTGTTTGTTAAATTTTTTTTCTGAGTGGTGATAACCGGGGGTGTCTATAAAGATTATTTGGCCGCGTTCTTCTGTGAGTATACCACGTATCTTGTTGCGTGTTGTCTGTGGTACGGGTGATGTTATGGCTACTTTGTATCCGCATAGTGTGTTGAGCAGGGTGGATTTCCCACTTGACGGACGGCCTATTATGGTGCATGTTGCTGTTTTCATTTTTTCCCCTTGTATCGACCATTTTTTTTAAAAGTGATATATTACAGTATAGTTAAATTTTATGTAATTGGTAAGGAGATTTTGATGAGGTTTGAAGATAATGATAAGGGAGCAAATAATAATGAGCAGATGTTTATGGAGCGCTTTTTAAAGACGCGTTCTATTATTCTTACTGGAGAGATTAATAAGGAGCAGTCGGATAAGTTTGTAAGACAGCTTCTTTTGCTTGAGAGTATGGGTGATGAG
Organism: Spirochaetia bacterium 38H-sp; assembly: GCA_039023545.1. NCBI lineage: Bacteria > Pseudomonadati > Spirochaetota > Spirochaetia > Winmispirales > Winmispiraceae > Rarispira > Rarispira pelagica. The sequence continues at coordinate 146,655 of JBCHKQ010000005.1, read as the reverse complement.
CCTGTTAAGGTTTTTATAGATTCTCCCGGGGGTGATGTCGATGCGGGGTTTGCTATATTTGATATGATACGTTTTGTTAAGCCTCTTGTTTATACGATAGGTATGGGGCTTGTAGCCAGTGCGGGAGCGCTTATTTTGCTTGCAGCAAATAAGGACAGACGCCTAGGGCTTCCTAACTCGCATTATCTTATTCACCAGCCTTTAAGCGGCATAAGGGGGGTTGCTACGGATATAGAGATACATGCCCGTGAGCTTGAGAGAACACGTGAGAGAATCAATCAGATTATTGCCGAGGAAACCGGCCGTGATATTGCGGTGGTGGAGAAAGATACAGATCGTGATTATTGGATGACTGCCGGGGAAGCAAAGGACTACGGCCTCATAAGTAGAATAATATCTGCCAGAGAGGATATAGCCGATATATAGGTTGTCAATTAAATAAGGTTTTATACCGAACGCGTGCCTGCCTTAGCAGTCACGCTTTTTTTGTATCTGTTTCTTTATTTACTGGTGATATGCCGATAAGATGTCTGTATCTTATGTAATATAGTGTAAAAAGGAGATTGATTTGAAAAGATTTGTTTTTATCATATGTATTTGTACTTCTGTTTTGTATGCGGATGAGTTTACACTGGCAACATATAACGTGCAGAACCTTTTTGATGCCATACACGATGGTACGGAGTATGGAGAGTTTTTGCCGTCTGAGATATGGACAGAAAGCCTTTGTGATAAGAACATTGCCTCTATTGCTTCTGTTATAAAAAGGCTTGATGCAGATATACTTCTTCTCCAGGAGGTGGAAAACATTTCTGTTCTTGAGCGTATGAGGGATACTTTTTTGGCGGATATGGGATATGACTATATCTTCTGTCCCAAGGGCAAGTCTGCAACAAATGTAGGAGTTCTGTCGCGTATTCCTTTGTCTTATGTAAGAGTACACGCTTTTTACAGGGAGGATTTTCCCTATCTTAGGCCTGTCGTGGAGTTTTCGTTCTCTCACGGGAGTGAGAAGTTTTTTGTGTTTGCTGTGCATCTCAAGTCCAAATTGGGCGGAGAAGAAAAAACTGCTCCCGCAAGGGAATTCCAGCTAAGGCTTGTTGCAGGAAGAGTAAGAGAACTTATGCTTAAGGCTGATGCCAATATCATTGTTGCAGGAGATTTTAACGAAAGAGAGGATAAGGTAGAAGCTTTTTTGGATTCTTTGTCGGGTTATGATTTTTTATCTGGGTGGGAGCTTTTTTCTGTTGACGATGGCTCATATTTTTATAATGGCAGATGGGAAAAGATAGATTCTTTTTTCATTTCTGGAACACTTTTCGATGGAAATGGTTATGACGCAATATCTATGACAAGAATAACATCAGGTTTGCTCATAGATGGTAAGCCTCTCAAGCGTGACTATCATAGCGGAGAAGGCTTTTCTGATCATCTACCTCTTGTTTTAAGAATAAGCTGTGACTAATAAATATTGTGCTCTGCAATACCTAAGATAGGATGGACTGTGCCTTTCTTGTATTTTGCCTCATGGGGCTGGGCTGATGTTTGGTATTGTGTGTTTTTGTCTCTTGCGTCAGGAGCTTGTGAAGAGGTCTTGACTGTCACTTGTTTAACAGTATAAACTTAATTTTAAGGTTTATCTAAGGAGAAATATAGATGTCTAAGGCTCATAGAGGTAAGGGAATTCTGGATCAGCCTAAGAAGGGTAGAGGTACTTGCCCTATCTGTAAGCGCAGTGGTGTAAAATTGCTTTATGAGGTTTCTGCCAACGATAAGAAGCTTGCTATTTGCAAGCAGTGCAATACCTCTATTAACAGAGGCAAAAAACAGGAAGAGCTTGCTGCTGCCACTGCATAATTATTTTGTATTCCCGTAAGTCCTGCGTTGGCAGGGCTTTTTTTTTTGCCTTGTCTGTTTGTCTATTATATTTTATTATTTTTATATTACAATGAGGGAGGCCAAGTATGAAAAAAGCTGTTATATGTCTTGCCGAGGGTTTTGAAGATGTAGAGGCAGTTATGCCTATAGATTTGTTAAGACGAGCCGGAGTTTCTGTTACTGTCGCAGGTGTTACAGGTTGGGAGATTGTTTCTTCCAGAGGTCTTAGGCTTGTTGCGGATGCGCTTCTTGCGGATCTTGTACCAGGTGATGCGGATGCGCTTATTTTGCCCGGGGGTATGCCAGGAGCGAGCAATCTTGCTGCTTCTTCTGATGTCACTGCATGGATAAAAGCCTGTATTGCACAGGATAAGATTGTTGCTGCTATATGTGCATCTCCTGCTGTTGTGCTGGGTAAAGCAGGGGTTCTCAAGGGCAAGAGGTTTACCTGTTATCCGGGAAATGAAAAGGATGTTACCGATGGTATTTTTGTTACAGAGCCTGTTGTTATTGATGGAAACATTGTAACCAGCAGAGGTGTAGGTACGGCAGATGCGTTTGCTCTGGAGCTTATAAGGCTTCTTGCAGGAAAGGATATGAGGGATAAGGTAGCAAAAGCAACTTTGATAGAATAGTTTATTTGAGTTTTTTACTTGGTCTATATAAATCAGGGCTGCCAGAGAGGCAGCCCGCTTGTTTGTTGGATATTTATTTTTTGTTGAGAATTATCTTGTCCAGTCCCTGCCACTTTTTGAGATCTTTTGGAAGTTTTTCCAGTCTGTCTTTGTTTACATAGTCAGGCGACTCAAAGGAATATGTAAAATTGGTGTGAACATCATATGTGTTGTTAAGAAGGGCATAAGTGTCTTCTGTCATAACCATTTCTTCATCAGTTGGTATTACAAATACTTTTACAGGTGAATCATCTGTGGAGATTATAGTCTCCGCATTTCTTGTCATGGATGCTTTGTTTCTCTCTGGATCTAGCTTTATCCCAAGGTTTTCCAATCCTTCTAGAGCCATTTGTCTTGTTATGGGTCCCTTTTCTCCTACTCCTGCCGTAAATACTATTGCATCCACTCTGCCTAATGCTGCCATATAGGCTCCCACATATTTTCTTATTCTGTACGCTTCTATTTTTTGGCAAAGGATTGCTTGTTGGTCACCTTTTTCTGCTGCTATTTCCACATCTCTTCTGTCAACCCACTTGCTTGTGATTCCAAGTACTCCGCTTTTTTTGTTAAGAGCTGTTTCCATTTCTGCTGGGCTCATTCCTGTCTGGTTCATCATATAAAAGGGGATTGCCGGATCTATATCTCCGCTTCTTGTTCCCATAACAAGGCCTTCCAGGGGAGTGAGCCCCATGGATGTGTCGTATGAGCAGCCGTTCTTTACAGCATTGATGCTTGCTCCGTTGCCTATGTGGGCTATTATGAGGTTTGCCTCGGAGGGTTTTTTGCCAAGAAGTACTGCAGCTCTCCTAGATGTGTAAAGAAAAGATGTTCCGTGAAATCCGTATCTTCTTACTCCGTACTTGGTGTACCACTCATATGGGAGTGCATAGATATAGGAGCTTGCTGGCATTGTCTGGTGCCATGCTGTGTCCATTATGGCACAGTGAGGTACATCTGGGAGTATGTCCTTGGCTGCTTCTATTCCCTGTATGTTTGCAGGGTTGTGCAGGGGGGCAAGGTGTGCTATTTCTTTGAATCCCTTAATGACCTCGTCTGTTATTATAACGGAGCTTGCAAATTTTTCTCCGCCATGTACCACTCTGTGTCCTACTGCCTTGATTTCTGAGGGGTCTTTTATTGCACCGTACTCTGGGTCAAGGATTGCTTCCATTATGAGCTTTATTGCTTCTTTGTGGTCCGGGCAGTCGTGTTCTTTTTTGTACTCCGGTTTTCCTTTTGCTTCGTGCTCTATTGCAGAGCCTTTTTGTGTTACTCTTTCTACTACGCCGCTTGCAAGGCGTGTCTTATTGTCCCAATCGTAAATCTGGTATTTTACGGAAGAGCTTCCGCAATTGAGAGTCATTATTACCATTTGAGGTTTTCCTCCATAGTATTTTTATTTGTTATTACAATGGCATATATCAATGTTTTTTTCAAGTTTTATGACGGTTTTTACTGTGGATTCAATAATAAGAGGTGTTTTTTTAGTTTTTGTATACTGTATTTTTATAATTTTTTGATGGTTTTATTAAAAAAAAGCGGACTGTTTGTCCGCTTTTTACTGTTATTTAAAAAATCTATAATAAAATACCAATTGTTATTCCAAGATTTCCACCCATTCCCTGGTTGAAATATAGAGTTGCGGGTATATCCATGTATATTGGCCCTATGGAAAGCATGAGATCTAGCATCATTTTGGGCATAAACAGTGTTGGTGCGGTATTTTGTGTGGAAGAGTTGACTTCTATATTTCCCGGTGTAACAGGAATGTTGTAGCTGTACGGAGTGGGGGATGTCCCGGCTATTGATGGCGATACTGTTATGGTGCTGTTATCTTTTAGACTGAGGTCTGTTTTGCCTATTGCGATATCTGCTCCTGCGCCTCCGCTTAGCTGTACTATGCCAAGTAGTTTTATTCCTGTTATGACTTCCAGGGGTATTATTGTCTGGAAGCTATCTATGTTTATTGTAATATCAGGATTTATGCTCATTGTGCCTGAGAGGTTAGCTATACCCATGTTGGAGCCGCTTAGGTCTACTGTTCCTGAAAATGTCCCTCCGTCTATTGTGTCCAGCTTGGGTTTTATGTTGTAGGTTTGTCCAGAGAAAATGAGTCCGCTTCCTAGATTGATTCCTGTCCATTTTATGGCGATGAGATTGAGGCTTGGTATCAGTTGATAACGTGCTGTTGCGCCTGCAATCCAACTGGAATATTTTATGTCCGTGGAGTCTGTGTTTATACTTGCCTGCATGGCAGTCAGCTTGGTTCCCAGGGTGAGTCCCTTGAGCAGAAAGCCAGAGTTGAGGCTTGCTTCTAAGGCTGCAAGTTGCCAAGCTAGTCCCATAAGGGAACTTTCTCCCTCGGATAGTTTGTTGATATAGTCTGTGGCACTTGTTGGAAATCCTGACGAGGGTATTTGGGCGCCAACCATTGTTCCCGCACTTACTGCGATAAAGCTTATGTCAGTGAGTGCTCTTTGTGTTGTAACTCCGCTTGTTGCAAAGACGCCTGCATTGGAAAATCCTGTCCCAATTGTCTTATCTTCATATGCCTGAAAGAGTGTTTTGAGTTCAGACTCAAATGTCCCAAGGTTGTTGAGTTGATTGTTGGTAGCTGTTTCTATGTTGGCTATTGATGTTGAGTCAATTCCAGGGATGGTTGTGCTGAGTGCTGTGGTGTCTACTTGAGGTGGTGTTATGCTGACATCAAGTGCTGTAATAGAGAAGGTTGCTGTTATAAGTAGGATTGCAAGTAATGTTTGTTTTTGGGTTCTCATGGGTTTTTTCCTGATTTTTAGTTTTTTACCTTGTTGAATGTTTTTGTTGCATATTTGGAGAGAATTATTTTTGCTTATTATATTATAGCACTGTTTTTTTTATTTTTCTATGATAAGTTTTTTTTTTGAGATGTTTTGATTTTCTTTTTTATTGCCGAAGGCAGCATAAAACAGCGCAGCTGTTTTATGCGTTCGGTGTGTTTTTTGCCGGATAGTGTGGGTTATTGTATCTGGGTGGTAAACCAGTTTTTTAGCGCTACTATGCGGTTGTAGAAGCTGTCGTAGCGTTTTTCTATGCCAAAGAAGCTTATTGTTTTTACGCTGCAGATGCCGTAGAAGATTATGTATTCTTCCCGGGGGATTATGATGAGGTTTATGCTTATGTTGCCCGGGTCTACTAGGGGTATCCAGCCCATGTATGCTAGTTTGTCACGGTTTATCATGCTGAGGATGAGTGTGGTGTTTTTTTGTATGTAGTCTATGCTGTATATGTTTTTGCCAAAGCTAGAGTCGTCCTGATAGATTAATATGCTGTCTGTTTGAGGGATTTTGTTATATTCTGGGTCAGGTTGTTTGTTTTTGTTTTTTTGGTTGTCTATTATGTAGGCTTCTTTGAACATTATTCGCATTTTTTTTCTGCTTGCGGAGTAATATTCTATGCCGCTCATGCTGCTTATTTTGTGTGTTATGTTGTATATTGCAAGTTGTGTGTTCTTTTCTGCTCTCAGTTTTTCTGTCATGGGGATTATGAATATGGTTTCCACGCCTATTGTGGGTTTGAGTTTGTTTATCTGTTGTTGTATTTCTTTGTAGTATTCTCCTGTATAGATGATAATGGGTGTGTTGTCAAAGTATTTTGTAAATTGTCCGGTCTGTTCTAGCTGTTTTTTTTCTTCTGTGTTTAGCATAAAGGGTAGTTTTGGATATTTTTCTTGTATTTGCTGGCTGTGGATGTTGGTTGTCAAAAGGAGGATTGTAAGGCTTAGAATTGCAGTTTTTTTTGCTTTCATGTTATGCTTGAGTTTATTGAACTTGTTTTTATGCGTCAAGTGAGGTGCTTATGCGTATTGTTTATACTGGTGGTGGTACGGGAGGGCATGTTTTTCCTGCTGTTGCTGTTCATTCTGAGCTTGAAAAAAGGGTTGATGGGCTTGAGGCTTTTTGGATTGGTTCTTCTTCTGGTCCCGAGAGGGGGTGGGTGGAGGATGCGGGGATTGTTTTTTATGGTGTGTTCAGCGGTAAGTTGAGAAGGTATTTTTCTTTGTGTAATGTGCTGGATGTTTTTAAGGTTTTTATAGGTTTTTTGCAATCTTTTTTTATTCTTCTTAGGTTGAGGCCGGATGTGCTTTTTTCTAAGGGGGGGTATGTTGCTGTTCCTCCCGTCGTTGCTGCTAAGGTTCTTGGTATTCCTGTTGTTATTCATGAGTCGGATTTTGATCCGGGGCTTGCTACGAGGATTACTTGTCGTTTTGCAAGGAAGATTTTGCTTACGTATGAGGAGACTGTTTCTTTTTTTGCTCCCGAGTTTAGGGATAGGTGTGTTGCTACGGGTAATCCTATAAGAGCTTCTGTTCTTGATGGTTCTGCTGAGAGGGCGGGAGAGTTTTTTCCTTTGGATGATCGGCCTCTTGTTCTTGTGCTTGGGGGGAGTTCTGGAGCAAGGCAGGTTAATGAGCTTGTGTGGGCTGTTTTGCCCAGGCTTCTTGAGCATGTGCAGGTGATTCATCAGGCAGGGGCTTTTGCTGATGAGGCTCCTGTATATGAGGGGTATCATTGTGTTGAGTTTATGTCTTATGAGCTTGCACATGTTCTTGCGCGTGCTGATGTTGTGGTTTCTCGTGCGGGTGCGGGTGCTGTCGCGGAGTTTGCTGCTCTTGGTAAGGCTTGTGTTTTTATTCCTCTTGGTAAGGAGTATGGCAGCAGAGGAGACCAGGTGCGCAATGCTTCTTATCTTGCTGGGAATCATGCTGCTGTTGTGCTCGCGGGTGATGATGCCAATCCTGATAGCCTTTTTTCTGCTGTGATGCGTCTCGTTTCTTCTCCTTCCGAAAGGTCTTTGTTGTCCGAGAGGATTGCTTCTTTTTCCAGGCCTGATGCTGCTTCTGCTATTGCGGATGTGATTGTTTCTTGTGTACAGCATTCTTAGAAAGGCCGTCCGCAGCTTGCTGCGGTAAGGCCGTTCGGTTTATTTTTTGTAGTTTTTTTTGGGGGTGTGTTTTATTATATTGTTATTGCAGGAGGTTTTTATGTCTGCTCTTGATTATGTTTTTGTTGCTGTGATTGTTTTGTTTGTTGTGCAGGGCTTGATTAAGGGGTTTATACATGGGCTTTTTTCTGTGATTGCTGTGGGTGGAGGTCTTGCTGTTGGGGCGATATGGGGTAGTTATGTTGCTGGGTTTTATGATGAGCTTTTAGGTGTGTCTGTGTGGAGTCCTGTTTTGGGTTTTCTTTCTCTTTTTATTCTTGTTTATGCTGTGGTTAAGCTTGTGGAGAATGTTCTTGATAAGTTTATAGAAAAAGTTAACCTCGAGAGTCTTGATAAGGCATTGGGGTTTTTCTTGGGGATTATCAAGGGTGTTATTGTTGTTGCCGTGCTTATCATGATTCTTGCAGGGCAGCAGTTTGTGGATTTTTCCAGAGCTCTTGAGGTGTCTTTTTTTTATAAGTTGATTTCTCCTGTTTTACCGGATTTGTCTTTGTTGATTGATTCTGCGAGTAAGGTTATACGTTAGGCAGGAGGCAGGATGTTTGAGAATATTATCGGCCATCGCGATGTTGTGTCTCAGCTTATGCGTGATATTGCCTCATCGTCCTTTCCGGCGTCTTCTTTGATTGTCGGTCCTGCTTATAGTGGTAAGCTCACTCTTGCTCTTGAGATTGCACGTGTGCTTTCCTGTCAAAGAGAGGGTGCGTGGTCGTGTTCTTGTTCTTCTTGCAATAGACAGAGGTTTCTTATGGAGCCTAGAACGGTTGTTGTGGGGAGAAAGGATTTTATGCGCGAGATAAGGGCTGCCTGGGATACTCTTAATAGGGATTGTTCTCTGGGGCCTTTGTACCTTTTTATTCGTTCTGTGAGAAAGTTGCTTAAGAGATTTGAGCCTTTTTTGTGGGAGGATGAGGAGTCTCGTATCAGGGATGTTTCTTCTGCTGTTGCGTCTGTTTCCGAGTCGCTGGAAGCTTTTTTCCCTGTGAGTTCTTCTGAGCTTCCGGATGTTATGTCGGATAAGTTGCAGAAGGCTGGTAATAAGATTGTTAAGAATTGTCAGACTTTGTCCTCTTCTCTTCCGTCTGATGGTGTTCCTGCGTCTGTGATAAGGCGTATTGTGTCTTTGGTTCATCACTCTACGGCTTCTGTTCCTCATGTTGTGATTATTGAGAATGCGGATTATCTCAATGAGGCTGCAAGGAATGCTCTTCTTAAGGTTTTGGAGGAGCCGCCTTCTTCTTGCTATTTTATTCTTCTTTCTAGAAAGCGTTCGGGTATTATTCCTACTATTTTGTCGCGTGTAAGGCCGTATGTACTTTTTGATAGAAGCGAGGAAGATATGACTTCTGTGCTTAGGCGTGTTTTTAAGGTGGATAATGGCTATTCTCATCTTGCGGAGTTCTTTTTGTCTTTTATGGGTATCCAAGAGGATGGTCTTGTGGATAAGGCTAAGGCTTTTGTAGCGGCTGTTAGAGGAGATGCTTCTGTTGATTATTCTGGTATTGAGGTGCCCAAGGATGACTGGTCTGTGTGGTTTGAGCTTGTTCTTGAACTTCTGAGAAAAGAGTTGTCTTCTCTTGAACCGTGGAGGCTGGATTTGTTGTCACAGGTTATGCGAGATATGAATATGAGTGTTTCTGAGCTTAATATTTCTCCGGTTTCTGCTATAGAGGCTGCTGTCTTGGCTTTTGAGGGGTGTCGCGGATGAGGCCTTTTCTTGAGAGAGCAATTGCCAAGTTGGATAAGCTGGATGGGGTTCAGCTTAGGCGGGTTTTTGAAGACCTTAGCGATGAGTATGAGCTTTTTGAGGATGTTTTGCATTCTATGCCTGAGGCTGTTATAGTAGCTGATAAAAAGGGAAATCTAATATTCTCCAGCAGGCTTGCTCAAAAATTGGGATTGGTATGCAGCGATGCTGAGGAGTGTAATCTTGCTTCTGCAATAAAGGATAAGCAGATAAGGGATGTTGTAGTCAGTGCCGTGGATAATGAGGAAACTGTGAGAGGTAAGGAGTTTACTCTCATGCTTGGTGCTGTACATAGGAGGTTTAGGCTGGATGTGGTGCCTTTGGTACGCAAGGGCAGGATAAGGGGTAATCTTATCCTGCTCGAGGATATCACGGAGAGAAGAGCTGAGCAGATGAGACTGAGGCGGGCGGAGAATCTTGCTTCTCTTACTACTCTTGCAGCCAGTGTTGCTCATGAGATAAAGAATCCTCTGGGTGCTATAAGCATACATGTGCAGCTGCTTGAAAAGTCTGCCAATAACAAGGGGCAACTTAGTTATGAGGAGATGAAGCCTTTTTTGTCTGTTATGAAGGAAGAGACAGAAAGGCTCAATAGAATTGTTGTCGATTTTTTGTTTGCAGTGCGTCCCATAAATTTGGAGCTTAGCTCTACCAATATAGAAGACCTTATAGAAGAGCTTCTTAAGCTTGTAAGGCCGGAGTTAAAAGAGAAAAAAATAATTGTGACAAGAAAATATCTTGGTCTTCCGCCTCTTAATATAGACGGAAGATATATGAAGCAGGCAATGCTCAATATAATAGAGAACGCAATACAGGCTATGCCTGAGGGCGGGGAAATTACTATAAGAACTGGTATCAAGGATAATAGGGCTATGGTAGCCTTTGATGATAGCGGGCAGGGTATACCCGATGATTTAAAAGAAAAGATTTTTGAGCCTTATTTTACGACAAAGGATACAGGTACGGGGCTTGGGCTTACGATAGTATATAAGATAATACGGGAACATGGCGGAGATATAGAGCTTAGTTCCGAACAGGGAAAGGGAACAAGCTTTGTTTTCCTTCTACCGCTTCCGCCAGAAGCTCTCAAGATGATAAGCTGGAAGGGAGAGAACAGCCCGGGCTGAGCCTATTAGGGCTGTTATTCACAGGCTTTTTCTCTGCCTTTACAAGCTGGGGCGCAGGTTGTTTGCAGCATGTATGATAAGCAGAAAAATGGGCACTGCTGGAGCAATTGCAAAACAGCCCTAAAAAGACTGCACCAAGGATAAAGTAGGCACAGGAGATAATAATGATATTTACGATACTTATTGCAGATGATGAAAAAAACATACGCGAAGGGCTTGGCTCATTCCTCAAGATGGAAGGATACCAGGTTATTCTTGCAGAAGACGGACAAGAAGCAAAGAATTTACTGGCAGAAGAAGAGATCGATCTCGTAATCGCTGACCTTAGAATGCCAAAGATAAGTGGAGAAGAACTACTTAAGCATATTAAAGACAATTACTCCACAGTGCCGGTAATAATACTCACGGGACATGGTACTGTGGAATCCGCTGTGCAGGCAATGCGCGATGGCGCCTTTGATTTTCTTACAAAGCCGCCTGATTTGGACAGGTTGGGGTTGCTTGTAAAGCGTGCTCTCTCTACGCGAGAAATGATTCTGCAGCAAAAGATACTGCAGAGAGAACTCGAAAAGGACAAGCGCTTTGGCCTTATCATAGGAAAAAGTCCCAAGATGAAGCATATCTTTGAGGTGATAGAGCAGGTTGCACCGACAAAAGCCTCTGTTCTCATAACCGGAGAAAGCGGAGTTGGTAAGGAAAAAATAGCCGATGCAATCCACTACTTCTCCGACAGAAGGGACAAGCCGTTGATAAAAGTTCACTGTGCAGCACTTGCAGAAACACTGCTTGAGAGCGAATTGTTTGGCCATGAGAAGGGTGCTTTTACCGGAGCAGTTTCTGCAAAACGCGGTCGTTTTGAGCTTGCTCACGGTGGTACACTCTTTCTTGACGAGATAGGTGAGATAAGCCCTGCCGTTCAGGTAAAACTCCTGCGTGTACTGCAGGAAAAAAAGTTTGAGAGAGTCGGCGGAGAACGCACACTGGAAGTGGACGTGAGAATAATAGCTGCCACCAACAAGGATTTAAAAGCGGAGGTGGAGAATGGTAATTTTAGAGAAGATCTGTACTACCGCCTCAACGTTGTTCACGTACAGCTCCCTCCTCTGCGAGACAGAAAAGAAGATATCCCACTTCTTGCAGCAGCTTTTCTTAAAGAACTTGCCCACGAGAACAACAAAACCATAAACGGCATTGACCAGAAAGCCCGTATGATACTTCACCATTACTCCTGGCCTGGCAACATAAGGGAGCTTAGAAACTGCATAGAAAGCGCTGTAGTGATGAGCCGCGACAGCATCATTACTGCAGAAGACCTGCCTCCCCATATCCGAGAAGCAGGTGACCATGAGGACTATATCCGCATCCCTCTTGGCTCAAGCATGGAAGAAGCGGAAAAAGAAATAATAAGAAGCACTCTGCTTTATTGTAATGGCAACAAAAGTAAAGCTGCAGAAATACTAGGAATAGGCAGAAAAACACTTTACAGAAAAATAGAAGAATACAACCTTGAGCAATAGTAAAAAAAAGACCGAACGTCGTACCTGCGCCCTACTGGCAAAGCATCTTATGTCCTCTCGCCGAGAAGCAGCACGGACCGCCTAAGCGGTCTGTGCGTTCGGGATATAAAACGCGGCGCAGGTACTCCTGCCTGCGGCGCATATAAGCAAGGTTTTACAAGCCCTTAGCTGTAAAGAAATCCTTGAGAACAGAATAAGCATGATTGATTTTTTTGGCTTCCTCTGTAGCCTTTTTTAAAGCTTCTTCATCCCCCTGTATCCTATCAGGGTGAAAACGCCTCATGGCCTCTCTGTAAGCCTTCTTAACCATGGGAAAAGAGCTGTCGTAAGAAAGTCCCAGCACATCAAAAGCCTTCTGTATCTCTGGATCAATTGAGGGCTTATGGAAAGTGCTGTTCTTTTGCCTCTCTGTGCGGTATGTTCTGCCTGCAAGAAAATCGTCAAGCTCCTCCATAGCCTCACGGAAGACAGCATCTGAGTCATCTGTTTCGAAAAAATCGCTTTTAAACCTGTTGAGCTCGGCCCTAAGAATACGGGAAAGCCTCTCAAAAATATCACTCACACAATCACCTGTCTAAAAAAAAGGTCTTGTGCAGTCTTCTTACAGCCTCGTCCGCCTTATCCTTGTGCACAACAAAAGAGAGATTAATATGAGAAGACCCCATTGTTATCATCCTAACGTCTATACCTTTGAGGGCGGAGAAGGTCTTTATGATAGTCTCATGGCTTTTCCACACATCTTCTCCTATAAGGGAGACAATACTCTTGTCTTCTTCTACATCAACCTTTGCTATCCTGGACAGCTCTTTTGTAATAGCTCCCAGATTGGAATTATCATCTATTGTCAGAGACACAGAGACCTCAGAAGTGGCAATCAAATCTACAGGTGTCTTGTGCTCTGCAAAAACAGAGAAAATCTTATTGAGAAAACCATAGGCATTGAGCATACGGTATGAGCGGATGTTGATAAGGCTTATATGCTTTTTGCCTGTAATCGCCTTGAGCCCCTTGGAAGGGCTTTTGCTTGTTATCGTGGTTCCAGGCTTTTCTGGTGCCATTGTATTCTTTACAAGAACAGGAATCCCTTTTTCAACAGCAGGCTGTATGGTAGAAGGGTGTACGACCTTGGCACCAAAGTAAGCAAGCTCAGCTGCTTCCTGGTAGCTCATGGCAGGAATAGGCCTTGGATTGTCCACTACTCTGGGATCGGCACTCATAATTCCATGGACATCGGTCCATATCTGAATCTCATCCGCACCTATTGCAGCCCCAATTATGGCAGCACTAAAGTCTGACCCTCCTCTGCCAAGAGTCGTAGTGGTGCCGTCGACTGCAGAGGCAATAAAGCCCTGCATGATTATAAGTTTATTATTATTCTTTTTTATAAAGGAAGAGAGAAGCCTCTCTGTTGTTTGATAGTCTACCTGTGCAGCTCCGTAGTTGTCATCTGTTTTTATGTACTCCCTACTGTCAGCAAGAAAGGCATCCATACCTCTCTCAAGTGCACGGTAGTAGAGCAGAAAGGTTGACATTCTCTCTCCAAAAGACTGGATATAGTCCAAGTCCTTTTTGCTCATATGCCTTTCTTCACAGAGGGACTTGAGAATATCAGCAAGCTCGGAAAAAAGTTTTTGCAGCGTATCCGTTGCTTTATCCAGATAATCTTTGCTTAAGAACGCATGAGCAATCTCATAGTGATGAGTTATTATCACGTTTAAAATGCTCTGATAATTCTCATCATCCCCGCGTGCCGCAGCACGTGCCGCTTGGATTAGTCTGTCTGTAGTCTTTGCCGTAGCAGAAGAAACAAGTACCGCTCTATTTTTGAGGTTATTCTCTACTATGGACAGAACAGCGTCCATTCTTTCTGCATTTTGTACCGATGTACCGCCAAATTTTAATACTACCATAAATACATGTTAGCTTTTTAATGGACTGTTGACAAGCGGTGACATGATTCTTACTGTGGCCATATGGATGTGGAAAAGAAGCTGTCCAGGGCAGCATGTGAAAAACTGAGAGCTGCAATATCCGATGCAATGGGCAACGAAGTTGTTGCGGCAGGATTCCTTGGGAAAGACGGCATAATAGAGGATATAAAGATTGTCTCAAGGGGAGATGTAGAAAGTGCACCGGCACTTATAAAGCACTTTGATGGAGCGGATGTTGTTATACATAACCATCCAAGCGGGGTTCTGGCTCCAAGTAAAGCCGACTTATCTTTTGCAAACTACGTAGGTGATGATGGTATAGGCTTCTTTATAGTGGATAACAGCGTACGCTTTGTGTATGTGGTAACAGAGCCAATAATCCATAAAGAGATAAGTCCGATATCAGTGGATAAGCTCGCCGCATTTCTTGAGCCCGGAGGAGCCTTCTCCGGTATGGAAACATACGAGTACAGGGAAAAACAGGTAGATCTTCTCAAAAAAATAGCAAAGAGTTTTAATGAGAGCGAGATTCTCATAGCAGAAGCAGGGACAGGTATAGGAAAATCGTATGCTTACATAATCCCGGCAATAAAATGGGCAGAAGAAAATCAAGAAAGAGTTGTAATAAGTACGGCAACCATTAATCTGCAGCAGCAGCTTATAGAAAAAGATATCCCTCTTGTAAAAAAGATGCTTGGCTCGGATATAAAAGTATGCCTTGTAAAGGGCCGGCAAAACTATCTGTGCAGAAGACGTCTTGCAGAGCTGCTTACCGATGGAGACTCTGAGCTTTTTACGGATATGGATAAGGTCAAGGAAATAGCCGAGTGGGCGGATAATACTCCTACCGGCGACAAAGTGGATATACCCTTTTTTGTTGAGCCTGAGCTATGGAGCAGAGTATGCTCCGAGACAGAAACCTGTATGGGAATACGCTGTCCTGACAGAGAAAGATGCCATGTTCTCAGGGTAAGAAAAGAAGCAGCCTCATCCGGAATACTCGTGGTTAATCATCATCTGCTTTTTTCCGACCTTAGTATACGACTTGATGGCAGAGGATTTGAAGGAAGCGGTGTGCTTCCGTCTTTTCACAGGCTTATTTTTGATGAGGCTCATAATCTGGAGAACAGCGCCACATCCTTTTTTTCTATGAGCCTTCTTCCCGAGAGCTTATGGAGACTTCTTAGACGTTTTTTTTCCATAAAAAAAGGCAGGAAAACAGGTGCACTCATGCGACTTACCAAAGAGCTAGGGCCATCTTCTGAGGCAGATGAGCTTCAGGCATCTGCGGCTAGCATAAGCGCAGCTCTTGATACTGTGCAGGTAGTATGGCTTGCTGCACTTTCTGACAGCTATACACTGTCTATAAAAGACTCCTCCGGTTATGATGCTCAGATGGCAAGCCTTGCAAAGCTGCAAGAAGAAGTTCTGCACCTTGTCTCTATTTTTGACTCTTATATGCGAACTCTTGATGACACTTTAAAGGAACTTCCTGTTGTGCAGGAAGCCCTGATGCTTGTAAACCGAATCGGAGACGCTGCCAGATTTTGTCAGGCCTTTAGAGACAGGGATATGGAAGATATGGTCTACTGGGCGGAGAAAATCTCTCTTTCTAGAGGCGGTCATACTGTAAGGCTCATCATAAGTCCCATAAATCCAGGCAAGTATATGAAAGAAGCCCTCTATGAGACCTGTGATACAATCGTTTTTACCAGTGCCACGCTTACCGTAAAAAACGATTTTTCCTTCTGGAAGCGTTCTGCAGGGCTTATTGGCATAGAGAGTCTAAGGCACATATCTGAGGCAGTATTTCCTTCTCCCTTCTGCTATGAAGAGAACGTCTTGCTGGCTGTTCCCTCTGACCTACCCATGCCGGACAGCCCTGATTATTGTGATGCTCTGTCTTCTTTTCTGAGAGAACTCCTTATTGTATCGGAGGGGCACGCACTGATACTCTTTACATCTTATTCTCTCTTATCCACTGTCTACGAACAGGTTGCACCCTTCTTGAGAAAGCATGAAATCGTATCCTTCCGTCAGGGGGAGGACGAGAGGAGCAGACTTCTTAACCGCTTTAAGGACATGCCTGCCAGTGTCTTGTTTGGTACTGAGAGCTTTTGGGAAGGTGTCGATGTTCCTGGTGATGCACTCAAACTTGTTGTCTTAAGCAGACTGCCGTTTCGTGTGCCCTCTCATCCCATAACAGAGGCGAGAATATCCTATCTCAACAAACATGGAAAGAGAGCCTTTGCCTTAAGACAGCTTCCGGAGGCTGTCATGCGCTTTAAGCAGGGTTTTGGCAGACTTATGAGGCGCTCTTCTGACAGAGGTGTTGTTCTGGTAACAGACGTACGCTGCATCACAAAACCCTACGGGCGGCTTTTTCTTGACTCAGTGCCTCCCGCAAGACAGTTTGTAGCAAGCTCTGAGGCTGTTATATCGGAGGTGGAGGGTTTTTTGTACGGATAAAAAAAGGCTGCCAGCAAAGCGGCAGCCTGTTCGGTATAAAAACAAAACTCTTAGTCTTCTACTATACCAAGTACGTCATTCATGCCGAGGATGAGGTATTCCTCTCCGTCGATTTTGATGTTGGTTCCTGCATACTTGTCATAAAGAACCTTGTCATCTACTTTTACTTTTATTGCGTCCTTGTCGTCGCCTACTGCAACAACAGTACCCATCTGGGTTTTTTCCTGGGCAGTCTGAGGAATATATATTCCTCCAGCTGTTTTTGTCTCGCCCATCTCGATTTTTACAAGAATTCTGTCACCTAGTGGTTTTACCTTCATAATAAATCCTCCTACATAGATATACCTAACTTATAGGTAGTGTAATTGTGAGATAAATGACAGCTATATGGTTATAGAAAATATACGATTATCGTTTTTTATCGTCAATAAAGTTTTATAAAAAAAGATTGTCACAAGAACGCTATGCTTTGCCTGTCTTTTTAAGCATTATGTCGGCTATATTCATGCTTTTAAATGTAACAATAAAATAAACCGAACGGGGGACTGCCTTACGGCATTCCCCCTTTCTGCGGGGTGCTTGTGCTAATATACTCAGGCATAAAAATTGAGGAAAATAAGTTAGTAGAAATACGCTTGCCTTATCAGCATTCTTTGGCTACTTTATGAGTGATGGGCGAGTTAAACAGGTTGTACAATAATGCCATAAGGGCTCTTGCGAGACACGATAAAGAACGTGCATTGAGAATATTTAAGAGATATATATCTATTTGTCCTGCGGAAGACAAACGTCTTGCACGAGTATTAAAGTTTACTGGCAATATCCTATGGTCTTTGGGACTCAAAAAACAGTCCTTGCGTGTGTGGACTCTCTCCTGCAAAATAGAACGGCAGCCTTATCTTGCCTTGCGGATAAGATATGCAGCTCATGGCAGTACTGATGTTTCTTCGTTTCAGTCGGATAGGAATTTGTTTTTTTCCATACAGCAGGAAAAATATCTTTCTTCCAAGACTTGTAAGCATTACACTTCCAATGCAGAGAGGGATATGATTTTTGAGCTCATCTCCGAATATTGGAAAGACTTTCTCAGAACATATCCCCATGTTCTCTCTCTTAGAAGAGAAGAGAAAATAAGGCTTTTTTATTCTGTTGAGATTGTTTTCCCTTTTGTCGCGGTTGATTACATGCAGAAAACCAGAGCCTTTGTCTCTTTCTTTGACTCTGCCTCGGAGAATATAAAATGCTCCTGTGGGAGCGGACTTCCATATAGGCTGTGCTGTGGGAGCAAAAACAACATAGAAGACTGGCCTGTTGGGTAATTTTGACACATGTTTTGCTGGTTTTTTCTGCGATAGTGCAAAATGATACACCTTATGATTTTTTAATAGTTGGAATGTCCTTTTATGTTTTTTTGTCTATAGTATAAAGTATTGTTTCATAAACAATTATTTATATAAGCTTTTCTGTTTTGTTATTGGCATGCTTGTTGCTAATAATAGGCAGGAGGCTTCAATGGCTGTAAAAACTATAAAGAAAAAAAGAAAGATAGCTGATGTTAAAACATCTGATGAAAATACTCTCTCAATGTATCTTAAGGAAATCAACAAGATTCCTCTTCTTACAAGAGAAGAAGAAGATTATTATGCTCGTCTTGCTGTCAATGGTGATGAGGAAGCTAAGCAGAAACTTGTTACTGCCAATTTGCGATTTGTTGTCAATGTTGCTAAAAAATATCAGAACCAGGGACTTCCCCTGTCAGATCTTATAAGCGAAGGCAATATAGGTCTGCTTAATGCAATAGAAAGATTTGATCCTGATAAGGGATATCATTTTATTTCCTATGCAGTATGGTGGATAAGGCAGGCTATTCTCAAAGCCATAAGCGAAAAATCACGCATGATAAGACTTCCTCTTAACAGGGCCAACGAGCTTGTACAGATAGAAAAGGCAAGAAAGATTATCAATTCTCAGGGCGGTGAGTCTGATGAGATAAGCCGAGTGGCAGAGACTCTTGATTATGATGAGTCCCATGTTGCCAATCTTATCAATATTTCTCGCGACTATGTGTCACTTGATACGCCTGTATATGAGGATAAAGACTCTACCATGCTGGGAGATTATCTTAGCGATGATGCTTCCAGGCCGCCTGAAGAAGTTGTTGTGGAGCAGTCTCTTAAGAACGATATAGACAGGCTTCTTGAAACTTTGACTGAGAAAGAAGCTGATATTATAAGATATAGGTTTGGTCTCAATGGCCGGCATCCAATGTCTCTAAAGGAGATTGGCGATATATATAATCTTACCAAAGAAAGAATAAGACAGATAGAGAAAAAGGCTCTCAAAAAGATGCAGGAATCCGGGTTTGCAAAGACTCTAGAAAGTTATATTGCCTCCTGATTTTTTGTCCTTTATCAGAATGCGACCTTGCCATACGAGCGGGTCGCTTTTTTTATCTTGTAAAGTAACATCAGTAAAAATTTTATAGTCTCCCAATACCGAACGCACGGCCCGCTAGCCGGTCCGTGCTGCCTCCCGGCAGAATAAAAATGGTATATAAAAGTCTGTTTGCCTCATGTATGCCGCAGGCAGGAGGGACTGCGCTTTTCTTTCTTTTGTCCTTTGTGCAGCGCAGTCCCGACGTTCGGTATCATTTTTGTACTTTGGAGGTATATACTTGCATTTTACTGTTTCTGTCCTTATTATAGCTTTTAAACGGATTTATGTGAGGGTTCATGGATATTAAAGCTGTTGCATTTGATCTTGACGGTACTCTTTATCCCAACTACAGAATGTATCTTTTGTCCGTGGGGTTTGCCTTCAGACATCCTTATCTGGTCTATTGTTTTAATGAGGTCAGAAAGGAGATAAGAAAGGTGAGACCTGTTGATGATTTTAAGACTCTTCAGAGGGATTTGCTTGCAAAGAGGATGGGGGTACCGCCAGAGAGGGCTGATGAGCTCATAGAAAAGAAAATTTATCAGGCATGGGAGCAGTCTCTCAAACGGCTTAGGACTTATCCTTTTCTTAAGGATGTGCTTGTTGCTTTGAGAGAGGATGGCTATAAGCTTGCTGTCATGTCGGATTTTCCTGTTCTTGCCAAGCTGGGGTTTTTGGGGCTTGATGATTTGTGGGATACTGCTTTTTGTACGGAGGATACGGGGTATCTCAAGCCTAACCCGGAGCCTTTTATGGAGCTTGCAAAAAGGCTGGATTGTGAGCCTTCTTCTATTTTATATGTTGGAAATAGCTATTCTTATGATATAATAGGAGCACATAATGCAGGGTTGAGGTCTGCCCATCTTACCAAGAGACCTCCTTCCGGCTCTGTGGCAGATTTTTCTTTTTCTTCTTATCCTGCTCTGCTTGAGTGGATAAGAGAGCGGAAGGGGACTTGATTATCAAAAGGGAGGGGATATGTTTGATTTTGCCGATATTATTATTCTGCTGCTCGTTGGGCTTGGCCTTTATATTTTTAGAGTAACGGATAGAAATAGCAAGACTCTGGATAAGGTTAGAAGATACGCTGATAAGACGCGCTCGGATCTCGATGCTGTGCTTGAGGATAAACTGGAGGATTTTAATCGTATTGCGATAGAGATACAGACTCATCAGAATTCTGTAAAGGACCTTATTGCTTATCTGGAAGAGAAACTGGATGAGATAAGAGAAAAAAATAATGATGTCGGCGAATTAAAGAAGAGGATAGAGGAATATGATTCTGTTCTTGCTGAGCTTGTTGAGATGACAGGCAGGGCTGAAGAGAATATAAGCAGAATCAAGAATGAGTCAGAGTTTGTTGACAGGGTGGGTAAGCGTATACGTGCCGCTTATGCTGAGATAGAGAAGATCGAGAAGGCTTTTCCCGTGCTGTCAAAAAAGTTTTCCCGCATCAATCAGGAGCAGCTTGAGAAGGTGCAGGCTTCTCTTACGGAGAAGACAGAGGAAAAGCTTTCTGCTGTTCTTTCTGCTATGAGCGAGCTTGAGAATAGGGAGCAGGCTCTTTCCGACAAAATTGCTTCTTCTGAAGAGCTTGCCCTCAAAATGGGGGTAGAAGCGCAACAGATTTTAAAAACTCGCTTTCAGGAGCTTTCTGAGGCGCTTGAGAAAAAAGGAGAAGATGTTCTTGCTGGTATGTCTTCCGAGACAGAGCAGCTTCAGGAAGGGCTTTTTGAGGTTGTAAAACAGGTTGAGGCTCTGAGAGAGAGAGAGAAGAACGAGCTTGAGCAGGCTGTCGGGGCTTTTAGAGAGCGCTGTCAGTCAGTGCTTGATGGATACAGGGCTTCTCTTGGTGAGCTTGCTGAGAAGGCTTCTTCTCTTGAAACAGAGGGATTTAATAAGCTGGCAGAAAAGATTTCTCAGAGAGAGAAGGTATTGCTTTCTTCTCTGTCCAAGTCCATAGATGTGACGGATAAGGAGCTTGAGAAGATAAAGGGTCTTATCCATGAGAGGATTGAGAGGCTCAATTCTGATGTGGGACTATGGGAAGCTGATTCCAGAGCTTTGTTAAAGGGTAAGATGGATGAGCTTGGTTCCCAGTTGGAGCAGGAGCGAGTCAGCCTTGCATCTTCTGTTGAGCAGCTTTTTTCCGAGCTTAGGGATAGAGAGGAAGAGTTAAAGCGCAATTTTGAAGATTTTGCTTCTTCTCTGGATTCTGACTTTATGGAGGCAAGGAAGCTTATAGATGAAAAGTCAGAGCAGCTTGAGTCAGGGTTATATGGGGTGGAGCAGAATATTGCGGATAAGATTGCTTCTCTTGAGGAGACCGCAAGGCGAAATGTTGACGATGTTCTTGTCAGAATAAACAGGGATGTTGAGGCGCAAACAAGTGCTCTTAGAGAGGATATAGAGGCAAGGTTAGATGCCTTGAGAAACAGTATGGAGCAGTCTCGCTCCAATCTGGAAAGTATATTCTACGAGCTTAAGAATAGAGTTGATTCCTGGACAAGTGGTATGGATGAGTATACTGCATCTCTTGAGTCCAGGATTGGTGCCTTGTCAGAGCAGGCAGAGAATATGCAGAGACAGCAGAGCAGCATACTGGAGGATTTTGACAAGCGTTTTGCTGCTGAGATGGAAAGCCTTTCCACAAGGATGCAGGAGGCAAAAGAGCTCGCAGAAAAGGAGCAGGAGCGTATCTTGGCAGATGTCAGAGAAAAGCTTGCTGCTGTGGAGGCTTTTTCTGAGCAGGAGGGGGAAAAGCTGTTGTCTGATGTCAAAGCTACTCTTGACGAGAAAGAGAATGTTTTCTATGAGCTTGTAAACAAGCGCTTTTCTTCTATAGAAACTCTTCTGGAGCAGGAAAATCTTTCTGCTAATGAGAGAATAGAGAAATTATCCGGGTTTTTCTCAGGGGAGACAGACAGGCTTTCTTCTTATGTATCTGATTTTACTTCCGAGCTTGAGAATAGGATATCTTCTGTTAAGAATGATTTTTCTGATAAGATTGGACAGCTTTTTGCGGATTATGAGTCTGCTCAGGAGAGAATATCCGGACTTCTTTCTTCTGCAGAGCATGCTGTAGGCACGCGTCTTGAATCTCTAGAAAACAGACTGCAGGAACTGGAAGAACGTCAAAACTCAGAGTTGAGTATTGTGAGTGATGCTTTTTCTGAGAGGCTTGAGTCTTTTAGGGCTGAGCTTGAGAGAGAGTTCTCCAATATGAGACGAGAAGGAAAAGCCTCTCTTGAAGAGCTCAAACAAAGTCTTGATTCTGCTTCTTCTCGTCTTGCAGAAGAGCTTTCTTCCAAGGTTGCTGCAATGGGTTCCTCTCTTGTAGAGGCAGAGCAGGATATGAAAACCAGATTGTTGGATATTGATTCTAGACTGGATGATTTCTATGCTACGCAGCAGGATAAGCTTGGTAGGGCAGAAAAATCTCTTGCCAACAGGTTGTCTGAGCTTTCTGCGAGGGAGTCTGAGCTTGCGGATAAGATAGAGAAGGCTTCGGTATTGCTCCAATCCATGCTAGCAGATACCAAAGCAGGCCTTGAGAAGGATTTTGAAGATTTTCGGCAGTCTATTACGGATAAGCAGAAAGAGTTGTATTCTATTGTTGAGAACAGAGCTAATGAGTTTGAGGACTCCACATTGGTTTCTCTTGATGCCAGATTAAACGAGTACAACAGGGATTTTGTCTATAGGCTTGAGCGTATAGAGAATATAAGCTCTGATATAGACTCTCTTGAAGAAAGTTTAAAAGATGCTCTTGAGGATACCAAGGCAAATATAAGACAGGAGTATCAAAACTTTTATCAGCTTTTGAGAGATGAGCAGAACTCCAGTAGAGAAGAGCTAGAGTCCCAGATGCAGGCGATAGAAGGGCATCTTGCAGAGCTAAGAGAGCAGATCGACCTTCTCAAAAAAGAGGCATACGATAGAATATCCGATGGCATCAAGGATTTTGAGTCCGGTCTTATGGAAGAGCTAGAGAAGAGAACCGAGAGCCTAAGAGGTAATATAGAAACTAGAGAAATAGAGCTTGCTGATAAGTTGTCCGGTATTTCCACCCAGGAAGAAGAAGCCAGAGTCAGATTGGAGCAGTCATATACTGAGGAGCTTAAAACAGGGCTGGAACAGCTCAAGGCTTCCGTGTTTTCCAGGCTCAATCACTTTCAGGAACAGGTTGATCAGTTTGAACATGTTATAAGAGAAAGATTGGATGGTCAGGAAAGTACTATAAAAGTTTTTCAGAATGCTATTTCTGAACAGCTTTCCAGTATAAAGGAAAATGCCAAGACTGAAATGCAACAGGAGCTTTCTTCTTACAGGCTATATATGGAAGAAAACCTTGCAGCTCAGAAAAAAGATGTTTTTGCAAGGGTTGATAGTATAATGGCTCATGTTACCGAGCATGAGACAACTGTTGAGAAACTTATGGCTGCATCCAGGCAGGATGTTTCCAGATGGCAGTCTGAAATAGAGAATATATTTGCTACTACGAGAAACGATGTCAACGGACAGTTGTCTATGCTTCGCTCAGAACTTTCTGAGAATATCGATGTTATAAAAGAGGAGTTTGCAGCGGAGAAAACCACTATAATAGATAATGCAGCCAAATACAGGGAACAGCTGAGTGAAAAACTGTCTCAGATAAAGGCTGATATGGATTCGTTGGAAGAAAGGCTTGAGAGCATGGCTTCTGAGGCTCTGGATGCCTTTTCTGCACGCTATGCTGCGATGGAAGATAGCCTTGATAAGCACAAAGAGACTGTTGACAATGATATAGAAAGCAATACAAGGGAGTTTAAACAATCTATAGTTGAAGTAAGGAGTCAATTTACTGCTATGCAGCAGAGATTGTTTGCAAAACTGGAAGAGGATGGCAACCGGATATCTTCTGTAATAGCAGAGATAGAAAAAAAGCAGAAAGATTTTATTGAACAGACAAGGGTGTTTGATAGGGCAGATAGGCTCAAGGAAAATCTTGAGAAAAGTATTATTTCTCTTAAAGAAGAGATTGCAAGAGTAGAGTCTCATGCAAAGGAAACAAGGAATCTTGAGCTTCAGTTTCAGCAGGTAAAGAAACAGGGTGAAGATGTTTCTGCAAGACTCAATCGCTTTATTAACGAGAGAAAAAGAATAGACAGATTAGAGGATGATTTTAAGAAGCTTCTGGGACTTTCCCAGGCTGTTGAGCTTAAGCTGCAGCAGATTACGGATAGCAGTGATAAGCTGCAGAGCATACAGGCACGTCTTAGGAATATAGAAGAGACTCAGTCAGTTGTGGACAGGGACTTTGAAAGGTTGCTTAAAAAGCAGGAGATTCTTGAGACAACCACAAGTATGGTTGATAAGAATTTTAGAATGATTCAGGAAATAGAAGAAACAGTAGAAGGATTTAGAGACAGATTGGAAGAGATGCCTGCCATGATTGCTGAGATTAAAGAACAGATAGGACTTATAGATAAGGAACAGGGGGCCATAAGGGATGCTGTAGAGAAGCTAAATCAGCTTGATTCCATATTGCTTGAGATGGAGGGCAGAGCTGACAGACTACAGCAGGCAAGAGAATGGCTTGCTCGCACGGAAACTAGGTTGGAGGAGATTTCCAGAAGGGCGGAGGAGCAGGTAAAACTGCTGGGTACTTTACTTGATGCGGAAGAGAAAGGAAGAAAAGATAGAGGTGCCCCTGCTATGTCAGAAAGGGATGCTGTAATAAGGCTTGCCAGACAAGGGTGGGAAGTGGATGCAATAGCCCGGGCTACCAAGCTTAGTAAGGGAGAGGTTGAGCTTATTCTTGAGATGTCACAAAAATAGAAATTGATTTTTTAAAGGCAGTTATAGGCTTGACGTTTTTTACTCATTGTTAGTATTTTTCCGACATATAATATAATAAGTATATTTTTTTATTATTAGAAAAAGCATAAGGAGTGATAATGGAAGAGGTAGGAATGGTGGAGGAGAAGAATTTGAATAGTTCTCAGGAAGAACAGCAGGAGAGCAAATCAGAAAATAATACTAATGAGTTTGAAAAAGATAGCAATGAGAGCGATAAAACTATAGAGAAGCTGCAAGAGCAGCTTAAGACTTTAGAAGAAGAAAACTCCGTGTTAAAACAGCAAAACTCCGAGCTTAAGGATTCTTATCTGCGTTCTAGAGCGGATTTTGATAATTATAAGAAAAGAATACAGAGAGAATTTGAAGAGAAAGAAAAATTTTTGGTACAGAAAGTGATAGAAGATATACTGCCTGCTCTTGATGATCTTGAGCGTGCTGTGGATGCTGCAAAAGATGCCGATGATGTGACTGCACTGCATGAAGGTGTGACTATGATATCTTCTCAGATATTGTCTGTTCTTGAGAAGAAGTGGGGTTTGGTAAAATTCTCCGCTCTCAATGAGCCTTTTGATCCCAATAAGCATGAAGCTTTTATGATTGAGCAAGGAGATTATAAACAGCCTGTTGTTATAGAAGAGTTTCAAAAAGGATATAGCCTTCATGAGAGGATAATAAGACCGGCTAGGGTTAAAGTGGGAATGCCTGCTCCTTCCGGTCAAAATAATAAAGATGATATGTCCGATTCCCGGGCAGAAGAACACACGCAAGAAAAACAATCCGATGAAAAAGGGGAGAATTAAATGGGAAAGATAATAGGAATCGATCTGGGAACAACCAATTCATGTGTTGCAATTATGGAAGGCAATGAACCTGTGGTTATTGCTAATTCCGAAGGGCAGAGAACTACTCCGTCTATGGTTGCTTTTACTCAAAATGGCGAGAGGCTTGTGGGACAGCCTGCAAAGAACCAGATGATTACCAATCCTGAGAATACCATCTACTCCATAAAAAGGTTTATGGGAAGGCGTTACGAGGAAGTAACGGAAGAAATCAGGATGGTACCATATCATATTGTGCAGGATTCTAGGGGCGGAGTAAGAGTTGATGTCTCCGGCAAGCAGTATTCTCCAGAAGAAATTTCCGCTGCCATTCTTCAGAAGATGAAAAAAACAGCGGAGGATTATCTTGGTGAGCCGGTAACAGAGGCTGTAATAACTGTTCCTGCTTATTTTAACGATGCACAGAGACAGGCTACCAAGGATGCAGGGAGAATTGCAGGACTCGAGGTGAAGAGAATATTAAACGAGCCTACGGCAGCAGCTCTTGCTTATGGTCTCGGTAAAGATCAGTCCAAGGATCAGAAAATAGCGGTTTTTGACTTGGGTGGAGGTACCTTTGATATATCTATTCTTGAGCTTGGCGATGGAGTTTTTGAGGTAAAATCAACCAATGGAGATACTCACTTAGGTGGAGATGATTTTGACCAGGCTATAATTGATTGGCTTGTAGATAGCTTTAAAAAAGATTATGGCATAGATCTGTCTCAGGATAGAATGGCTCTTCAGAGGCTTAAGGAAGCTGCTGAAAAGGCAAAGAAAGAGCTTTCTTCTTTGCAGGAGACAGAGATAAACCTTCCGTTTATCACTGCGGATTCTACTGGTCCCAAGCATCTTAAGTACAATCTGACCCGGTCAAAATTTGAGCAGCTTATAGATGGTCTTCTTGAAAGGACTAAGACTCCGTGCATAAATGCTCTTAAGGATGCGGGGCTTAGTGCATCTGATATTGATGTTGTTATCCTTGTAGGTGGTTCTACAAGAGTTCCTGCCGTACAAAAAATAGTAAAAGAAATTTTTGGTAAAGAACCCCATAAGGGTGTTAATCCTGATGAAGTTGTTGCAATGGGTGCTGCTATCCAGGGTGGAATCATAGCAGGAGATGTCAAGGATGTGTTGCTTTTGGATGTTATTCCTCTTTCTCTTGGTATAGAGACTCTGGGTGGTGTTTTTACAAGGTTGATAGAAAGAAACACCACTATTCCCACAAGAAAATCTCAAATTTTTTCTACTGCAGCTGACAATCAGACAGCGGTTACTATCCATGTCCTCCAGGGGGAGAGAGAAATGGCTTCCCAAAACAGAAGCCTGGCTAGATTTGACCTTGTAGGAATACCTCCTGCACCAAGAGGGGTTCCTCAGATAGAAGTAATGTTTGATGTTGATGCCAATGGCATATTGCATGTATCGGCTAAGGACCTTGCAACAGGTAAAGAGCAAAAGATCAGAGTTGAGCCTTCTTCCGGTTTGACAGAGGACGAAATAAATAAGATGGTAAAAGATGCTGAGCAGAATGCTGATGCAGATAAAAGAGCCAGAGAAAGAGCAGAAGCAAGAAATGAGGCGGATAATCTTATCTACTATACAGAAAAAACTCTCAATGACCTTGGAGATAAGGTTAAGCCGGAGGATAAGGAAAGCATAGAAAAAGCTATAAGTGATTTGAGAACAGTAATGGATGGAGATGATGTGGATGCTATAAAAGCAAAGACAGAGGCTTTAAAGCAGGCTTCTTATAAGATAGCAGAAGAAGTATACAAGCGCTCCCAGGCAGGAGATGCACCTGGTGATACATCTTCTGCCCAATCGTCATCTTCTTCTGAGAATGTTCAGGATGCTGATTTCGAAGTTGTAGACGATGACAAATAAATCATCCGGTAAGTGAGGAAACACCTTGGCTAAGCGTGATTATTACGAAGTCCTTGGAGTGCCCAAAGGGGCCTCCAAGGAAGATATAAAAAAGGCATATAGAAAGCTGGCATTAAAATATCATCCCGATAGGAACCCTGGAGATAAAGAGGCAGAAGAAAAATTCAAAGAGGCGAGTGAGGCTTATGAAGTTCTCTCTGATGATAAAAAAAGAGAGGCCTATGATCGGTTTGGCTTTGCCGGCCTAGACGGTATGTCTGCCGGATCTTCCGGGGGCTTTTCTTCTGGGTTTGGCGGTTTTGAGGATATTTTCGGAGATTTCGGAGACATTTTCGATGCTTTTTTTGGCGGTTCTGGAAGAAGGACTTCTCGTTCTTCTTCCAGTGTAAGGCGCGGTGCTGATCTGAGGTATGATCTGGAGGTTGATTTTGTAGATGCTGCTTTTGGAACCAAACTGGAGGTATCTTATACAAGACATGCGGAGTGTGATACCTGTTCTGGTACTGGTTCTGCTGATGGCAGAGGTAAGGTGGTATGTTCTGTATGTGGGGGGTCCGGTCGTGTAAGGAGATCCTCCGGGTTTTTTTCCATTGCAACAGATTGTCCCAACTGTCATGGTGAAGGATATGTGATAGAAAATCCCTGTAGAAAGTGCAGAGGGACAGGTCTTGCCGAGAAAAAACAGAGGATAAAAATAACCATTCCCCCAGGGGTAGAAGATGGGGAGCGCTTGGTGATTCCCAAGATGGGAGATGCAGGACAGAATGGAGCCCCTGCGGGAGATCTGTACATAGTTGTCCATATAAAAGAGCATGATAAATTTATAAGACATGGAAATGATGTATATTGTGCCGTATCTGTTTCCATAACAAAGGCTATTCTTGGAGGAGAGATATTTGTAAAAGGGCTTGATAATTCCTTGTTAAAGTTAAAACTTCCTTCAGGTACCCAGCATGGCCAATTGCTTAGGATAAGAGGAGCCGGTATACCTAGAAGAAGTAATCCTTCTGTAAGAGGCGATATGTATGTTGAAATCCATATCGTTGTTCCAGAAAGACTGAGCTCCAGAGAAAAAGAACTTTTTGAACAATTAGATAAGGTTATCGGAGAGCAAAAATCGGATTTGTTATCCAGAGATTCTATAATTTCCATAAAAAGATAATGCGTCTCTCTTATTTTATTTATTAATTATTATTTGTGTCGATATAAAATCGAGGAGAGACGCATGCGTAAATCTTTCATAGTACTTTTGTTGTTTTTTGCTTTTTTTTGCTATTCGCAGGAGAAACTCAATCCAGTTGATGAAAATAATGATGGTATAGTAGATCAGTGGTTCGAAATCGGGGAAAAAGAGACTTTTTGGTTTGTTGCTGATCAGGATTATGACGGGGGGGTTGATTATAGAGCTCAAATGAATGAAGACGGAAGAAAAATCTATGAAGAGATTGATTTTAATAAAGATGGGGAAATGGATGACTTCTATTTTTATGAGAAAGGGATGCTTGTAAGAGAAGAAATTGATAGTAACTTTGATGGTGTTGTGGATATATGGATTTTTATGGATGAGGGTGTTTATATTATGCGATATGAACAGGATACTAATTTTGACGGGAAAGTTGATTATATAAAGGATTATTCTAAAAATGAAAAAGAAGAGTAGTTCTAGTTTCTGGCGATATCTATATGGTAAGAATGTAATAAAGGCCTATATAGAAAAGATAGATAATAATCATTCTCATGATGTAGAAATTTTGCTATCAGATAAGAATAAATATAAAGATATAAAAATATTAGCAGATAAAAAGAATATCCCGATTCTCTATTGTAAAAAAGAAGAATTGGATAGATTTTTCGGACATGACAAACATAGAGGGCTTTTATTAAAAGTCCCATCCTCCGATAGACCCAGTCTTAAGGATGTTCTGCCCTTTCCTGAAAATTCTGTTGTAGTTATTTTGGATCATATAGAAGATCCTCATAATATAGGTGCCATAATAAGAACCTGTGATAAATTTGATATTGCTGCCGTTATTGTCCCTTCACGCAGAGCTGCTGTAGATAGCCCTGTCATAAGCAAGGTATCTAGTGGTGCAGATGCTTTTGTCCCCTTAATCGTAGAAAACAACCTTTCCAGAGTAATTGATATTCTTAAAGAAGATGGTTTTTGGATATATGGTGCCGATATGTGTGGAGATTCTTTATCTGGTGTTTCTTTTTCCGGTAAAATTTGCCTAGTGATGGGAAGTGAGGGAAATGGCTTATCAAGACTTGTTAGAGAGAAATGCGACTATATGGTATCTATTCCTTCCGGTGGGAATATAGATTCTTTTAATGTTTCTGTTGCAACCGGAATCTTGTTGTATGAGATAGTCAGACAACAAGGTAAGTTCGATTAAGAAATACTGTCGATAAGTCTTTTATAGTCATCCTGGGATTGACATGAGATAAAATCTTTTCTTAGCTTAGCTGCATGAGGAATGCCTTTGATATACCATGCCATATGTTTTCTTAGTTCTTTTACAGCTGTTCTTTCGCCTTTTTCTTCTATGGCATATTCCAGATGTCTTAACATGGTGTTTTTTATTTCCGATATATCAGGCTCTTTATATTTCCCGTAATTTAGGTATTCTTTTGTTTGTCTAAATATCCATGGTTTTCCCATGCTCCCTCTCGCTATCATAACAGCATCACAGCCTGTTTCTAGAAAGGCACTTTCTACTTCTTCCGGACTGTTTATATCTCCCGAGGCTATGACCACTAATTGTGGAAACTTTTCTTTTATGTTTTTTATATGTGTCCTATCTGCAAATCCGCTGTAGCCTTGTGTCTTTGTTCTTGGGTGTATACATAAGGCATCAACTCCTGCCTCTATTGCCGCTGTGGCTATCTCCATATAGTTTAGGAATTCTTGGTTCCATCCAGAACGTATTTTTATCGTTATTGGTGTTATTATCCTTTTTTTTATTTCGTTTATTATTCTATATATTTTTTGGGGTTCTCTCATAAGTGCGGCTCCGGCTCCTGTTTTTGTAACTTTAGGAACAGGACAACCTGAGTTGATGTCTATAATACAAGGATGATATGTGTTTTCCAGTTTCTCTGCGGCTTTTATCAGCATATCCTCGTTGCCGGAAAATATTTGAACAGCTAGATACTTTTCTTCCTGACTTTTTTTTAAGAGTGCTTCTGTCTTTTTGCTGTTATAGAACAATCCTTCGGCAGAAACCATTTCTGTGTATGTTAAGTCGGCTCCATTTTGTGCGCATAATTTTCTAAAAGCCATATCGCTTATTCCTGCCATTGGTGCAAGAAAAATATTGCCGGGAACCTGCAGAGAACCTATTTTTATTTTTCTATACAGCATTACTCACTTATATTAAAAAAAGAAAGGGCATTTTGATAGGTTGCTTCTGCTATTTCTTCTTGGGATTCTTCGCGAATATTTGAAAGATGCTTTATTATTTCTATTAGATATATGGGTCTGTTTCTTTTTCCTCTATATACGGCAGGTATCATAAATGGACTCTCCGTCTCTACGAGCAATCTATCCAAAGGTATCTTTTTTGCGGCATCCTGGAGCTCTTTTGCATTTTTATAGGTTACGTTTCCTGCAAGAGATATCATTATATTTAAATCCATGGCCTTTTTTGCAAAATCCCAGTTTTCTGAGAAACAATGCAAAACAGCTCCTCTAGAAGGTATCTTTTCCTTTAATATTTCTAGGATGTCTTTTCCGGCTTCTCTGTTATGTACAATGACAGGGAGATTGTACTTTTCTGCCAATTCCAATTGCTTTATAAATAATTCTATCTGAGAGTTTTTATCTCCGAATTTTCTATAATAATCTAGACCTGTTTCACCGATAGCTATAACACGGGGTTTTGTTATACCTTCTTCTATTTTTTGTATCCAGTTTTTACCTGGTGATTCTACTTCTGAGGGAGCTACCCCGACAGCATGATACACGTTGGAGGCGGTTCTTAATTGGTCATAAACAACAAAAAAATCATTGATATTATTACAAATGCTTATTATCCCGACAATTCCAGCCTGTTTTGCTTCTTGTGTAATAATGAGTCTTTCTATAGCATCCTCATGTATGAGGCTTATGTGAGAATGAGAGTCAAACAACCGCATATGTCCCCTGCTTTTTTTATGGAATGTGTAAAACTTATATATAAGACAATAGCATGTTACCTTTTTTCAGTCAATAAAAATATTTTGTTTGACAAAATCTTTTTATTTGTGATAATCTATAATGTGCAATTTATAGCCAAGGAGCAAAAACGTGTCTGTGACACGAGAATATAAAAAATTGGAAAAAGGTTTTTTTTCTAACCTCTTCAAAAAGTTAAAAAGCGTTGGATATAGGGTCCTGAACGTTTTAAAAAAAGGTTTTGCCTTTTTAGGTAAAAAATATACTATAATGTTTATTCCCCATTCAGAGAATAAGGTTATAAATGTTCAGTTTTCCTTCGTCACCCTGCTTGTTTTTTCTCTGATTTTTATTTCTGTTTCTGCTGGTTTTTTATGGACAGGTTCAAAGATAGCAGGTGTTATGACAGAACTCACCAGAAAGGAATCTTCTTTGAAGCGAGCAGAGGCTAATCTGGATAGTGTCAGAGAAGAAATTATAGAACTAAGGGAAATTGCCAGCATATTTAAAAAAGCGCTTTCTGAGACTGCCGGTATAGTAGGTACCGGGCTGAGTGAGGATTCTCCTACTGGAGAGGGGGACTTGTCAGGATTGACAGGAACTTTATCCCTTACAGAAGGTGAGCTTAAGGATGTTGCTGAGCTTAGAGAGCTTAAGGTTACGCTTAGAAAGGCTATAGATTCTTTTTCTCAGATAAAGAATGTGCTTGGAGCTCAGAAGGATCTTCTTGTTAGCATACCCAGTATTTGGCCGGTTAAAGATGGCAAGGGTATAATAACGCAGTATTTTGGACCTGCCTTGCATCCTTTTTATAAAAACTGGTATTTGCATAAAGGGGTGGATATTGCCTATCCTTATCCTGTACCTGTTCTTGCTACTGCAACAGGTAAGGTTGTGGAAGCCAAATCCGATCCTCTTGGTTATGGAAATTATGTGGTAATCAGACATAAGTATGGATTCTATACTCAATATGCACATTTAAAGTATTTTACGGTGCAAAAAGGACAGGAGGTTCATCAGGGGCAGGTGATAGGTCTTATGGGGTCTACTGGCTTGTCTACGGGAAGGCATGTTCACTATGAAGTTATAATTGGTTCTGAGGTTGTTGATCCTCTAAAATTTCTGAATATTTCTGAAAATAAAACGAGTTCAAAATGAAGGCATTGAAAGAAACGCATATTAATTCTATAGTTGGTGCCGGATGTAGAATAGAAGGAAAAATTAACGGAGCTCATTTCTTAAGAATAGATGGCGATGTTATAGGTAGTCTCAGTGCAAGTGGTAAGATTGTGGTGGGAAAGAGTGCGAGGTGCGAAGGTTCTTTATATGCAAAAGAGATAAGTATAGGTGGTGTGGTCAGAGGTGATTTGATCGCAGAGGAGAAAATAATAATCCTGTCTTCTGCAATAGTCATGGGTAATATAGAAGCTCCTTATCTTGTTGTAGAGGAAGGAGCTGTTCTGCATGCCACTTGTATTGTGGGAATGGAAATCTCTTCCGGCAAGACTGCTGTTGGAGCAGGTTGATGGAATCCATAGAACCTCAAGCCGGGTACTTTTTTTCTGCGGCCAGACAGCAAAATCTGGAGAAGAAGAAAAAAAGCAAAAAATCGGAAAAAGCTACGTTCTCTAAAATACTAAGAAACAATGCTGGTAATAATATAAATGCAGAGCCAGAATTAGTGGGAAAACATGATGAGCTCTCTTTGGAAGAAATGCTGGATGACATTCACAGTCTTGGGGATAGATTAAGAAACTCTCACTCTTTTGATGATATAAAGGCCTACAGAGATGCTGTAAAAAAATTCCTTGCTTATGTGGTTGATAATATGCTGTGTTTTGAACAACATGTTTCTGGAAGTGGTATAGATAAAAGAAAAAAATATTCTCTGATAAGAATAATAGATAGGAAGATGGAATCTTTGGTCGCAGGTATAATATTAAACCAGATAAAACAGCTGGATATTCTTGAGAAGTTGGAAGAAATACAGGGCATGCTTGTTGATTTGTTGTCCTGAAAGATGTAATCTTTTGCCATGCAACATCTAAAATATAAGACATGTAATGATTGTGCTGTTTCTTGTGATAAGAAACAGCGCTATAAGATAGAAACTCATTTTGTTCTTGTAAAAGTCTTGCATACCAGTGAGACGGAAATTTGTTCTGTCCCGCAAGATTTGGAAATTTTCTCTACTGACTATGTAATTGTTCAGAGTAAGTATGGCAGGGATCTTGCCATTGTTCTTGGTCCTGCCAAATCAGAGAGAGAAAGCCTGTCAGAAGAGAAGGATACTAGCGTAAAAGAATTATATAGAAAAGCGACAGAAGAAGATATAGTTAAGTACAATAAAAACATAGAAGAGGAGAAAAAGGCTTTTGATCTTTGCCTTGATAAGATAAAAGAGCATGGGCTTGATATGAAG
This sequence comes from Spirochaetia bacterium 38H-sp, assembly GCA_039023545.1. Lineage (NCBI taxonomy): Bacteria > Pseudomonadati > Spirochaetota > Spirochaetia > Winmispirales > Winmispiraceae > Rarispira > Rarispira pelagica. The sequence goes on along the minus strand of JBCHKQ010000005.1, from coordinate 112,769 downwards.
CTCGTTTCTGTCCATTATCTTACGGATGAACCCAAAATTCTCTTTTTCTTTACTGCTGATGGGCGTGTTGATTTTAGGGCTCTTGTCAAAGATCTTGTTTCTATGTTTAAAAAACGGATAGAGCTTAGACAAATCGGAGTCAGAGATGAGGCTAGACTTGTAGGTGGGGTTGGCGTCTGCGGAAGAAGTCTTTGCTGCCATTCTGTAACAGATCATTTGGTGCCTGTTTCCATAAAAATGGCTAAGGTCCAGAATATATCTCTTAATTCCATGAAAATATCCGGGCCCTGCGGTAGACTGTTGTGTTGTCTTGCGTATGAATATGACATATATGAGCAGGAGAGACAGGAGTATCCTGTTGAGAATACCAGGGTAGAATACGATGGGATGTTTTTTAAAGTCACGGAGGTAAATATTCTGTCGCAAAAAATATATCTTTCCGGACCTGATGGACAATTTTTGGTTGTCGGAAGAGAAAATATTGTTTATTCTAATGACAGGTGGATGATAAAGCCTGATGTTGAGTTGTGATTGACACAAAAATATATGTTGTGCTAACATCAGTTCCACTGTAAAATATATGTTGGAGGCTATATATGGGTAAGGTGAGTAAAAACGCTAAGGTTAACCGTGGTGCTCAAAAGCTCCTGTGTTCCTGTGGCGGTGAGATACAGGTTAAAGCAGTATTTGAAAACGGCAAGCTCAAAACTCATGCCGTATGCAGTAAGTGTAAAAAAACAGGGCGTCGCCCTAAAGACCTTTTTTAATAAAATATTGACGTATCAGAAATTGTGTGTTATGTTAGTCTGACAGGAGGATGGATTTGGGTTCCAAGAATGCGCAGAAGAGAGAGCGGCAGAATAAAAAAAGACAGCTGCGAAATAAGGCCGCAAAAAGCAGAGTAAGGACTGAGATTAAGAAGTTTCTTCTTGCTGTAAAAAGCAATAACAAAGAAGAAGCAGAATCGCAGCTTAAATTGGTTGTAAAACAGCTTGATACGGTTTCCCGTAAGGGAATCCTTCATAAAAATACTGCAGCGCGTAAGAAGTCCAGGCTTTATAAAAAGCTCAATGCTTTAGCTGCAGAATAATTCTTCTGGGGGGACTCCCTCCATAGTAAAGGAGTGCCTGTGGACAGAAAAATAGAAAAATTGACAAAGGCACAGATTGTCGAGAGTATTTCTCAGGATTGTGATTTGAGCAAGAAGGATATCCAGTTTGTAATTGACTCCTTCTTTGAAGAAGTGAAGAAGGCTCTAGTAGACGGTAAGACTGTGGAACTTAGAGGCTTTGGCACTTTTGAAATCAGAATCAGAAAGGGAAGAGAGAGGGCCAGAAATCCCAAGACAGGTGAGATTGTGACAGTCTCTGATCACGGCGTTGCTGTCTTTAGGCCGGGGAAAGAGCTTAAAGAGTCCGTCTGGAATGTAAAAGAATAATTTTCTTCTCCATGAAGAAGCTATTATCTTTTTTTGAAGGAAGGAGCATATCCAAGCGCTTCTTCCTCGTATTGTGTTCTGCGGTTCTGTTTGCTCTTTCTTTTCCCAATCCACTTGTCAGGGGTGGTATAGGGGTTCTTGGCTTTTTTGCTCTTCTTCCTATCTTCCCTGTTATAAGACATTCTTCTTGGAAAACCATATGGCTGTATGGCCTTTATCATGGTTTTGCTTCTTATGCACTTTATAATTTTTGGCTTGCTACGTTTCATCCACTTGCCATATTTATTGTTCCTCCTATATATGCCTTTTATGGAATTTTTTTATTTCTTGCTTTGAAACTAGCAATATATTTTTTCCCCAATCGTGGATATATATTGCAGACTTTTATCTGGGTTGCTTATGAGTATCTTAAGACCACTGGATTTTTGGGCTATCCCTATGGGATTATAGGTTATTCTCAGTATGCGTTTATACCTTTTATACAGATAGCTTCTTTGGGTGGAGTTTGGCCAGTATCCCTTATGGTAGTATTTCCCTCTGCCTTTTGGGGAAATCTGCTTGCTTCTTCTAATGTTTCTTTATCACTCAAACAAGAAAAAATCCCAGCTCTTGTCTATGTTGGGCTTTTTACGCTTATCTTGATATATGGCTTTTTTTCTCAGGTTGATTATTCTGCTTCTCCCACATGGAGGGTAGCTCTTGTACAGCACAATAAAGACCCATGGAAAGGAGGTCTTGTAGCTTATCGGGATGGTTTTAACAGGCTTAGAAGATTGTCGGAAGATGCTATAAAAGAATCTCCTGACTTGGATGCTGTAATATGGTCTGAAACAGCCTTTGTCCCATCTCTTTACTGGCATATGTATGTGAGGACAAATCCTCTTTCTACTAGGCTGGTTGAGGAACTATTGGCATATCTGGAATCAAGAAAGGGCTATACATTTGTTTTTGGCAATGATGACGGGAGACCTGTGAGGATTGATGATGGAAAAGTGGAGCGCATAGATTACAACGGAGTTTATGCCTATATAAACGGCAAACTCTCAGAGCCGCCTTACAGAAAACTGCATCTTGTTCCTTTTACGGAGCATTTTCCATATGAAAAACAGCTCCCCTTTCTCTACAATTTGCTTAAAAATGCAGATACCCATTTTTGGGAAAAAGGTACTGATTATACCATCTTTGATGATGGTAAAGCTAGATTTTTTACGCTTGTATGTTTTGAAGATACCTTTGGTTATCTTGCCAGGGAGTTTATAAAGCGCGGTGCACAGGTTATTATAAACGTCGGCAATGACAGCTGGGCTGGTGTTGTTTCCAACGAGATGCAGCATATGACAGTCGCTCTTTTTAGAGCCATTGAGAACAGACGTTTTTTTGCCCGTGCTACCAATGGTGGCATGACTGTTGTAATATCGCCAAACGGCAGAATTCTTGCACAACTAGAGCCTTTTACAGAAGATTATCTTATATATGATATACCTGTATATGATTCTGTTACAACACTTTATACCTTATGGGGCGATTGGTTTGCTTATCTTTCTCTTTATGCATCAGTTTTGGCACTGGCAGCCGGATTTGTTCTCAGACTTATAAAAAAAGGCAGGGCGGATTAGCCCTGCCGTTCGGTTTTTTTATTTTTAGACCGAACGCGTTTTGCCCAAGTCAAAACGCTTTTTTACAGAAGAGATTTTTCCAGCTCAGCTACGTGAGAGGCAAAAACTTCAGAAAGTCTTTTGTACGGAGCGTCACTCATGAGGTCTACCCCGGCTTTTTTCAGGTTTTCTATGGGGAAGGATGAGCCTCCGTTTGATAAGAATTGTCTGTATGCTTCTTTTGCTCCGGCTTTATCCTGTTTTACAGCCTCTGCAAGATTGAGAGCTGCTGTTATGCCTGTTGCATATTTGTATACGTAGAATGCTCTGTAAAAGTGAGGAATTCTTAATGATTCGTAGCAGTCTATTTCTCCTATCTCTACTGCAGGACCGAAGTATTTTTTTAGCAGTTTTTGGTAAATCTCCAGGATGTTTTGCCCGGTTACGGGTTGTCCTGCATCTGCAATGTTGTGCACAGCCAGCTCAAATTCTGCAAACATTGTCTGTCTAAAGTAGGTGCCTATCAGCTCATCTGTATGTTTGAGTATGAGTGCTGTTTTTAAGGTCTTATCCGCCTGCTTGAGCATGTAGTCCAAAAGGAGCTCCTCGTTGAATGTGGATGCTACCTCTGCTTCAAAGATTGAATAGTTATAATGTGGGAAGGGGTTATTTTTTACACTGTAATATGAGTGCATGGAGTGTCCGGCCTCATGTGCCAGTGTAAAGACGTGTCTCAGCACTGTGGGATCATAGTTGAGCAGGATATAAGGTTCTCCGGAGTAACAGCCATAGGAAAATGCTCCAGAACGTTTACCCTTGTTCTCATATCTGTCTACCCACCCTGAGGTGAGTCCTTTCTTTAAAACATTGGTATAATCCTCTCCCAGCGGGCTAAGTGCCTTGCAGACAATTTCTACAGCCTCTTCATACGGGTAATTGATTTTTGGCTCCGATGTGAGAGGAACTTTTGTATCATAGAGCTTTAGTTTATCCAGGTTTAACTTGTTTCTTCTAAGCTCATAATATCTATGCAGCACAGGGAGTGCTTCTTCTACCTGTTTTATCAGATGTGTATACAGTTCTGTAGAAACATCGTCAGGATAAAGCTTGGCTTCCAGGGATGACTTGTAGCCTCTTAACCTTGCTTCTGTTGAATTTTGCTTTACCTGAGTTGTATAAAGCGTGGATATTGTATTGTAGTGTTTCTTATATTGGTTAAGATACTGCATATATGCTTGTTCTCTTATAGCCCTGTTTCTATTTTCCATAAAGCGCATATATGAGCCATGAGTCAAAGACTCCAACCCCTTTTCTGTCTCCACAGTGCCAAATTCCATATCCACATCATTAAGAGCAGAAAAAGCCCTCTGAGCAAGAGACCTGGACTCGGAAAGTTCTGCAAGAAGTTTTTCCTGTTCTTCCGTAAGTATATATTTTTTATACCTCAAAAGCTTTTTTAACCAGATGTGATAATCTTTTTGAGAATCATCTTTGAGCACATAATCTGTTATTTCTTGAGGCAACTTTAGAATCTCTGGTTCTACAAAACTGAGTGCACTTGAAAATTGTGCGGAAAATCCCAGATAAATACCCCATAATTTTTGTCTTTCTGCTTCTCCTCCGTCCTCAGAAAGTCTTAGATATGCATATACACCTAAGGCTTCTGCTTTTTGTAATAAGGAGAAATATTTAACCAGAAAGTCCGAAAAAACTTTAACGGATTGGGAAAGCTTTCCTTTATACTCTAGCAGAACAGGAATCTCTTTTTTTATTTCTTCTAGTGTTTCTTCCCACTCTTTATCGTTTGCAAAGAGGCTAGATAAATCCCAGCAATCCTGCTTTTTTTGTTCTTTTCTTGTGATGAGTTTCATATATCCTCCAAAAGTTTTGATATTCTTTTTGCTGCCTTCCCTCTGTGGGATATCTTGTTTTTTTCCTCGGGAGATAGTTCTGCAAGGTGTTTATCATATTGTGGCAGATAGAAGATAGGGTCATAGCCAAATCCGTTTGTCCCGCGTTCCTCTGTTGCAATATAACCTTCCAGTGTTTCCTGCACAGCATATATTCTCAATGGGTTTATAAAAAGAACCATGCAGCAGACAAATGCTGCTTTTCGTTCTTTTTTGTCACCCATAAGTTCCAAAAGAAGTCTATTCTTTTCTTTCTGGTTAAGCTTTTTTCCTGTTTCCTGTTCTCCAAATCTGGCAGAATGTATTCCAGGTCTTCCGTCAAGTGCTTCAACACTAAGCCCAGAATCATCGGAAAGAACAGGTTTCTCTATCTGTTTGTATAATGTCTGTGCTTTTTGTATCGCATTTTCTATGTATGTCTTTCCTGTTTCCTCGCAGGAGAAGCTTATACCCATGTCCTGAGGCAATAGTATGGTGTGGGGATAAAGTATCTTCCCCAGTTCTTCTTTTTTGTGCTGATTGTTGCTGGCAAGGATTATTTGCATCTTTTATTCTCCGGGTACTGTTCTGTTTAAATAGCTGGAATAATCTCTCTTTATGGGCTGGTATTGCTGTTTAAACAACTCTGATGAGATAATAAAGTCTGCTGTGGATCTGTTGTTTGCTATGGGAATATTATATAGAACTGCTATTCTTAATAAAGCCTTAACATCGACATCATGTGGTTGAGGTTCCATTGGATCCCACAGGAATATAAGTATATCAACTTTCTCTTCTGCTATCATAGCGCCAAGCTGCTGGTCTCCTCCCAATGGTCCTGACTTTAATCTTATAATGGGATATGTCTGTCTGTCTCCTTCTTCCATAAGACCTGTTATGGTTTCTTGTACAAGCTTTCCTGTAGTACCTGTGCATACAAGCTTATGCTGGATAAGAGTTTTATAATTCCATCTTACCCACTCAAGTAAATCCTGCTTTCTATTATCATGTGCAACAAGGGCAATTGTCTTTACATAATCCATTTTTTCCTCCGTATAATGCATATTACTCGATAAATTACCATAAGAAAAGTATTGTCGTATTTTTTTATATATTGAGTGTTTTTAGAGTCTTATATAATCTTGTTATATGAGTTCTTACTTTATGATATCTTCCGTTTCCATGGCAGAATATACTGTAAAGCGTTCTCGTTTTATATCCTATGCTATTCCCGTGATAGATAGGGATACGGCAGAGATAGAGATAAAAAAGAAACGAGAAGAATATTCTGATGCAACTCATGTTGTATATGCATATGCCATAGGCAAGCCAGGTTCTGAGATTATTGGCATGAGCGATGATGGTGAACCACATGGAACAGCTGGAAAACCCGTTCTTTCTCAGATAACAGGAAGGAACCTGTGGAATCTCCTTGTTGTTGTTATTAGATACTTTGGTGGAATAAAACTTGGAACAGGAGGACTTGTTCATGCGTATGCGGAGGCTGCCAGACTTGCCCTTGATTCTTCCGACATTCGTGAGTATGTTCCTATGTGTGAGTTTTCCCTGTCATGTTCTTACGAACTTTATCACAGGATAAAACCGCTTGTTGACAAGTATTCTTTGAAAATAAAGAATGAAAACTATGCGAGCTCTGTTGAGCTTGATGCCTCTATTGCAGAAACTAAGTGGCATAATTTTAAAACTGAGCTTATGAAACTTTCTCAGGGAGGCAAAAACCTAGTGCTTAAATTTAATGGAGGGAATAATGAGTGCTGAAAAAATAAAAGCCTATATAAAATCCAGAAAGTCCGATATGATAGAGCTTCAGAAGCTTCTTACAGCAATTCCTGCTCTTGCTCCTGATATAGGAGGCAAGGGAGAGTGGCAGAAAGCAGAAGCTCTGATTGCTTGGCTTGACGAAAACCTCATATCTGTTGCAAAAGATAAAGGATACAATGCAACCATCTCTGTTATAGAGGTTCCTGACCAAAGAGCAGAGAGAGGCTCCAGGCCTTCTGTAATCTGTTCTATAGATAATATAGATAAAGATAATAATTCTTCTTCTTTTTGGATTATGACTCATCTTGATGTTGTTCCTCCCGGGGAATATTCTCTGTGGGAAACAGACCCTTTTTCTGCTGTTGTTAAAGATGGCAAGATATATGGAAGAGGGACAGAGGATAATCAGCAGTCTTTGGTAAGCAGCATTTTTGCAGCGCTTGCTATACTTGAGCTTGATTTGGAGCTGACTTGTTCTCTTAAGCTTCTTTTTGTAGCTGATGAAGAATTTGGCAATGAGTATGGAATAATTGCACTACTCGAGCAGCATGGAGAACTGTTTAAAGAAGGGGATGTCTTTCTGGTTCCTGATGGAGGTTTGCCTGACAGCTCTATGATAGAGGTTGCAGAAAAAAGCCTTATGTGGCTTAAGTTTACAACAAGGGGAGTTCAGTGCCATGCTTCTAGGCCTGATTTGGGTAAGAACGCATTTGTTGCCGGTTCCGAGCTTGTTGTGAGGCTTGCTTCTCTTGGTGAGATTTTTTCTACTACCAATGAGCTGTTTACTCCACCTTTTTCTACTTTTGTTCCATCCAAGAAAATGGCAAATGTTCCCAATATCAATACGGTTCCAGGAGAAGATGTTTTCTATGTGGATTGCAGAATACTTCCTGAGGTTGATCTAGACGAAGTCTATTCTAAGATAGAGTCTATCTGTAAGGAGGTCGAGAAAAAATATGGAGTGGAGATTAATATAGAGACTGTACATAGGATAACCTCTCTCCCTACCCCTTCTGATGGCAAGCTTGTAAAAGCTCTTGAAGAGGCAATAGGTGAAGTCTATGGTATAAGAGCAAAACCTATGGGAATAGGTGGTGGGACTGTTGCAGCTCCACTGCGTAATAAAGGCTTTGAAGCTGTTGTGTGGTCTACTGTTGGAGAAATGGCACATCAACCCAATGAGTATTGTCTCATTGATAATATGCTTAGAGATGCGGAAGTCATGGCTCTTCTTGTATCACGTTGTCACAGATAATAAGAATTTTACCTTCTTGTAATATTTTTCTATTTTCATCCTTTGCCAGAAGAAGTTTTATAGCTTCTTCTGGTAAGACTATATCTGTTGGATTTTTACCAAATATTGCTTTTGCCTTTATCCTAAGAGGTTTTTGACCTATTCTGTTCAGAAAAGGCTTTTCGTCATACGAATCGGTGTAAGCTGCAATGCCTGTTTTTTTTGCTGTTTTTGGATCCAGCATTTCTACTGATAATATTAATTCTCCACGGCTGTTAAATATGCGAGGAAATATAGCTGGAATCAGCTTTCCTTTATTTTCTGTACCATAAATAGGGAGTTCTCCTTTTGCGTCTATTACAAGACCAGTAAAACTATCTGCTGCAACCCATCCGAGTCTGTGAGGTATTTCTTCTGTCATACTATGATTTATAAGAAGCTCTGCTATTGACGGAAATAGCTCTATGTCTACTGATATTGTAAGACTATCAAGGTCATCGCTGTAACTTATATTTTTGTTCTTTATTTCCTTATCTATTTCCAAAAGCTGTAGATTCAATTGTGGTTGTTTTAAAAGAATATCTGATATATTTTCCCTTGAGTTTACTTGTATCTTTTCCATTGCAAGTTTTATGTAATAAGGTAGAAGGGATTCTATTTCTCTTTGTGTTATGTAAGGTGATATGGGACTTAGTTCTTTCTCTCGTGTTGATTGGGTTAGGCTTATGCTAAGCTTTCCTGATTTCCAGTCCAGAGTATATTTGAGTTCTGCTTGTTTTTCTTGTTGTGATGACAATGTTATCGAGGATATAAAAGAGAAAAACAAAAATATGATTGTTTTTTTATCCATTAGTTTATTATTCGACTTTTGGTACAGGTATCTTGAGGTTCATGCCGGGTTTTATTATTGAATTTATGCCTATATTGTTTGCTTCGCTTATCCATTCTACTTTGGTTGAGTATAATCTGGATATTCCCCATAGAGTTTCCCCATTTTTAACAATATGTTCTGTCCAAACAATATTTTGGGGCATTGATGATTTTTTATCCAAGATTTTATTCCCTACTAAAGGTATTATTATGCTACTTCCAATCTGTATTTTTCTTGGGTCTTTGTCTGGATTGTAAAGATATATAAGCGAGAGAGGTACTCCATAATCTTTAGATAATTTTGAAAGTGTTTCTCCTGTTTTTATAGTGTGTATTTTTATATCCATAAGAGGGATATTATGGTTTTCTATGATGTTTTTTGCTGTTTCATAGTATTGTTTTTTTATTTTTATTATGTGTCCTGGTGGACTTATACCCAAAATAAGTTCTGCATTAGCTTTTCTCAGCTCATGCGTAGGTATATTGCATGCTTTTGCAAGAAGATTGAGCATTATAGGTTTTTTTGTTTCCAAGCTTTTCCACTCTACGGCATCTGGCCATCTTATGCTTATGTCAAATTTGGTCTTGTTGCTTAAGATATAGGTTACTGCAATAAGCCTTGCAACATAATATTGTGTTTGGTACGGAAGAAGTCTATTATCTGTTAGTTGAAAGTAGTCTCTTGTTGAGGAAGAACTTATTATTCTGCTTATCTTACCCAATCCTGCATTGTAAGCTGCTACGGCAAGAAGCCAGTCTCCTGTTATTTCCTTATTGTATAATAATTTTTCTATTGCCGCCTCTGTAGATTTAAAGAAGTCTCTTCTTTCGTCCATCCACTGGTTGATTGTCATCCACGGATGTATGGAATTGAGCATAAATTGCCATAGCCCTGTTGCTCCAGATGATGAGACTGCGTAGATATTGTAATGAGATTCTACTATGGGAAGATATATTAGCTCCCATGGAGCTTTATATTTCACAAGCATCGTCTCTATATAATGCCAGTATTCTTCTGAGTGTATTATGCTAAGTTCTAAATCCTTTTTATTATAGCCTTGAGACAAACGTTTTATTTCTTGTTGTATTAACTGATGATTGGGGATATTGATACTATAATATTTTGGCCAGTTATGGTGATATATATCTTCTTTATGTTTTTCTACATTTTTTGTTCTATAAAAGACAGGGTTTTTTTTATTTTCCGAGAAGGAATTCCCTGCTACAAGAGCAAAAAATATGAGAGTTATCAAAGCTTTTCGCCAAAATATATGCCTGCCCATTCCCACTTTCCGTCTATTTCCGGATCAAAAGGATAATCCACCTTTCTAAAATACAAATACCATGTATTTATTCGGTATGACCAGCCCCATGTCTTTAGATATGCTTCTTTTGCATTGGACGACTTATCTATATTATCACTGAATCTGACTCTTCCACCAGAGAAAAATGCTCTGAAATCAAAGATAATCTGTGCATTTTTTGCTGTTTTTTCTTGTTCCCAAGATATGGAAAAGAAGTTTACCTTTGCTCTGTATCTTGCAAGAAGAGCCGAATTTCTTGTGTAAATTGCATACTTTATGGCATCTACAAGGCTTTCTAGATCTTCAAAAAGCCAATTTTTTGACGAGTTGTGAAAATCCAAAAGTTCCGAAACCTTGAGATATGCATTGGGTTCACCTGGTATATTGCTGTCAGGATAATTTAAAAATATCTTGTAAGTTTTGAGGGCTTCATCCCACATGCCCGCATCTTTATATGCTTCTGCAAGGAAATAATAGGCCACACCTGTATCTATCTGTGAAGGAAATTTTTGTATAAGTAGGTTATAATATTTTATCCTTTCCCACGGATCATCAAGCCTTTCTACGATTTCTTTAAGACTTTCCAAGTGTAAATGCTGGCCTTTTAGAACAAGGTCAGGATATGTGTTGACTATGCGTTTATAATAATTTATGGCAAGGTTTGTTTTGTTATTCTGTCTGTATTGTTCTGCAAGCAGAAAAATATAATATGCACTTATGTTTTCTTGAGGAGCTCTGGAAACCATATATGATAGAAAACCTGCTCTTTTTTCCCATTGTTTTGTTTCCGCTAGATAGGTTGCTATTTTCTTTGCAGCTATAAAAGAAACATCAGGAGAAGATGTTTCTATAAGCTGGTAAAGTTCTCTTAATGTTTTCTTTTCTATATTGTTTGTGCCTCCCAAATATACAGAAACCCATGGAGGAGAGGGGACAAAGAAAAAAATCAGCGATAATATACTTATACTTATAATTATAACAAGTTTATTGAGTCTCATAAACTTTGTTAATACTATCTTTTGTAAAGAGGGTTGGCAAGGTATAAGCTGGCTGTGTATAGTATTTTATAAATAAAATTTCCAAGGAGAACGCAAGTGGCGGAAAAGATAAGAAAAGAAAATGACAGGCTTATTGTTCCGGATAATCCTATTATCCCTTTTATCCAGGGCGATGGTACTGGACCGGATATATGGAATGCCTCTGTCAGAGTTTTTGATGCTGCAGTAGAAAAAGCATATAAGGGAAGTAGAAAAATAGAATGGAAAGAGGTTCTTGCGGGGGAGAAGGCTTATAAAGAAACAGGTAATTGGCTTCCTGATGAGACTCTTGATTCATTTAGAGAATATCTTGTGGGGATAAAAGGTCCTCTTACGACTCCTGTAGGCGGTGGGTTCAGAAGTCTCAACGTTACTTTAAGACAGGTTCTTGATTTGTATGTCTGTTTGCGTCCCGTAAAATATTATCCAGGAATTCCTTCTCCTGTTAAAAAACCTGAGCTTGTGGATATGGTGGTTTTTAGAGAAAATACGGAGGATGTTTATGCCGGTTTTGAATCTCCTGCTGGTGATGAAAAAACCTTAAAGATAATAAACTTTTTCAAAAACGAGCTTGGCTGGAGTATCCGTGAGGATTCTGGTATAGGAATCAAGCCTATAAGTTCCTTTGGTACAAAGAGGTTGGTTAGAGCTGCCATAAAGTATGCGATAGAGAACAACAGAAAATCGGTAACACTCGTACATAAAGGCAATATTATGAAATATACCGAGGGAGCATTTAGAAACTGGGGCTATGAGCTGGCAAAAGAGGAGTTTGGCGATAAGATTGTTACATGGGATGATATACCCGATGGTAACATCCCTGAAGGTAAAATTCTCATCAAGGATGCCATTGCGGATGCTTTTTTGCAGCAGATTCTTACAAGAGCTTCCGATTTTGATGTTATTGCCACTATGAATCTCAATGGAGACTATATGTCCGATGCTCTTGCGGCTCAGGTAGGCGGTATAGGTATTGCTCCCGGAGCGAATATCAATTTTGATACCGGATATGCTATTTTTGAAGCAACGCATGGGACTGCTCCCAAGTATGCAGGTAAAGACATGGTAAATCCAAGCTCTGTCATTCTTTCTGGTAAGATGATGTTTGAATATATGGGTTGGAGAGAGGCTGCAGAGCTTATAGAAAAGGGTATAACAAGAGCGATTGAAGCAAAAAAGGTTACTTATGATTTTGCAAGACTTATGGAAGGTTCTACAAAGGTAGCAACCAGCGAGTTTGCAGATCAGATTATTTCTCACATGTAAGGAGATATTATGTTAAACAGGAGATTGGGAGTCGCAGGACTTGTTTTTACTATAATAGGAGTTGTTCTTCTTTTAAGAACGACAGGTATTGTTGTTTCTATGACACACCTGTGGCCCTCTCTCCTCATAATTTTGGGGATTTCTTCTATATTATTTAAATTCTTTTTTGTAAAAAGCAGGAAGATAAGTATTGCTCTTGGAATAGTCCTTTGTTTCTGGGGTGTAATGCTTATTCTTTCCAACGTGATTGGTCCCTCTTTGTCTCTTGGCAGAATATGGCCTATTTTCCCAATGGGTGTGGGAATTGTACTTTTTTTCTATGGCTATGGTAGGAAACCGTCCAGATATTACTCTTTTTCCATACCCGGGATTGCTATCTTTTTTATGTCCGTATTTTTTATGCTTTTTAGTCTGGATGTGATTAAAGATGATTTTAAGTTGTTTGTCATACGTTGGTGGCCTGTTTTGTTTATAACTCTTGGGATATCTCTTTTTGTACTGTCTGTGTTTGACAGAGGGGATAAAAGACCGGATGATAAGTAAATGCATTTGCTTCTTCTATTTTGTTGACGATTTGTTTTTCTTTGCGTAATTTTCCTGCATGAGTAATGTACAAAAAACAAAAGATGCTGTTTTGAAGGCTCTGTCTTCCATAATGGATCCAGATCTTGGTAAAAATATTGTTGAGCTTGGCTTTGTAAAGGATCTTGTTATAGAAGAATCCAGAGTTTCTTTTAATCTTGAGCTTACCACTCCCAGCTGCCCCATAAAAGAACAGTTTGTTGAGCAGAGCAAGAAAGCTATATTGTCTTCTGTGCAGGGTATAGATGAAGTTGATGTTAAGCTGACATCTAGAGTACGCTCCGATAACCGAATAGCCGATAAGCTTAATGTTCCAGTAAAAACTGTTCTTGCCGTAGGAAGCGGAAAGGGTGGAGTAGGTAAATCCACGGTAACAGTTCTTCTTGCAAGGCTCCTCGCGCAGGACGGAGCAAAGGTGGGTGTGCTTGATGCTGATATATACGGTCCCAATATACCCCGTCTTCTGCCTGCAAAGCATATGCCTGCTCAGGCTGGAGAGAAAATTGTTCCTGCAAGAACTGCCGACGGGATAGTTTTTATGAGTGTTGGTTTTCTTGTGGAGGAAAATCAGGCGCTTGTCTGGCGCGGTCCTATGCTCCACAGCATGCTCAATTCCCTTATCTCTCAGGTTGATTGGCCGGAACTTGACTATCTGCTCATAGACATGCCTCCTGGTACAGGCGATGTCCAGCTCAGTGTCAGCCAGCTTCTGCCTGTTACCGGCGGAGTACTTGTTGCGACACCTCATCCGCTAGCGCAAGAAGACCTTGTGCGAGGCATAGATGCATTTGAAAAGCTGTCCATACCCCTTATAGGAATTGTCGAAAATATGGCAGGTGATGTCTTTGGCCAGGGAACAACGGCAGAAACTGCAAAACGCTTTGATGCTGATTTTCTAGGTTCTATCATGATGGATGCAAAACTCGCTGCTGCCGGAAGAAGCGGGGACTTCTCTTTTCTTACAGAGAACGATGAGTTTAAAAAGCTTGCACAAGCTGTTGCCTCCAAACTTAGCATAAAGACTGCGGAGTGATTGCAAAAAAGGCGGACAACCGCAGTGGTGTCCGCCGTTCGATATGAAAATTTGTTCTTAAGAATTTTAAAACCGAACGCCTCCTTGCGGAGGCTTTTTTATGCCCAGAGAGCTTCCTGCCTTTTGTAGTGATCCTCCAGAACGATTGCAGCCATTGCCTCTACGACAGGCACTATGCGGGGACATATGCATGCATCGTGGCGACCTTCTGTTACTATGTTAACCTCGTTTCCCTCAAGATCTACAGTGTTTTGAGGTCTAGAAATGGAGGAAGTAGGCTTTACAACAACACGGAAGACAATCTCCTCGCCTGTGGATATTCCGCCCAGAATCCCTCCTGCATTGTTGGTAACAAAACCGTCTTTATCCATAGCATCGTTGTGCTCACTGCCAAACATATCTGCAGCCTTAAATCCTGCGCCGAACTCTATCCCCTTGACAGCTCCTATGGATAGCATGGCATGTGCAAGCTCTGCGTCGAGCTTATCAAAGACAGGCTCACCCAATCCTGGATCAACACCTGTTATCCTGCACTCCACTATACCGCCTACACTGTCCTTTTTATCTTTGGCCTCGCGTATGCGCTCCAGCATGAGCTCTGCAGCCTCCATATCGCAGGCTCTGAGCGGATTTCTTTCTATAACCGAAAAATCAAGCTTCTTACACTCTACTCCTGCAGCCTTTAAAGTATATGCAGTTATTTTTACCTTTCTTTCTGCAAGCAGCTTCTTGGCGATAGCACCTGCCGCGACTCTACCTGCGGTTTCTCTACCCGATGCTCTTCCGCTTCCACGCCAGTCACGTATCCTATATTTTTTGAGATAAGTATAATCAGCATGTCCGGGCCTAAAAAGCTTGTGGATATCGTTATAATCCTGAGGTCTTGTATCCTGATTGTAAAGAATCATCATTATGGGTGTACCTGTAGTTTTGCCCTCAAAAACACCGGAGTATATGTGCACAATATCCGATTCTGCACGCGGAGTTCCTACCTCTGATTGTCCGGGCTTGCGGCGGTTGAGCTCTTTTTGTATGTCTTCTTCCGAGAGCTCAAGCAGAGGTCTTACTCCGTCCACAATAACCCCCACAGCCTTGCCGTGAGATTCTCCAAAAGTACTTATCCTAAAAGCCTTACCAAAGCTGCTCCCAGCCATATTCTGTCTCCTTTAATTTCTGTAAAAGCATTTCTTCTGCTTCCTCCGGGCTAGCACCACTTAGAGTAAGCACTATATCAGCGTATTCTTTATACGCACTATGTCTTTTATTGTAAAGTGCCACAAAGCTTTCCCACGGATTGTCAGCCGACAGAAAAGGTGGGATGCCACCTTTTCTAATCCTATCAAAAAGTACAGCAGGTTCTTCCTCAAGATAGACAATTATACCGTTTTCTTTAAGAATAGAGAGTGCTTTCCTATTGTCTATTATCCCGCCACCTGTGGCAATCACCACGGAGTTTTTCTCAGCCAGGCTTGCGGCTGCCTCAAGCTCCATCTCCCTAAAAAAAGCCTCACCTAGTTCTTTCCATATCTGTCGAGCAGTCAGTATCTTGTGGGTCTTTTTGTATGCCAGCCTCTCAAGCTCTGTATCCAGGTCGTAGAATAGCGTATCAAATGTTTTTGCAATCATATATCCCAGTGTAGACTTACCCGCATGCTTAAGCCCGGTCAAAACAATATTTTTCATTGAAGCAAGTATAGTATCTTGCCGGCATGCTTTCAATATATGTGCTTATTTGTAAGAGACACCTGCATACATAAATACATATGAGTTTACAAAAAAACGAACGTCGCAAGCGCGCTGTCTTGAGAATAAAGAAAAAGAAATGCGCGCTTTCTCCTTTTTTTGATAAAGAGTTATTATACTCATACAGAAGACAGCTTGAATGTCTTATAAAAGACAAGAGTCTGATAAAATATATTTTGCGTTATTGCCATGTTGTTTTTTGTATGTTATAAATATATAATTATCGGTAAAGCTTTTTGATATTTTAGAGAAATTTGACTTTTATGTCATTTTATTTTAAAATGTATATAGGGAAATTTCATGTCACCTGATATTTTTAAAAAAATAGTAGGTTTATTTCCTCAAGAAATTATTATAACAGATTATGCAGGCAGGGTATGTTGGTATAACTCTGCTGTAAAAAAGACGTTCTCTACACTTGAAGAAGGCACAAACCTGTTTGATGTCTTGTTTTTTTCTGACGAAGATGCATCCTCTGGTTCTGCTCTTTTAAAGATTGATTCTGAGACTGTTGTTTCACGACATGTTTCTGCTGAGGAATTTTTTGACGGTTCCGATAAGTATACAGTTTTTTTTCTGGAATCCGATAGAAAAAAAGAAAACTTGCCGCAGGGCATAAGAGATTCTCTTACTGGACTCATGCTGAGGGATACTTTTATAACGGCTGCACAAACACGTCTAGATTTTTCTGCTAGGTTAGATAAAAAACTTGTTCTTTTTATAATAGATATAGACGGATTAAAAAAAGTAAACGATGCTTATGGGCACGACGCTGGGAATAATGTTCTCAGGACATATTCCCGCAGAATATTGGAGCATGTAGGACCGAATGATCTTGTTGCAAGAAGCGGTGGTGACGAGTTTATAATTCTTTTGCAGCCGGATGATTCCTTTTCTGACTTTGGGGAAGGTTTTTCCATAGAGGAAATAACTGAGAGGATATTGAGCTCCATACGGGATGATGTGGACATAAACTCTGCAAAGATATCTCTTTCTGCAAGTGCAGGTATAAGCGTGTTTCCAGATGATGGAGAAGACTTGCCTTCTCTTATGAGAGCTGCTGATGCGGCACTAATGGCTGCAAAAAGAAAAAAGAATGCTTTTTTCTTCTGTACGCCAGAACTTCACAGTATATTAAAGCGCAGGCTATGGGTAGAGCAGGTGATACTAGATAGCCTCAAGAATCAGAATATCCAGCTTCTGTATCAGCCTATAATTGACCTTAATACTTCTTCCATACATGCAGTAGAAGTCCTTTCTAGGATGAGAGAACCTGAGGGAACGATTCTAAAGCCAGATGAGTTTGTCCCTATAATGGAAGAGAACGGGACAATTCATCTTCTTGGACAGAGAGTTCTGTATGATGCCATGATACAAGGGAGTATGTGGCAGGAAGAACACTTTTGTCCTCATATTTCTGTCAATATTTCTACTCGTGAGTTTCTTGATCGTTCTTTTCCCGGCTTTGTATCAGAGCTGCTGGAAGAAAGCGGATTTGATTCTTCTAGGCTTATTCTAGAAATAACAGAGTCATCTCTTATCAATGATATAGAAACAGCGCTTCATGTTATGAAAACTCTCCGTGAAATCGGGATAAAGATAGCTCTGGATGATTTTGGTACCGGTTATTCTTCTTTCTCTTATCTAAAGCTGTTGCCTGTGGACCTTATAAAACTCGATAAGAGTTTTCTCTCTCAAGCGGAAAACAGTCCGACTGACAGGGTAGTTCTTGCCAGCCTTATAGAAATGAGTCATGTGCTTGGTAAAAAGGTCATAGTAGAGGGAGTAGAGACTTATGAGCACAGAAAACTGCTGGAAGAATTGGGCTGTGACTTTGCTCAAGGATATTTGCTTGGCAGACCTATGAGAGAGATTGCAATCAGTCAGCTTGTATCCTATAACTACAAATAATGAGCCCTGCGGAAAAAAAACTGTCAGACCTCATGTTTCTTGCGAATATCTATCTACTGTCTTCTTATATGTATCTATCAGGAAAAAGTGTAGAAAAAATTTCTGTAGTGCTGAAAAAAATACCGCAAACAGATAAGCCTACACCGGAAGAATTAAGAAGAAGAATATTTGCCCTAATCTCTGCAGAAAAGGATATGGCCGGTTTTTTTACTAAGGAAGAAAAAGCTGTGATAAAAAAGGGAGATGCAAGGGATATTGAAGAAAGCAATTTCTATGCAATATGTCTCAGGATAGGTTTTATGAGACTATCTTCTGCTCTGTATAAAGAAGAAGAAAGAACACAGGATATGGAATACAAAAACAGACTTGCAACATACAGAGAAAAAATCGATAATCTTGCTGCTGACCTGTGTAGAATATCCTCAGTTGTGTACGGAGAAGAAAAGCTTGCTTCCTGCCTTTCGTCAATGTGTGGTCTTGCTATGAGAACGGGTAAAGAATCCTGTGAGCTGCTTTCTTCTGTATTTGAGCTCATAGAAAAGATTTATAAGGTGTTGCGGCAAAATACAGGGAAAAGAATAAGAAACAAAGAAGAGCTGCTTTTGCACATAATGGAGATAGAAGAATTTTTACAAAAAACAGAATTATAATTACTCCGGCATTATAAGCGGTTGTGGTCTGCCAAGAAAGTAACCCTGAACATAATCCACAGGAATGGATGCCAGCATGTCAAATATATCTTTATCTGATACAAACTCTGCAATTGTCTTCATTCCCATTATTCTGCCTACATTGTGTATGGTTTTTACAAGCTCAAAATCCACATCGTTTTTTGTGATTGTCTGGACAAAGGAGCCGTCTATCTTTAGATAGTCCACAGGCAGTTGCTTGAGATAAGCAAAAGATGAAAATCCCATGCCAAAGTCATCCAGAGCAAAAGAACATCCCAGATTTTTAAAGCGTTTTACAAACATCATTGCTTTTTTAAAATTCTTTATTGCTGTTGTTTCTGTTATTTCAAAGCAGAACATATCGGCTGGTAGGTTGGATTTGACAATCTTTTTTTCTAAAAAATCAGAGAAGCTTTCGTCAAGGAGTGTTGTGCTGGATAGGTTTATTGCATAGACAGTGTTGTCCAGTTTGCCTATTGCCTTTAATCTCTGTGCATACTCAAGCATCTCATCCACTATCCATCTGTCAAGAAGCGGCATTATATTGTAAC
Source organism: Spirochaetia bacterium 38H-sp (assembly GCA_039023545.1). NCBI lineage: Bacteria > Pseudomonadati > Spirochaetota > Spirochaetia > Winmispirales > Winmispiraceae > Rarispira > Rarispira pelagica. Next base: position 93,863 of record JBCHKQ010000005.1, on the reverse strand, counting down.
GTTCTGCTATAGGTATAAACTCTCCTGGAGGTATGAGAACTCCTTCTTCTTCCATTAATCTTATTAGAATCTCTTTCTTGGGTGTGTCTTCCGATTTTACAGGTATTATATCCTGTGCATACAGTATCAGCTTATGGCCTCTCATTGCCTCGTGGAGCCTTGTTATCCAGCTAAGCTCTCCCCGTTTTTCTGTAAAGTCATTATCTTCTTTTTTGTATACTTTTACTCTGTTTCCACCTTCTTCTTTGGCTACGGAACACGCGCTGTCCGCCGCAGATATAATCTCGTATACATCACCGTATTCTCTGCTTATGTTGACAGCTCCCGCACTATAGGCAATGGGAATTTCATTGCCTTCCCACTCAAAATAGTGCTGTAAGGCGCGTATTATATTCCTTGCAATCCTTTCCGCCTTAGTAAAAGCTGTGTTCTTGATGATTATCCCAAACTCGTCGTCCCCAAGCCTTCCTAGTATGCTATTTTCTGGTATTATTTGTTTTAGCTTTTCTACAGTTTCTTTGAGAAGCATATCTCCGCCTATTTGCCCGCAGAGATTGTTGACAACCTTAAACTGATCTATATCGATAAATATGAAAAAGCTTTCTTTTTTGTTTTTTTCGTTTTCTCTGAGCATTTCTTCAATATTTATGAGTATTTGATTTCTGTTTATCAGTCCGGTAAGAGGATCATGACCACTGTGATATTGTAGTGTGGATGTGAGATTTGTGAGGGCTGTGTTATCTCGTATTACAAGGACATAGCCCTCTTCTAGATAAAAAGGCAATGGATTGTGCGTTTCTCCTTTATTCTGCAGGGATATAGGGATGATTGGTGGCTTGATTCTGGATACGCTACCTTCTATGTATATCTTATTGCCCTGTCTGTCCTTAAAATATATGTTTTTAAAATACAGTGCACCCTCAAACTCAGGGAAACTGCCCAGATGTGTAAGTGGAAACTCGAAGTCTGTCTCAGAATCAAAGAACAGAACAAATTCTCCTATTTCTTTATTTTTTATTTCATTTATATTAAAGCCAAACAGTTCTTCTGCCTTGTGGTTTAAGAATATGATTTTTTCGTTATTATCCAGTACAATAAGGCTATCTCCCATCGATGAAAGAAGTGATGTGAGCCACTCTTTTTGTATTTCTGTCTGTCTTGCCATATCGTGTTTAAAAAGTCCCAGCTCAATTGATGCTACAAGTTCTCTTTCGTTAAATGGCTTGGTGATGTAGCCTACTGTGCCTTCTTGTGATTTTATAAGATCTATGGTTGTGTCGTCCGCATAAGCTGTCAGAAACAATGCGGGTATGCCGTATCTGTTATAAGCTATTCTGGCTGTTTCTATGCCGCTTATAGGTCCATCCAGTACTATATCCATGAGCACAAGGTCTGCTTCCTGGTTTATTGCGTGTTTTAAAAAATCTTCTCCTGAGTGAAAAACCCCAGTTATCTCATATCCTAAGTTGGCTAGTCTTCTTTTTATATCAAGGGCTATGACAGCTTCGTCTTCTACTATTGCGATTCTTATGGTATCCACGTCCTCTCCTATGGACTTTAGGCTCTCTATAATAGAGTATAGTGTCGAGCATAAAAATATGCAAATCTTAGAGGAAAAAAATGATAAGTCCTGTTTTTACGAATAAGGAAGAATGGAAAGCCTTTCTGGATTATATCTATGAGAAGTATAATGATTTTTCTTATATAGGTACGGATCCTGCCATGTGGATATATCGCTTTTCCGACAGGGGAGATATGGAAAGAGCAGGGTTTTATGCTTCTTCTCTTGCCTTGGGAAATGTAAAGAGTATGAATAAGTTTTTGTTTTCTTTTTTTTCCGCACTTCCTAAACCTATGTCATTGTGTGGTGCTCTTTCTTATGATGAGATTCTTTGCAGAATAGACGGGCTTTATTACCGCTTTTTTGATTCTAGGATGCTTGCTTCTCTTGTTTTTGCAACGGAGGCAATGTATAAACGCTATGGCAGTCTGGAACTGTGGTTTAAGCATCATCTTTGTCATGTTTCTGATATGCGTCTGGTTCTCTCGTCTATGAGCAGGGAGCTTAGGGAGAATATGCCTGTGGATGTTGGGATTATGCTTCCACTTCCTGAGAGTAAGGGAACGTGGAAGAGGTTGCTTTTGTATCTCAGATGGATGATAAGAAGGGATAATATAGATTTGGGATTGTGGGAAGGTGTTTCTCCTTCTGTTTTGTATGTGCCTCTTGATGTGCATATGCAGAGGTTGTGCAGGTCAGCAGGTTTTCTCAAAAGAAAGAGCAATGATTTTAAGGCTGTATCAGAGGTTACGGATTTTTTTCGCAACTTGTGTCCTGATGATCCTGTAAGGTATGATTTTGCTCTCACAAGGCTGGGGATGAAGGCTGAGGCAGAGTCTTGATGTTTTGCTTTTTATGTGCCGCAGGCAGGAGGGATCGCTGCTTTTGTTTTTGTGCCGTATGAGCGCGCTCCCGACGTTCGGTATGTCAGTATTTTCTGTTTTGTTCCCATTTGTAGGCGGTTTTTATTATGTATTCTAGGTCATTGTGGACAGGTTGCCATCCAAGTGTTTGTTTTATTTTGCTTGAGTCTGCTATGAGTATGGCTGGATCGCCGTCCCGTCTCTCTGTTTCTTCTACTGGGAAGTCTTTGCCTGTGACTTTTTTTGCTGCTTCTATTACTTCTCTTACGCTGTACCCCTCTGAGTATCCGCAGTTGAATACGTCCGATTTTCCACCATCTGCAAGGTAGTCTGCTGCCAGCATGTGTGCGCGGGCAAGGTCGTCAACGTGTATGTAGTCTCTTATTGCTGTGCCGTCGGGAGTGGGGAAGTCTGTGCCGAATATGGAGATGCTTTTTCTTTCGCCTGTTGCTGTCTTGAGAATGAGCGGGATAAGGTGCGTCTCAGGATTGTGAGCCTCCCCTATGCTTGCATCTTCACTTGCCCCTGCTGCATTAAAGTACCTTATAGCTGTGTATTTGAGACCTGCCCACTGGCTCAGGGACTCCAGAAGCTCTTCTACCATGAGTTTGCTTGTTCCGTATGGATTTACAGGTGATTTTTTTGCGGTTTCACGGATTGGTGTGGTCTCTGGATATCCGTAAACCGCAGCCGTGGAAGAGAATATGAGTTTGTTGACACCACAGTCCAGCATTGCTTTTGTCAAAGCCAGTGTGCCCTCCGTGTTGTTGGCAAAAAATTCAAAAGGCTTTTTTACTGACACGCCAACTTCTATAAATGCTGCAAAGTGTATAACAACATCTGGCTTGTATGTTTCAAGAAGTGTTTTGAGAGTACCTGTGTGTTGTATACTGCCTACAATAAGGTCATCTGTCTCCACTGCCTCTGCATGTCCGTTAGATAGATTATCGTACACTTTTACGGTGTGACCTTGTGCCTTGAGCAGCCTATATGTATGGCTTCCTATATAGCCAGCTCCTCCTGTAAGTAAAAGCTTCATACCCTTCTCCTATGATTTTATACTGTAGTTTTATGATATTTACAGAAAATTATCTATAAATATATCACATGTTTGGCATCTTTTTATTTGGACCGAACGCACGGCCCGCTGTGCGGTCCGTGCTGCTTCCTTGCGGAAGAAGTGCAGTAAAAAGCTGCCTCTTTTGCATAATACTTGCTGCAGGCAGTAGGGATCGCGCATCTTGCCTTTGTCCTTTATGAGCGCGCTCCCTACGTTCGGCATAAATTCCCTTGTTTTTATTGTAATACGGGGATGTCTTTACTTTATCTCTTTGTTGGTATACATTTTCTCAACTTTTTAAAAAGCGGTGTTTTATGGGGCAGTATTTTCTGGGACAGATTGCAGGGCTTGCTACTGCTGTATGCTGGACTGTTACGGCTATTGTCTTTGAGCATGCAGGCAGAAGGGTTGGTTCCCTGGTTGTAAACTGGATACGTCTTGCGATTGCTCTTATAGGTTTTGCACTGCTTTCTCTTGTGCGCTACGGCTCTCTCTTACCCTACGGCGCTACGACTGAAATGTGGATTGCTCTTATGGCATCCGGTGTTGCAGGTCTTGCGCTGGGAGACCTCTTTCTTTTTGAGGCCTTTGTTATGATTGGTTCCAGACTTTCCATGCTGGTCTATACTTCTGTACCTATTCTCACGGCTTTGCTTGGCTGGATTTTTTTGGGAGAAACAATGCGTCCTGTGGAATTTGCCGGGATGCTGCTTATAATATCGGGAATTGTTCTTGCCGTAGTTTTTCGCACTCCGCCTCATGGTGCAGACAGGCCTAATATTTCTCTAAAGACGTTGCTTATGGGTGTTCTTCTTGCTTTGCTGGGTGCACTTGGCCAGGCGGGAGGTCTTGTCATAAGTAAACATGCTGCTCCGGATTTTGATGCGTTTTCTGCTACTTATATCAGAGTGATAGCCGGGCTTGCGGGATTTTCTATAATCATACCTGTTATGAGAAGGATAAAGCGATTGTTTGCAGCTTTTTCCGATTCTTCTGCTATGAGGAGCATAATAATAGGTGCCTTTTTTGGCCCTTTTTTGGGTATATCTCTTGGTCTTTTTGCTGCGCAGGCTACTACAGCAGCTCTTTCTGCTACGCTTATGGCTCTTGTGCCGGTTTTTATTATACCGCCTTCTGTAATAATTTATAAAGAGAAGCTTGGTCTTATGGAAATAATCGGAACAGTGTTAGCTGTTGCTGGGACAGTGGTGGTGTTTTTGTAATTATTTTATTTTTTCTACAGTATAGCAGAATCTGTATGAGACTGTAAGATTGGTCTTGCTCTTCTTTTATTTTTATGTATAACCAAGCATTTATTTGTAATCTATAAAAATCATATTAAAGTTTATTTCTTTCTATGATTTATATCTGATTATAAAAGAAGCAGGCAGTGGCAGCTGCCTGCAAAAAGATGCGAGAGGTTTATTGAGTAACCGTTCTTGTAGGATGATATGCGTTTTGTTTCTACGGGTCAATATATATTTTTATAGTTTTGTATCGTCTGCAAAAACAGGGGGGGGGATAGAATTTGAGATATTTGAGATTTTTAACTTTTTGTTGACTGCTACAATCAACCGGGTATATAATATGTTTACGGAAACAGACAGTGGCAGCTGTCTGCAAAAAGATGCGGGAGGTTTTTATGAAAGCATTAGAAAAAGCAATGTTTTTGTTGTTTGTATTGGTCTTTTTGTTTTCTTGTCAGATGCCTAATCTGATAGAAATAGGAAACAAAGTACTGACTGATACGGATGTAATAGTATTGAAAGCAGGCGGAAACAGTATTGTATCGCAGCATGGTATGCTTAAGGTGAGCGGAGGGAAGGTTACTGACGAGGCAGGGAATCCTATACAGCTCAAGGGTATGAGTTTGTTTTGGAGTCAGTGGAGCGGTTCTTTCTGGAATGCGGATGTGGTGCACACCCTTGCAGCAGATTGGGGTAGTACGCTTGTAAGAGCAGCTATGGGAGTGGAGATGGGAGGATATCTTACCAATCCTACAGCTGAGAAGCAGAGAGTTATTACAGTAGTGGATGCAGCAATAGCAGAGGGCATCTATGTGATAATAGACTGGCATGCACATGATATTCATACCAGTGAGGCGGTAGGATTTTTTACGGAGATGGCAGGTAAGTATAAGAATGTGCCCAATGTTATCTTTGAGATATACAATGAGCCGGATTATGAGAGCTGGGCAGATGTAAAGGCATATGCAGAGCAGGTGATAGCAGCTATAAGAGGGCAGGGAGCAAATAACTTGATAGTGGTAGGAAGTCCTACATGGTCACAGGATGTGGATATTGCAGCGAATGATCCTATAAAGGGATACGATAATATAGCTTATACGCTGCATTTTTATGCTGGGACACATAAGCAGTATCTTAGAGATAAAGCAGTGGCAGCGATGAATAAGGGACTTGCGCTATTTGTAACAGAGTGGGGCACCTGTGATGCATCTGGGAATGGAGGTTTGGATCTTGCAGAGAGCCAAGTATGGCTGGATTTTTTAAATCAGTATGGGATAAGCTGGGCTAACTGGTCACTTTTTGACAAGCCTGAGACAGCCTCTGCATTGGTTCCTGGTGCAAGTACAACAGGTCCTTGGTCTGATAGTCAGCTTACAGAATCAGGTAAGTTTGTAAAGGCTAAGATAGCAGAGGGGTCAGTCTTGCCTACAGCTACTCCGACTCCGACTCCGACTCCGACTCCGACTCCAACTCCAACTCCAACTCCAACTCCAACTCCAACTCCAACTCCAACTCCAACTCCAACTCCAACAGCTACGCCGACTCCTACTGTAAGTCCAAGTCCAACTTCTACACCTGTTTCCGGTACTTATGAGCTTATTACTCTGCCTTTTACATATGATGGTGGAGGTGAGTTCTTCTGGAAGACGGATGCTTTTAGCACTGCTGTTAACTGGAATAAGTTTATCAACTCCTGGAATGTTGATGTTCTTACGGTAAACGGTGTTGATGTTGCCAACAATTGGACTGCTCAGCATACTATTCCGGCCGAGGCTGATGGTTTCTGGTATATCCATTTTAAGGCTTCCGTGGGCTGGGCTCATGTTGAGATAAAATAGTCTTGTTTTTTTGACTACAGAAGGGGCAGTCCATTTTATGGGCTGTCCTTTTTTATACCGAACGCAGTGGATGCTGCGCATCCTCTGCTGCTTACGGGCGTAAGAATAGTTGCTGTCTGATTTATTTTTTTTGCCGTAGGCAGGAAAAAGGCGTGTTTTTTTCTACTTTGTATGACAAGAATAGGCGAGCCTTTTTCCGTTCGGTATAAAGGTAAAAAGGTACTGGTATTTTTTATTAGCTTTGGTATACTCGTTATATGTCGTACATAGAACTTGCTTCTGGTAAAAGGCTTTCTTATTCCAAAAGTCCTCTCATTATGGGGATTGTTAATGTTACGCCTGATTCCTTTTTTGCGGGTAGCAGGGCTCTGGGGATTGATGCTGCGGAAAGGGCTCTGGCTATGGTTGAGCAGGGTGCGGATATCATAGATGTTGGGGGGGAGTCTACTAGGCCTGGAAGCGATTATGTCAGGATGGATGAGGAGCTTGAGAGGGTTGTGCCTGTTGTGGAGGAGATTAGAAAGCGTTCGGATGTACCTATATCTGTAGATACCAGGAAAGCGGAGGTGGCTAGGGCTGCGCTGGATGCGGGGGCTGATGTGATAAATGATGTTTCTGCCCTGGAGGATGATGAAGCTTTGGCCGCTCTTGTTGCACAGAGGGGTGTGCCTGTTGTGCTTATGCATAAGAAGGGAACGCCCAAAGATATGCAGAATAATCCTTACTATGATAATGCCGTAGCTCAGGTTCTTTTTTATCTTTTGAAGAGGGCAGAGTATGCGGTTTCCTGTGGAATAGACAGAAGCAAGATTATAATTGATCCGGGTTTTGGTTTTGGCAAGCGGGTGGAGGATAATATTGCGTTGTTGCGTAATGCGGATGTTTTTGTAAAGTCCGGTTATCCTGTTCTTATTGGATTATCCAGGAAGAGTTTTATAGGTTTTACTGTTGGCAGGGATGTGGAGGACAGACTGGCTGGCACGCTGGCTTGTCATTATCATGCTGCAGATTGTGGGGTTGCTATATTGCGTGTGCATGATGTTGCAGAGACAAGGGATTTGCTTTTTATGCGCGAGGCGATAAAGGGGGCTTCTGGCGGGGGGACGTGTTGGAAGGTCTGAGTTATATATGGCAGAACATTCTTGTTCCTCTTTTGGATATTGCAGCTCTTTCTTTTCTTATATTCAAGGTGTATGAGTTTCTTGTTGCTACCAATTCTCTCACTGTTCTAAAGGGGCTTCTGCTTGTCGCTTTTGTCTATGCCGTAGCCTTTTTACTTAATTTGCCTACTCTCAAGTGGATTTTGGGGTTTATTGCTCCGGGGGTTGTTGTTGGTGTTTTTGTTGTTTTCCAGCCGGAATTGCGTAAGATTTTTACACAGCTTGGACAGGGTCTTGGTTTTAGGTCTGCTGCAAAGGCGGTTGAGCTGGAAGCTATTCTCAATGCTATGGAACTTTTATCCGATGCTCGCAGGGGTGCTCTTATTGTTTTGGCGAGGAATATGAATCTAAAGAATATCCTTGATACTGGAATCAGACTTGATGCTGAGCTTTCTTCCACTTTGCTTGTTACCATATTCGGTCATGATACGCCTTTGCACGATGGTGCTGTTATAGTGGATAACGGAAGGATTGTTGCTGCTTCCTGTTATCTTCCTCTTTCTGATGATCCTGGTATCAAGAAGAGTTTTGGTGCACGACACAGGGCGGCTTTGGGGCTTGCTGAGCAGACGGATGCTATTGTGCTAGTTGTCTCTGAGGAGACAGGGGCTTTATCTGTGGTTTATTCTTCCAGTTTTATTTATAATACGGGGCGTGATGAGATAGCACATATTGTTTCTTCTTTGTTTAAGAAGAGCAAGCAGCCTCAAATATCGGAGAAGATTTTGGATGAAAAATAGTATAGAAGGGATAAGAGGGCGTTTCCCTGCGCTTATTGTTTCTATTCTTATAGCTGTTACCTTGTTCTTTATCCATAGGCTTGGTTCCATAGAGGAGCGTTTCCTCTCAGTTCCGATAGAGGTCAAAATGCCAGATAATCTTATATCCAGAAATCCTCTTCCAGAGAAAGTAAGACTCACCCTTAGGGGAGAGAGCGATGAGATATATTCTGTTATTCCGGAAGACCTCTCTGTGTATGCCGATTTTACTGCTATCAGAGTACCTGGGGAGCATACTGTTGCTTTACAGCTTATAAGGAGTAGTTCTGCTACCAATGCCAATGTGGAGTATATTCTGGAACCTTCTTCTGTAAGATTGGAGCTTGCGGAGAAGCTTTCCAAGACTTTGGAGGTTATTCCACGCTTTTCCGGTGTTCCTGCACCTGGTTATACTCAGGTAGGATATACTGTTTCTCCTTCTTATGTGTTAGTGGAAGGTCCTTCTGACGTCCTTGGTGGCATAGATAGCATTTCTACAGAGCAGATAGATTTGTCTGGTAAGAAGAGTGATATTGTTTCCAAGGTAAGGCTGGTCATCCCTGCACCTGGTGTTGTAGTACCGGGAGGTAATGTCGTAGATCTTATTGTCAATATAAGGGAACTTGTGGAGGAAAGAGAGTTCTCCAATTTGGATGTGGTTTTTCTTGACCTTCTCCCTGAGCTTTCTGTAGGAAGTGAGGTGGAGAAGGGTTATATTCTTGTCCAGGGCAATAGGACTCGTATAGAGGGGCTTATTGCCAGTGATTTGCAGCTTATTGTGGATTGTTCTTCTGTTTCTGCTGCAGGTTTCTATGAGCTTCCTGTTATACCAAAAGCGCCAGAAGGAATTGCTGTGCTTGATTATAAGCCAAGAAGGGTTTCTGTTTTTATAACAGGCGCTGTAGGAGAGGAAGGAGCAGTCAGATGATTCTTGGTGTGGGACTCGATGTTGTCAGAATAGACAGGATTTCTCACTGGCTGGATAATCTTTCTCTTCTAGCAAGATTTTTTCATCCTTATGAAGTTGAAGCCTTACTGAAAAAAAAAGAGAATCCTGCGGGTTCTTTGGCTGCAAGGTTTGCTGCAAAGGAGGCTTTTGCAAAGGCTCTTGGTACGGGTCTAAGAGGGCTTGCTCTGCGGGATATTGAGGTAAAAAATGATGATAAAGGCAGGCCTCATATTGTCTTGTATGGTACTGCACGGGCTGTTTTTGAAGCTATTGGAGGGCGCTTTGTTCATGTGTCGCTTACTCACGAGAGGGATAATGCTCTTGCTGTAGTTGTTATAGAAGGGGATTGATATGGGTGATTTTTCTGATAACCAGAGGCGTATTACTTTTTTTTCCAAGAAGTCCACTACTTGTCCTGTTTGTGATACAGAGTTTTTCCGTGAAGATCTTCTTTCTGGTAGGGGAAGGCTAATAGCCGGTCCTCTTACTATGGAGTTGCGTCGTCTGTATGAGCCATCCAAGAAGTATGGTGCCGTATATCCTCTAATATATCCTATTACTGTATGCCCTTCTTGTCTTTATGCTGCTTATCCCGATGATTTTTTAAGGCCTTCTGACTCTGCTTTGCCTGTTTTGTCAGCTCAGATATCGGAAAGAAAAAAATATATGGAATCTCTTTTTCCTGATCTTTCTTTTGTAGATAATCGCAGACTGGAAGAAGGTATTGCTAGCTATATACTTGCCATGATGTGTTACGAGCACTTTGACAAGGATTTTGCTCCTACGTTTAAGATGGGTCTTTCTGCTCTGCGGGCTGCCTGGCTTAGTCTTGATTTGCAGACTGTCACCGGTGATGAGTCTTGGAATCTTCTTGCAAGACATCTCTACAGGAAGGCGCGCTTTTTGTATCTCCGTGCTGTAGAGTTGGAACAGAAGGCAAAGGAGGTTTTCTCTAGACAAAAAAACATGGGTCCGGATCTTGACAAAAACTATGGTTATGACGGTGTTCTTTATCTTGCTGGTATTCTTGATTACCGATATGGCCCAAGAGAAAATAAAGAGCAAAGAATAGCATCGCTTAAAAAGGCTAAGCAGATTGTTGCTAGGATATTTGGTATGGGCAGAGCATCCAAGAATAAACCCCAGGTGCTTCTTGATAATGCTCGGGATATATATGATGCAATGAGAGCGGAGCTTAAAGAAATGGGTGTGGAGGGAGATTAGCTGCAATGAGAAACATAAAGCTTGTGCTTGCTTATGATGGTACTGATTTTGATGGATGGCAAAGACAGCCAATGGGAAGAACAGTTCAGGAGGTTGTGGAAAAGGCTCTTGCAAAGATGCATAAACATCCTGTACATATACATGCCGCCGGCAGGACTGATGCAGGTGTACATGCCACGGGGCAGTGTATCAACTTTATAACGGATATTGATTCTATTCCTGTGGAAAAGATAGCTGTTGCATGCAATTCTTTTTTACCAAGGGATGTACGGGCTGTTAGTGCTGATTGTGTGGATGAAAACTTTCATGCACGGTATAGTGCCACTGCCAGAGAATACAGATTCTATGTTTTTCCTTCTTCTGTCCCCTATCCTCATATGAGGCGTTTCTCCTTGTGGATACCATGGGTTCCATCTCTTGATTTGCTCAACGCATATGCCATGAGAATAATAGGTGAGAATGATTTTACCAGCTTTGCTGCTCCCAGTGATCAGAGTCCCAGCAGGATAAGGCATATTTTTTCTTCTTTCTGGTATACAGAGGGTTCTTTGCTGGTTTACAAGATAATAGGTTCTTCTTTTTTATGGAAAATGGTAAGATGCCTTGTTGGTACGATGCTTGAGCTTGCAAAAAAACAGGCTCATCCTGATATGATGAAGGAGATTCTGCTTGCAAGGGACAGAAGCCTTGCCGCAGATACTGCTCCGCCTCAGGGATTGTTTCTTCACAGGGTATATTATGGAAAAGAATATAAAATCTGAGTTATGGGATATTGCCTGGTGTATCCAGGATATTGCTGATGGAGGTTGGAGAAAGGAACACCCGCCTCTTCCTGTAGAGAAAGTAATATATTCCGAGCATTCTGTGACAGCCTCGGATAATGGAGAAGAAGTATCTAGTAGAAATTCTGCCCATGATATAAGTGAAGGTACTGTATCCGTGGATATTATTACCAGTGATATACTTGAGTGCAAAAAGTGTAGACTTGCTTCTGGCAGGATACAGGCTGTGCCTGGCATAGCTATAAAAGGGCTTCCTGTTCTTGTTGTAGGGGAAGCCCCTGGAGCAGATGAAGATAGAATGGGGGAGCCTTTTGTCGGAAAAGCCGGTAAATATCTGGATAAGTGGCTCGCTGCCATAGGTCTTGAGAGAAAAAAGGATGTCAATATCCTCAATGTTGTAAAATGCAGACCACCCAACAACAGAGACCCTCTTCCAGATGAGATAGAGGCATGCATACCATATCTTAAAGCTCAGATAAGTTTGTTAAAGCCGGTTGTTATACTTACTTTGGGGCGTTTTGCGACATCTGTGCTTACTGGTTCAGAGGAAGGAATAACAAAAATAAGGGGCAAAATATATAAATATGATGGCATTCCCCTTGTTCCTACTTTTCATCCCAGTGCTGTTTTGCGCAATCAAACTCTCAAGCGTCCCGTATGGGAGGATCTTAAGCTTCTTAAAATGATTCTCAACAAGCAGCTTAAGGGTTGAGTAATATGTTTGCAGAGGTTGTTTTTAATATTCCTCATAATAATTCTTTTTTTTATCGTGCGATAGATGGTTGTCAGGTTGGTGTACGGGTAAGAGCATCTCTCAAAAGGAGAGTTCTAACCGGATATGTTATAGGTATGACAGAGACTCTTCCGTATGATATTCCTGATAGTCGTATAAAAGATGTAGAAAAGGTACTGGATAGTGAGCCACTGTTTTCTAGAGACGGGGCTTTCTTTGATATGGCAAAGTGGGTGAGTTCTTATTATATGTGTAGTCTAGGGGAAGCTCTTGCTATGATGGTACCCCTTGGCAAAACACAGAGAGAGAATCCTGTGCCTTACGAAGAACCATCAAGCTATGTAAAACATGAGCTTACGGAGGAACAAAAAGAAGCGATTGAGACTTTTTATTCATCCGATTCTTACCTGTTTTATTTATATGGGATAACTGGCTCTGGCAAGACAGAGGTTTATCTTAGCATTGCGGAAAGACTCTTAAAAGAAGAAAATGGCTCCGTTCTCTATCTTGTGCCGGAGATTTCTCTTACATCTCAGATTGTTGAAAGCATGAGAAACAGGTTCTTGGATATAACTGGTGTTGCTATTCTTCATTCTAGACTTTCTGCAGGACAGAGGCTTAATGAATGGAAGAGGATTCTTTCTGGTGAAGCCAGGCTTGTTATAGGTGCAAGAAGCGCTGTTTTTGCACCACTTAAGAATTTGTCTCTTATTATATTGGACGAAGAACACGAATCATCTTACAAGTCCGGTTCTACTCCCCGTTATCATGCCAGACAGGTTGCTATGTGGAGAGCAAGAAAGGAAGGTGCAAGACTTATTATGGGTAGTGCCACTCCTTCTTTTGAGGCCTATAGAATGATGCGGGATGGTAAACTCCCTTTCTATGCGCTTACCAGTAGGGTAGGAGGTGGTGCCGAGCCAGAGATGAGAGTGATTCATCTCAAGGAGTTTCCGGGCCCTTTGTCTGCCCCTCTCTTAGAAGAAATAGAGCGGACACATAAGGAAGGCAGACAGACCATCTTATTCTTAAATAGAAGGGGGTTCGCTCATTATATACAGTGTCTTTCCTGTGGATATGAGATGATATGTAGGCACTGTTCTGTCCCTCTTACTTATCATGAGGCTCATAATATAATGATCTGTCACTATTGCGGATACAGGACAAGACCTATAGATGTGTGCCCTAAGTGTAACAGTGTAAATGTGAGATATGGCGGACCAGGAACAGAGCAGATGGAGAAAGAGCTGTCAAGACGTTTCCCTTTTTATAGGATAAGGAGGCTTGATACCGATACCGCTGCAAAAAGTGGCTATGTGGACAAGGTTATAGATGAGATGCATAGAGGGGAAGTGGATGTTCTCATAGGAACACAGATGATAGCTAAGGGGCTTAACTTTAAAAAACTTGGACTTGTGGGGGTTGTTCTCGCTGATACAGGTCTGCACATACCCGATTTTAGGGCTTCGGAGAGGGTTTTTTCTCTTCTTATGCAGGTTGCAGGGAGGGCTGGACGCTTTTTACCCGACGGAAAGGTTATTATTCAGACCTATCTTGCCAACCATCCTGCAATTGCGTATGCAAAAAAAAACGACCTGGAAGGATTCTATCTACGTGAGTTAAAGCTTAGAGAAGAGACCAATTTCCCGCCTTTTTCTAGACTAATACGAGTCCTGGTTCGCGGTAAAAAAGAATCTCGTGTAAAGTCGGAAATTTATAAACTTGCAGATGTTTTGAGGAAAAATCTACCTGCCGGAGTAGAGCTTCTGGGACCTTCTACCTGTCCTATGGAGATGATAGCAGGTAATTACAGATATCATCTTTTTCTGCGTGCAAAAAACAGCTCTATAATGCACGCTGTGCTTAAGAAGGTTCTATCAGGTTTTGAACTTACTTCCGGATTGTTCCTTGAGATAGATATTGACCCTGTAAACGTCACCTAGCATGGTGCAAAACAATATGACGGAGGATTTATGAGTCCCTTTGAAGTTTTGATGCTACTTTGTTTTGGTTCTGCATGGCCTTTTTCTATCTATACTTCCATAGTTTCTCGTTCTACACGCGGAAAAAATCCCGTGTTTTTGGTCGTCCTTCTTGCAGGCTATACGGCAGGTATATTGCACAAGCTTTTTTACTCCATGGATGCGGTAATTATTCTTTACTGTCTCAATTGGATTATGATTGCAATAGATTCTGCTCTCTATGTAAGAAACAGAAGACTGGAAAGAGTGTCTGATGCATAATGGTCAAAAACAGTTAATCAAGTCTGTTTTGCCACAAGCCTTACCTTATACAACAGGTAAGGCTTGAGATATTTTTACCAGCACCTTCCAACCTCTTTTTTTCTACAATTCTGCCGGTCGCATTTGTAGCATATTTCGTTATCAAGGGCTTTACCCTCTGCAAAGGCCCTGATATTTTCCATCGTTGTTTCCACAATGTTGGTAACAGCTTCACGTGTGAAAAAAGCCTGATGGCTGGTTACCAGCACATTGGGAAAGGTCATTAGCCTTGCAAGCACGTCGTCCTGTATATAGCTGTCAGAGTGGTCTTCAAAGAAATAATCCGTTTCTTCCTCATACACATCGAGTCCGGCAGCACCTATATGGCCGTTTTTGAGCGCTGCTATAAGATCACGTGTGGATATAAGCTGACCACGGCCTGTGTTGAGTATAATCACTCCAGGCTTGGTCAGCGCCAGACTGTCTTTGTTGATAATATGTCGCGTGTTTTCCGTAAGCGGACAGTGCAGCGATATCACATCCGATTCTTTGTACAACTTCTCAAGCTCAACATAACTAAAACCGTTATTCTCTGCCCATTCCGTCTGAGGGTAAGGGTCTGAGACAAGTACCCTCATACCAAATCCTTTGCCCAAGATTTCTGCAACAATCCTACCTATTTTACCTGTGCCAATTATGCCTGCTGTCTTACCGTGCAAGTCAAAACCCATAAGTCCGTGCAGGCTAAAGTTAAAATCACGCGTTCTCCAATACGCTCTATGGATTTTTCTGTTGAGGGCAAGAAGCAATGCGACAGTATGCTCTGCAATAGCATGCGGAGAGTATGCAGGCACCCTTACAACATGGAGTCTACCGTACACAGCATCCAAGTCAACATTGTTGTATCCTGCAGAACGCAGAGCGATCAGCTTTACCCCGTTTTTATAAAAAATGTCAGCTACCTGTGGCGTAACATAATCGTTTACAAAGAGACTTACAACATCATAGCCATTTGCCAGGACTGCATTGTCCTCTGTCAATCTGTCAGGAATAAATTTTATAAAAAAGCCATAGTTCTTATTGAGCTTTTCAAAAAACTCTATATCATACGGCTTGGCATCAAAAACCAAAATCCTTGTGTCTGCCATAGTCCCTCCTGGAATTTTGTTTACTAAAATAATAATAAATAATATCCGTAAAGTAAATAGTCTATAAAAAAATATAGATAAAAGGCTATTTTATCCCGAAACGCTCAGCCCGCTAGTCGGGCTGAGCTGCCTCCTGGCAGGAGAAAAGCATAGAGATTTTGTCTGCTTCATCTTTTATTTGCCGTAGGCAGGCTTAACCGCAGCTTTGTTATTTTTTGTTATGCAGGCTGCGGGTAAGCTGTTCGGTATAAAACGGTTTTTATTGGACTTGTTTTGATTTTTACTGGACTTTCTATGTTTACTTGATAAAACTATATGTTAAGGGCATATTATGATATGCAAAATAGAGGAGTTGTGATGTCCGATTTATCCGGCATACTGGATGAGTTTGAAAATGCAAATTCTGTGCAGCAGAGTGATGAGCTTTCTCTTTTAAAGTATTATGACTTGTTAAAAAAGATTGGAATATATGATCAGCTGGAGTCTTACAGAAATCAGGTCAATGACCTTGAAGATATTATCTCCAATGCAGTGGAGATTCTCAGTAAGTCTTCCATAGATGATGTGCTCAATCTTGTCGTAAGAATCCTCAATGAGAAGTTTATTCCGAGTTATCTTACGGTCATTCTACAGGAAGCAGGACTCAATGGAGATATTGTCATACGTTGTTATCAGAGGCTCAAGCAGGTAGAACCGCCTTTTACTATGGATTCTATAGAAGGTTATAAGCATTTCTTTGAGGAATACAGTTCTTCTGTTGCTTTTTCTCTGTTTTCTCTCAATGTGAACGATAAGTCTCTTGTGGAGCCTCTCAAAAAAGTGCGTGCGTCTATACTTGTGCCTGTTATAGGTATGGGAGGAGTATACGGATTAATCGTTTTTGGCGAAAAGGTTCTTGGAGATGAGTATACTCAGCACGAGCTGAGTTATATTGCAAAGCTTGTCAGCTTTGTGTCCATAAGTTTACAGAATAATATTCACTATCGTTCTTCTATCATAGATTTTAAGACAGGGCTTTACAATAATTCTTTCTTCAAACGCCGATTGGAAGAGGAGTTGTACGGTGTAAGACGGTATGGAAATAATCTTAGCCTGATAATGATGGATGTTGACCACTTTAAACTCTTTAACGACCGTTATGGACATCTTGCTGGAGATGAAGTGCTTATTTCTCTTGCAAGGGCTGTAAAAACCTGTCTCAGGACAGGTGATGTGGCTGCACGCTACGGAGGAGAGGAGTTTGTTATTCTTCTACCCAAGTGTTCTCGAGAGGATGCCATAAAGGTTGCCGAGCGTATAAGAAAGACAGTAGAGGCTATGGATGTCATGTTTGGGGGACAGCTTCTCAAGGTTACCATAAGCCTTGGCGTATCCACATGCAATTACTACAGGAGAAATGTCTCATCGGAGAGGTTTATAGAAGAGGCGGATACTGCGCTCTATGAGTCCAAGAAAAATGGAAGAAACAGGGTTACTGCCTTTAGAATAGGACTTCTTACCATGGCGGCTGCCATAAGGGACAGACAAAAATCCTTGCAGGAGAAGGGCTAGATAGACTCTTGCTAAGGTATTATCTTATAGTGTATTTTACCCGGTTTGTCTCAATAGTCATCGTCTGCAATATCCTGCATTTTCTCGCCAGTGCTTGCGCCTACCAAAGCCAGGAAAAAAGCAAGTCCTCCTGATAATGCAGAGAGAATAAGTCTTCCTATGCCAAAGTGTCTGGAGTCAAGTATGATACCAAGCACAGCTATGATAAAGGCTCCTATAGCAGGCTCTTTTATTGTTATACCAGGTGATATGTATCCTGTTATAAGCCCTCCAGCATAATAAACTACTGGCTTGAGTATCAGAAAAAGCAGAAAGCCTATTCCCAATGTCATAATACCCAAAATAGAAAAAGCAATACTAAAGATTATCTGAGCTATAAAAAATATTATAATGCTTATTCCTACCCACTTCCAATCTATGTCACCCATCTTATTTCTCCTTTATATTTTCCATAGGTATTTGTATAGTTGTTTTTGTTCCCTCTCCCTCTTGTTCTATGACAAGAGCGCCCTGATAATTATTTACCAGTATTTGCTTGATTGTTGCAAGTCCCATGGCTTCTATCCCAGTATCCAGAGCCTGCTCATCAAAGGCTCTTATTATGGATTTCCTTGATTCTGCATCAAGGCCTTTTCCTGTATCTGTTATCTCTATAAAGACAACTCCGCCATGGAGATAGGCTTTTACCATTATTTTACCTTCTTCGGAAGAGGATATAATGCTGTCTGCGGATAAGAGAAGATTGTGAGCAAGAGCCAAAAACAAATGGTTTCTATCTATGGTTGTTTTTTCTTCTATCGGTGATATTGTTATGCTTATGTCTATTGTAGCCGGAAGTATTGGGACTATTTCTTCTATTGCCATTTCTATCTCTTCCGATAGATTAGTCGGATCCATGTCTGTGTGTGTAACATGGTCTTTTAACATTGAGAAATATTCCTTGATAAAGAATAGTCCGTTGCTTATTGTGCTGTGGTGTTTTAAGACTTCTCTTATCAGGACAATATCTTTTTGTAGCTCAGCCTTTGAAAAAGCAGAAAAAATCTCCTTGGTTGCTTCTGGAATATTCTTTGCCAGGACTTCCTTGTTATTTACAAGATAGTTTTTTGTGACCAGGAATATTTTTTCCATCTGTGCAAGTGCTATTGTCGGATCGTTTTGGAGGAAAAGCTCTCTGTCCTTTATCATCCTAAAGCGCTGCTTAATATTTTCATAAATTGTTAGAAACATGAGTTTCTCATAGAACATTTTTCTGTTGGAAAACTCAAGATTGTTTATTGTCCTTGTATCAAGTTTTTCTGATTTGTCTTTTTTTTGTGATTCTTCTATCAATTTTTCCTGTTCTCTGATTCTAAGCTGTGTTTCTACTCTCTTGATGAGCTCTCTTGCATCGTATGGCTTGGCTATATAGTCCTGTCCCCCCAGCTCAAGTCCCTCCATAACACTTTCTCTGTCTGTCTTCGCAGATAGAAAAATTATGGGGATTTTTTTTGTTTTTGGATTGCTCCTTACTCTCTTGCAGACTTCAAAACCGTCCATCTCCGGCATCATAATATCCAAAAGAATAAGGTCAAAGTCAGTTTTCTCCAATCTTGCAAGAGCCTCTTTACCGCTTTCTGCAAAGGATACAACATATTTGTCCTGCAATATGCTTCCAAGAAGTTGTATGTTGGCTGGTGTATCGTCTACAATAAGAATTTTTTTTCTTGTGTTTTCTGTTGTCATGTTTGCCCTCCTAATTTATGCTATTTATAAAGTTTTCTATCTTATTTATCAGCTCTTTTATTCCTGGTATGTTAAAGCTGTCTATTGCCGTGTGCATCATTTTTCCCCATATTTTGTAATATTTGCATGGTAGATTTTCTCCGTATTCTATTGCAGTATCGGCGAGCTTCTTCATATCGCTTGTAAGACCTGTATCTTGTGCAATTTCTGCTAGTTCTTTTATTGTATCATGATAAGCTTTTTTTATTTCATCTTTTATTGCAAGTTCTTCATCAGATAAAGAGTCTGGTAGCTTTTCTACTGTAGATTTTCTTTTTTTCTGTTTTTCCTGTGTTGTTGTATCTATTCCCAGGTATTTTGCAATCATCCTGTAGAGTATTTCTCTACTAACTGGTTTTGTTATAACTTCTCTAAATCCCAGTGTCTTAAAATATTGATGTCTTTCTTTTAATATGGATGCTGTAAGAGCCAGGATTGGAACTTGTCGGTTTTTTTCGTCTTTGTAATATTCTTTTATAAACTCGTCTCCGCTCATTGATGGCATTCTTATGTCCATTAGTATTATGTCTGGCGGGTTTTTTCTGACCTCCTCCAGAGCTGTTGTACCGTCATCTGCCAAGATACAGGATGCTTTTGTAGGTTCAAGATATTCTACAAGAAGATTTCTGTTGAGTTCCTTATCGTCCACTATTAGCACTTTTTTTCCTTTGAGATCGGGTATGCCAGTGTTGGATATTATTTCTTTCTCCACTTTTTTTGTAGAATATTTAAGCCCAGGTATTTCTACAGAGAAACATGAACCTTCTCCGTACTTACTCTTAAGGCTGATTTTTCCCCCCATCATTTCTATGAGTCGTTTTGATATGGATAGGCCAAGACCTGTGCCTCCATATTTCCTATTATCCTGTCCTTCGCTCTGATGAAATGTTTCAAATATTGCTTTTTGCTCTTCTTCTTTTATGCCTATGCCTGTGTCTTCTACTTTTATATGTATATCCACTGTATTATCTGTCTTGTTTTTGCAGTGAAGAGAAATTTTTATATGACCTTTGTCTGTAAATTTTATGGCATTACCTACTAGGTTAAATATCACCTGTCTTAGTCGGAGCTCATCGATTTCTATGGATGGGGGGATGTCTTCATTGTATTCTTTTATCAAATCAATGTTTTTTTGTTGGGCTGCATTTGTAAATATGGAGGCAATCTCGTTTATAAAGTCTATCATATTTACCATGGTGTACGATAATTGCATTTTACCTGCTTCTATCTTGGAAAGATCCAATATGTCATTGATAAGAAGAAGCAAATTTTTGCCGCTGTTTTTTATTGCTTCAAGATATGTGAGTTCTCTTTCATCTTCTGCAATGTTATACAATAAATCTGTAAAACCAAGAATAGCATTTAGCGGCGTGCGTATCTCATGGCTCATGGTAGCCAAGAATTCACTCTTAGCTCTTGCTGCCTGCTCTGCCTGTGTTTTTGCCATGAGGAGTTTCTTTTCTGCTTCTTTTTGTATGCTCATGTCTATGGAAATAATTCCTATATAATTTGTCATACCCATGTCGTTCTTTATAAATGTTGCTGTTGTGAGCATAGGAAAGTCTATACCGTTTTTGTACTTATGCCATATTTCTTGCGCGGGCATTATTCCTGTTTCTTCCGATTTCTTTAGCTCTTCCTTTAACTTATAGAATTGTTCTTCTGTATGCAAAACAGATAGATTCTGTCCCATTATCTCACCAATTTCCATGCCGTGTATTTTTGCGGTATACGGGTTGGCGTATATTATTCTAAAAGAGGAGTCGACAATGATGGTTCCATATGGCGCGGATTCTGATATAGCTTTAAACAGCCGCAACTGCTTTTCCATTGTTGCACGCTGGGTTATATCCAGAGCGATTATTGTTGCACCTATTATATTTTTCTCTTTGTCCAGCTTGGGCGAGACTACAACTTCCATTTCTATGGGCATGAGGGCTTTTCTGGAGAAGGAAAACCGTGTTGTTATTGTAGAGCCTTTTAATGCCCGTATAAGGTATTTTTCTGCTGCTGTTCTTATCTTCCTTATGGGGAATATGTCTAGGAGATTTTTTCCTCTCTGAGGCTGTCTCTTAAAGTACATTTTGCTTAGTCTTTCCATTGTTGGGTTAAATATTTGTATGTTTAAGTCCGTATCCATGGAACATATTGCAACGCTTTCTGTACTCCTAAGGATAGCTTCCATCTCGGTTGCAACGCGTGTGAGTTCCGCACTTTTTCTTTTTACTTCTTCTTCCAGATGTTCTCTGTATTTTGCGAGTTCTCTATCCAATTTCTTTTGTTCTGTTATGTCGTCTACAAGGACTAGTATGTGGTCTACGTCTCCCAGTGGTGTAAGTATTGGTATCTTTCTGATATTTATAATTACAGAATCTGTTTTGTCCGGAAAACTTATTTCTAGTTCTTCTATTTCTGCTTCTTTTTTGGTTGATATTATTTCCTGGTTAAGTACTGCGGTTTCTGCAAAATATTCTTGGGGAAATACCTGCTCTTCTTTTAAGCCTAGGGTTTGTGCTCTTATTATACCGCTTATTTCTTCCATGGACTTATTCCATAGTGTTATGAGAAAGTCGTTTAAGGGATCAAGAGTGTATACGCCTATGGGTGTTGCCTCCAGAACCTGCTGATAAAACTGTCTCTGCTGCATTATAAGCCGCTCTGTTTTCTTCCTGTTGCTTATGTTGTGGAATATGATAAACCATTGTGCGGCTTCATACTGTTGGTGTATGGGAAAGACGGTTGCTTCAACCACAAGTTCCTGCAGACTCATGTGCCAGGCTATTTCTCTCTGTATTTGACTGCCTAGTTTCTGTGCTTCTGTTATTAAGGGTTCTACTTTGTTTGCTATTGTTTTTGATATCTCTGGAAGAGTCTTGCCTATGAGGCTGGGGAGAGGTTTTTTCTCCATAAGATAGATCCAGCTTTCAAAGGCGCTATTGGCATACAGTATTCTCGATTCTTTATCCACTACTACTATGTAATCTGTAAGAGAGTCCATTATTATGCCCAGCAGTCTGGATTGTTCGCTCATAGAGCGTGTAAACATCCTGTCTGCATGAATATCAATAAGTATTAATATGTCCTGTTTATTATTTCTTCTTATGGGTATGAGAAGGAATTTTTTTTTGCCGTAATCTGTAACTATTGTTATTTCTTCTTCTGTAAAAGTTCTTTTTCTTATCAGTATGTCTTCTGCTGTTTTTCTTGATTCTGTTGTTATTTTTGCAAGAAAGCTTTCTAATGTAACGGATGAGAGGTCCTTATTATCTTCTCCGGGCATGATGTAGTCCACTGTGGATTTCTCTTTGTTATAAATCAGTATGCCGCTCTTAGGGGTTATAAGGTGGTCTGTGAGTGCTTTTATATATTCTGGGCTGTTTTCCTGACAGAACAGATTTTCCTCCGGCTTGTTCTCCAGTATATTAAATATGTCGTCTTTGTTTAAATCTGTTTTTGGGTTTGCAAGAGCTAGTACTGCAGCAAGTTTCTTTTGTTCTGTCAGTGGGATTAGAAGTATACTTCCGTCCATTATCTTGATGTTTCTATCCGGATTTTTCCTTATTTCCTGCAGCCATATGTCAGCATATATTCCCGATGTTTTGAGCATTGCGATTATGTTATTATTTTTGCTACTGTGTATGCTTTCTGCTATTGTGTCTTCTTCTATACGCATAAAGGAGGCGTTCTCTGCTCCACTTTTTTTGCATGTTCTTTCCAATAGTTCTTTTACTTCTTTTGTGGAGATTTTGCTAATGAGATGTGTGTTTTTTGCTTCTGTACTCATTGATTTAATTATAGGTTTTTGTGTGTGTTGTTTTCAAATTTAATCGGGTTTTTTGTTCTTTTTTGCAGAATCTCTTTGCTGTATTTTAAAAAAAGCCGGCCTGCTTGCAGGCCGGCGTTCGGTATAATGTGTTTATTCGAAATATGTATAGCCTCTTAGTCCTTCCTCAAAGGCTTGTGCTATTTGCTTTTTTTCTACGAGGTCTATTTCCTGTCTTTTTAGTGCTGCTTCTATTTTTTTTCTGAGTTTTTGCAGGATGTTTTTGGGGATGTATTCTACATAGGTTAGTATGTCTTCTACAGTGTCTCCTTCTACTTCTCCCATAAAGGATATTTCTCCGTCTTCGTCAAGGCCTATGCTGACTATGTGAGGGTCGCCAAACAGGTTGTGCAGGTCTCCCAGTGTTTCCTGATATGCGCCTACCAGGAATATGCCCAGTATGTAGTCCTCGTCATCTTGCAGCTTGTGTAGCAGCAAATAGGGTTTTGTATCATATATGTCTATAAATTTGTCTATCTTTCCGTCGGAGTCACATGTTGTGTCTGCGATTATTGCGGGGATTTCCGGTTTCTGGTCAAGTTTGTGTATCGGGACAACCGGAAAGAGCTGGTCTATTGCCCAGGAGTCCGGTAGGGACTGGAATACGCTGAAATTCCCGTAGTATATGTGAGCAAGGGCTGCTTCTGCGTCTTCTATTTCTTCTGGTATGTACTTTCTCTGTTTTGCCAGCCGGACTATTTTTTCTATGCTGTTCCAGAAATAAAGTTCTGCAAGCCCGCGCTCCCTCAGATTGACATCCCCCATAAGGAACTTGGAGCGCATCAAATCACGGTAATATATCACATCGTGGAATGCTTCCTGTACGTTCTTGACAGTTATATTATTATAAATTTCTACAAGGTCTCGCAGCTCCGTGGATGCATCCTCCTGTATACTAAGGCTCTCTGGTGGGACAGTAAGGCTGCTGGAGTCAAGCACGTTAAAAAGCAGAACACTGGAATGCGCAATTACAAAGCGCCCGGACTCGCTTATAATAGTAGGATGCTCTAAGCCTTCTGCATCCAAAAGCTCCTTGACTTCTTCTACGATATCCGTTGCATACTCTGCAAGGTCATAGTTTCTGCTGGAGTGAAAATTGGTCTGAGAACCGTCATAATCAACGGCAAGACCGCCACCGACATCTATAATACCCATGGGAGCGCCTTCTCTGCACAGAGAAACATAGTAACGTACTGCCTCTTTTACCGCACCCCTTATGTGCCTTATATCCGGTACCTGCGAGCCGAAATGATAATGGAGCAGCTTAAGATGCTGCAGCATACCTGCTGCTTTGAGCTTCTCCACGGCAGATACAATCTGATGAGCCGTCAATCCAAATATGGACTGGTCTCCGGCACTCTCTGACCACTTACCGGGTACACTGGAGGACAACTTTACCCGCAGTCCGATAAGCGGCTCAATATCCAGCTCCTTAGAACGCTCAACAATAGTATCAATCTCAGAAAGCCTCTCTACAACAATTACCACCTTGTAACCCAGCTTACGCCCGTAAAGAGCAAGGTCAATAAACTCGCTGTCCTTGTAGCCATTACATATGATAAAACTCTCTCTGTCTTTGACATAAGACAGAGCAATAATAAGCTCTGCCTTGCTGCCAGCCTCAAGCCCATAATGATAAGGCAGCCCCATCTCCGTGATATCCTCCAACACCTGCTGCTGCTGATTAACCTTGATGGGGAAAACCCCCCTGTAGACCCCCCTGTAGCCACTCTGCTTGATAGCCCTTGCAAAGGCGTTATTAAGAGCTGCAATCCTGGAACGCAAAATATCTCTAAAACGTACAAGCACGGGAAAAGAAAGCCCGCCTTTTACAATCTTCTGCGCAAGCTCGTACAAACTAACCTTCTGCTTATGCTCGCCATAAGAAAGAGACACCTCAATCTCGCCATTCTTTCCCGGGGAGAAAAACCCCTCACCCCATCTGCTTATACCGTAATATTCATCACAGTCGCTTACTGACCATGCCTTAATCTCTTTTCTTGCCATAAACACCTCTATAATTTGACATAATATACAACACAATGGAAAAATAGAAAAGGATAAAACAAGCCGAACGGCATAATGCGCGCAAACAACAAAGATTACAATATAAAGAAAACAAGCGCACATTATGCCTGCCTGCAGGCGCATAAAAACAGAGCAAAGAATCTAATAAGGCCACACGGGATCTTTACCTCTGTCCCTCTTTACAAGAAACTCCAGCAATAACAGACGCATGTTTGAGAGCACATCTTTATAGGAAGGATAATCTGCCAGATTATTACGGCAATACACATCATTATTGGCGTCCCATAAGAACTCTTTACCATCATCTTTTATAAGATATCTGTACTCCTCTGTGCGTATGGTTTTCCAGCCTCTATGCTCTGTAAGAGCAAAATCTTTATGTCTATCTCCATTTATGAGATTACATATACTCTTACCATCCAGATGAGGGGGGCGCTTTATACCTGCAAGTTCCAGGACAGTCGGCAATATATCAACACCTTCGCATATATCCTTTATTCGTATTCCTCTGCCGGGTTTGCATACATCCGATACGGATTCTGGAATTCTTATAAGAAGAGGAACTCGACTTACAGCGTCGTCTGCAGGATACCCCTTACTAAAACGCCCGCAATCGCCGAGCCATTCTCCGTGATCGGAAGTAAATACAATTATAGTATTCTCATATTCCCCAGAATCCTTAAGCGACTTGATAATTTTGCCGACATTATAATCAACCTCTGATACCATTGCTCTGTAACCCAGAATAAGCTCTTTTACTGTGTCCATAGAAATATTTGCATTTCTTAGCCTGTCTAATTCTTCCTTAGTATATTGGGGAAGCTGTATAGATGTTGCATCATATAAATTAAGAAAGTCTTTTGACGCAATCATTGGAGCGTGAGGAGCAAAAAAGCCTGCCATGATAAGCCAAGGAGAAGATGAGGAAGTAATCTTTACTGATGTTTTGTCTGCAACAAAAGAACTGTGACTGAGCTCTTTTGGGATTTTACTTATCCATGTTTTTAGAAAATCATCACGAGGAACATCCGGAAAATACGGACTGTTTATTGATTTTTTGCCCATCAGTCTGTACCAATCAAAGGCAGCCGGTGGCATGCCTGGATTTATTCTGTCTCTTATATTTTTTTCTTTTGATACTGCCCAATAATAATAATCATCTTCATATGCACCCGGCTCGTCACTTATTTCCAAGTGAGAAAAACCATAAGATGGATGCAACTCCCTGTGATCACGGTTGGCATGTGGTATAAAATGCATCTTACCAAAATATGATGTATCGTATCCGTAAATATTAAATATATGCGCAATATTTATTTGATCTTCTGGAAGAGGTATAGCCATATCCAATATTCCAAGAGAAGAAGGATATTTTCCTGTCCAAACACTTGCTCTGCTTGGCATACATAATGGATTTTGTACAAAACACATGTCAAACATATATGATTCTTTTGCTAGATTATCCAGATTTGGTGTTATGTAATTGGGGTTGTTGATTCCCAGCGCATCCCACCTTTGCTGGTCTGTGTTTATAATAAGGATATTGGGTCGTTTCATTTTGCCTCCATAATAAACCGTTTTCTATAATATATATTGGTATTTATTTTTTGTAAATATTTGTTTTATTGATAATTTTGTAATATATTGATTTTTTATAGAAAACGATTTAATAATAAGCTATGATAACGGTTATGCTAAAGCCTGTTTCTTCGCTGTGTAATCTTTCTTGTCAGTATTGCTACTATAAAGGTGTGCATTCTGATAACGTAAAGACGACGGATAGTGTTATGCTGGTTGATACTGTTGAGCTTCTTGCTTCTCAGTTTAAGAGTGCAGGTGTAAAAAAGATTGCGATAGGATTTCATGGAGGAGAGCCTCTGATTGCTGGGCATGAGTTTTATAGACAGTTTTTTTCTATTATGGATTACTCCGGTATTGATTGCGTTTATAGTATACAGACTAATGCTACAATCCTGGATTATGATTTGTTAAAATTATTCAAACAGAATAGAGTTCTTGTAGGTGTTTCTATTGATGGATTAAAACTTTTGCATGATAGAAATAGAAGGTTCCATAATGGAAGTGGTTCTTATGATATTGTAAAGAAAAATATATCTTTGTTTCAAAAAGAAGGATTGTGTGTAAACTGTCTTACAGTAGTAGATGATTTGATTTCAATAAATATAAAGAAGGTGTATGAAGCACTGAAAAAAATGAGACTTCGCTGGTTTCAGTTTATTCCACCTTTACCTTTTACCACAAAAATAACAGCTGATGAATATGCTTTTTTTCTCCACTCTTTATGGGATTTGTACGTATCCGATATTATGAGCGATAATCGTATCAGTATAAGATGGTTTGATGCTGTATTGTCCAGGGCACTGGGAAAAACGGTGTATTCCTGTGCTGCGGGAGGGAAATGCATTATTACTCCTGTCATAGAAAAAAACGGAGATGTCTATCCTTGCGATTTTTTTTGTACTGCCGAGTGGAAATTGGGTAATTTGTGGGATACTGATCTTTTTTCTATTTTAAACTCCAATACTCTTAGTGCCTTCATGAGTTTTGCAGGTGATAAGGGCTTTTGTAATAAATGCGAGGTCTTTTATCTCTGTGGTGGTATATGCTATGCTTATAGAGATTCGTATCTCTGTCCTGCTGTCAGAAGATTTCTTATTGCAAGAGAAAAGCAGATAGTATCGTTGGCAGGATATATAAAACATGCTTTTGGAGAGGCCATTGGAAAATAAATCCATATCTGAGATAGAGCTTCTTGGCACTTTTTTAAAAATAGGCGCAGTAGCTTTTGGTGGTGGTTATGCTATGATTCCTATAATCAGATACGAGGTTTGTGATAAGAAAAAATGGCTGGATTATTCTGCTTTCTCTGATATAGTAACTATTGCTCAGACTATTCCGGGACCTGTAGCTATAAATACAGTGGGGATTATTTCTTACAGGCTGAGGGGCCTGGCAGGACTTTTAGCAGCTCTTTCTGGTGTTATTCTTCCTGCTTTTTTTGTAATTCTTGTTTTTTCTGCGTTTGTATATAATTTTTCTGATAATGAGACAGTAGGGGCTGCTTTTGTTGCTGTTAGGGCTGCGGTTGGGGCGCTTGTTTTTTCTGTGTTTCTGTCCCTTTTGAAGGATATAAAAAAAACGTTTTTGTCGTTTTTGCTTGTTTTTACAAGTTTTGTTTTAATATTGTTTTTTGATGTGGAGCCTGCTTTTGTGCTTCTTACTGCGATTTTTATTGGGCTTGTCTGTTATCTTGTAGATAAAATATCCGGGAGAAACGGATGATGTTGGTTGCAAGACTTTTTGTGTCGTTTTTTAAAATAGGGATAATGGGTTTTGGTGGAGGGTATACTATAATCTCGCTTGCTTCTCATGAGTTGCTTAAAAACAATTGGGTCGATGTTGGGACTTTCTCTGATATAATAGCTATCTCTCAGATGACGCCTGGACCAATAGCGATAAATCTTGCAACATTTACAGGCTATAGGGTTGCTGGGATTTTGGGTGCTGTTGTTGCTACTCTCGGGGTAGTAAGTCCGTCTGTATTGTTGATTATGATATTTGCAGAGCTTATATCAAGGGCGGAGAAACACCCCATAAAAGAGCATGTGTTTTATTTCCTAAGGCCTGTTGTTCTTGGTCTTATTCTCTATGCTGTTTTCCTTCTTGTAAAAGGGGCGTTTTTATCAACAGGGGCTGAGCTGTCTGTAGAGATAGGAGGGAATGCTTTTTATGTGCCTGCGGTTATTGTTTTTTTTATAAGTTTTTTCCTTATAAGGAAGTTGAGATTGTCTCCTCCTTTTGTTATGGGTATAGCTGCATTTTTTGGTGTTGTTATGCACTTTATAGGTAATGCTCTATTCTGATTTTTCTGTGTCCTTTTATCTTATTTTGGTAGCTTTGATTTTCTTTGCCAAGGGCAGCGGGGCACGCATGAGTGCCCCGCGTTCGGTATAAATTTTTTATAATCAGATTTATATGAAATTACGGTTTTTTTCTGCTTTTATATTGACTATAAAATGATGATATAGTAATTTTGTTTTAAATAGGATAAAAAATGTCCTATTTAAGGAGTTGGTGTGATAAGGATTCACAGGGATATGGAGTATGCTTTGCTTGCGTTGCTCTATATGGATAAAAAAAATGAGCTTGTCTCTGCTAGAGAGCTTGCGGAGGCTGAGGGGATTCCCGAGGCAAGACTCAAGAAGCTGCTTCAGAAGCTAGCACGTGGTGGGGTGGTGGAGGCTCTTCAGGGTGCTTATGGTGGTTATAGGTTAGCTGCAAATCTTTCTACTTTGAGGTTGGGGCAGGTTGCAGAGGCTTTGAAGGATAGTTCTTCTTATCTCCCTTGTGATAAGGATACTGTTGACTGCAAGAAGACGGCGTCATGTAAGGTGAGGAGTGCTCTTCTTGGGATAATTGGTCTGATAGAAGAAAATATATATAGCCTGTCAGTAGGGCAGGTTTTTGGAGGCTTAGATGTCAGAGAATAGTGTAACAAGAGAGGCTGTGTATAATGCCTTGTCCAATGTTTACGATCCGGAGCTTGGGCTTCCTATAACGGATTTGGGGCTTGTGTACAGGGTGGATGTCAAGGATGAGAGTATAGAGATAGATTTTACTCTTACGTATCCAGGGTGTCCGCTTGAGGATGTTATAAAAGAGTCCATAAGGGCTAATGTGGCTGCTCTTACGCAGTCTCATAGGTTAGATATCAATCTTGTGTGGGAGCCTGTGTGGACTCCCGATTTTATGAGCGAGGCTGCAAGGTTTAGTCTCGGTTATCCTATATGAGGAGATGTTAATGGCAAAACTTGAGATAAGAGAGCTTTATGCTGAGGTCGAGGGTAATAAGATATTAAAGGGTGTTAATCTTGTTGTAAATGACGGAGAGATTCATGCTCTTATGGGTCCAAATGGTTCTGGTAAGAGTACGCTTGCCAATGTGATAATGGGGCATCCTTCTTATATCGTTACGTCTGGAAGTATATTGTGGAACGGTGATGATATAACGGCTTTGCCTGTAGAGGAGAGAGCAAGAGCGGGTATTTTTCTTGGTTTTCAGTATCCTGTTGAGGTCCCCGGACTTACCATAGGTAAGTTTATAAAGAGGGTTCTTGATAAGCAGGATAATAAGAGTGTCTCTGTGTCTGATATCATATCAAGACTTAAAAAATCTGTAAAAACGGTTGGGCTTCCGGAGGATTTTATCAATCGTTCTCTCAACGATGGTTTCTCAGGTGGTGAGAAAAAGAGGATGGAGATTGTTCAGATGCTTATGATGCAGCCTAAGCTTGCAATGCTGGATGAGATAGACTCTGGGCTTGATATAGATGCTCTCAAGGATGTCTCTGTTGGGGTTAATTCTTTGCGTGGAGGTGATTTTTCTGCTCTTATTATTACGCATTACCAGCGAATTCTGGAGCACATTTCTCCTGATTATGTGCATATCATGTACAGGGGGAATATTGTTAGGTCTGGAGGAAGAGAACTTGTGGAGCTTCTGGAAAGAGAGGGGTATGAGAGTATAAGGGCTGAGTACGGTATAGAGGAGAGTGATGATGAACTCGTCAAAAGTTGATATAGGCGATTATAAGTTTGGTTTTTCCGATAATGTTAAGCCTGTTATAAGAGAAGAAAAGGGTCTTTCTGAGGAAGTTGTAAGAAGGATATCGAAGCATAAAAACGAGCCTGAGTGGATGAGGGATTTTAGGCTCCTCGCTTATAGGATGTTTATATCCAAGCCTATGCCCAATTGGGGGGTTGATCTGTCAGAGCTTGATTTTGACGATATTTATTATTATGTAAAATCTACTGATAAGGCTGAGAGAACATGGGATGATGTTCCTGATACTATAAAGAAGACTTTTGATAGGTTGGGTATTCCGGAGGCGGAGAGAAAGTACCTGGCAGGTGTAGGTGCTCAGTATGATTCTGAGATGGTTTACCATAATATACAAAAGGGGCTTGAAGAAAAGGGGGTTATTTTCTGCGATCCGGAAACTGCTGTAAGAGAGCATCCTGAGCTTGTAAAAAAATATTTCGGTACGGTTATTCCTCCTGGGGATAATAAGTTTGCTGCATTAAATTCTGCAGTATGGTCGGGTGGAAGTTTTGTCTATGTTCCCAAAGGGGTTAAGGTGGATATCCCTTTGCAGGCCTATTTTAGGATAAATACTCAGAATATGGGACAGTTTGAGAGGACTCTTATAATTGCAGATGAGGGAAGTTTTGTTCATTATATAGAAGGGTGTACTGCTCCGGTATATACAACGGCTTCTCTTCATAGTGCCGTGGTAGAGATAATAGCTCTTCCCGGCGCAAGGGTCAGATACAGCACCATACAAAACTGGTCAGGTGATATTTATAATCTTGTCACAAAGCGAGCTGTTGCTTATGAAGGTGCTACGGTAGAGTGGGTTGATGGAAATATAGGCAGCAAGAAGACTATGAAATACCCCTCTGTTATTCTCATGGGTGAGGGTGCTCATGGCGAGGTGTTGTCCATAGCTTTTGCAGGGAAGGGACAGGAGCAGGATACAGGTGCCAAGATGATACACGCAGCCCCGCATACTTCTTCTGTTATTACTTCCAAGTCTATAAGTAAGGATGGGGGTGTTGCAAGTTATAGGGGGCTTGTTAAGGTAGAGAAGGATGTTAAGGATGTAAAGTCGCATGTAGTATGCGATGCCCTTATTCTTGATCCTAGTTCTACCAGTAACACTTATCCTTATATGGATATAAAGTCCAGTGATGCACGTATAGAGCATGAGGCTAGGGTTAGTAAGATAAGCGAGCAACAGCTTTTTTATCTTATGTCCAGGGGATTTTCTGAGGATGAGGCTGCAAGTATGATAGTCAATGGTTTTTTGGATCCTCTTGTTAAGCAGCTTCCTATGGAATATGCAGTAGAACTCAATAGGCTCATAGAGCTTGAGATGGAGGGCTCAGTTGGTTAAGCAAATGGATATGAATACAATAATAAGACGAGCAGAAAAAATGGCAGAGAATATGGCTCTTCCTTCCGGTTTTGAGGAAGAGTGGAGAAGGACAGATATATCAGGCATAGATTTTGACAATTTTAAGAAGAGCGACTGCAATGTCCATGTGAATGGAGCAGCTGCTCTTATGCCTTATGAGATAAAAGACAATGCCTTTATTAGTATGCAGGAGAATATGTTAAGCAAGGCTGATAATGTTTTTATTTTGCGAGCCATGTCTTCTGCTGTTACCAGATATATAAGAATAGAAAAGAACGTTGATATTGAGATAGAGCTTGAGCAGGATCTTGGAACAATCTCCGATGTGCATCTTATGTTTTTTGTGTTGCCTTCTGTTACGGCCAATGTGGTCATAAAGCATAATGCAGGTAGAGGCTCCTTTATCAATCTTGTCTGCAGTGGCCTTGTAGAGGATAATGCATCCTTAAACATATATGATCTTGGAACAGAGCTTCTTAGTCCTTACAGGATGGCGCATTCTTATGTAGAGTTAAAGAAAAATGCTAGATTTGTGCATTTTTCTGGTATGATGGGATACTCTTTTATAAAACAACGTATATGGGTAAATCTTTTTGGCAGCGGTGCGGATGCACTTCTTCTAGGTGCTTCTGTGCTGTCCGGTACTGAGCATTATGATTTTAGAACGGTACAGGAGCATTCTTCAGAGAGAACTCATAGTGTATCAAGGTATAACCTTGTAGCTGGTGATAGAGGAAGAGCAGTATATCAAGGGCTTATAGATGTAAAGGAAAGGGCAAAAGGAACGGATGCATATCTTTCCAACAAGAATTTGCTGTTATCAGATGATGCGGAGGTTTCTTCTATACCTACGTTGTCCATATCTACGGATGATGTACGATGCAGTCATGGTTCTACCAGCGGAAAGGTAGGGGATAAAGAATTGTTTTATTTGAGAAGCAGGGGGCTAGATAAGGCTCAGGCAACAGCATTGCTTTCTTCTGCTCATATCAAGGATGTCCTTGATTTGATACCTGATAGAGAAGCAAAAATAATATATAGGCTTGCAGAAAAAAAGATTAAAATGCTTTAAGGGGAAGGTGTGGCTAAGTGGTATAAGACTATCAAGGCAGATTCCTTTGATAAAAGCACAGGTGTTATGTGTGGAAAAAATAAGATAGCTTTGTTTAAGCTTGATGGAGAGGTCTTTGCTCTGGATGATGTATGCTCTCATGAATATAGTCTGCTTTCGGAAGGAATGGTGTGGAAGGAGCATGTGTATTGTCCCAAGCATGGTTCTCGCTTTGATATAAAGACAGGCAGGGTATTGGATTTTCCTGCCACAAAGAATGTTAAAAAATACGATGTTAAGATAGAAGATGGGTATGTCTATGTCAAAGTATAATAATATTGCACATATAAAAGAACAGTTTCCAGTATTAAAACAGACTATACATGGAAACCGCCTTGTATATCTGGATAATGCTGCATCAACTCAGAGGCCTATACAGGTAATAGAATCAATGACGGATTATGCAAGGAACAGTCATTCCAATGTGCATAGAGGCATACATTTTTTATCAGAAAAAGCTACTTATCTATATGAGAAATCCAGAGAGAGAGTAGCGGAGTTTATCGGTGCTAAATCAGACGAGATTGTTTTTACAAGAAATGCAACAGAGGCAATCAATCTTGTTGCAAGAACCTGGGCTGAGCAGAACTTATCAGAAGGTGATATTGTACTACTGTCCGAACTCGAACACCATAGTAATATAGTGCCTTGGCAGTTGCTTTCGGAAAGAAAAAAGATAAGACTCAGATTCCTTCCTTTTAATGATATAGGGAAAATCGATGTTTCTGTGCTGTCAGATATCTGGGATGAATCTATCAAGCTTGTTTCTGTAAGCCTTATGTCTAACGTCTTTGGCACCATTCAGCCGGTTGAAGAGATAATAAGCTATGCTCATGCAAGGGGTGCTATAGTGATGCTTGATGCCGCTCAGGCAGCAGCACATATGCCATTGTCAGTAAAGGCTCTTAATTGTGATTTTATGGCTGTTTCTGCACATAAGATCTACGGGCCTACGGGAATAGGTTTTCTTTGGGCAAAAAGGGACATACTGGAAGATATGCCCCCGTTTCTTGGCGGAGGTGACATGATATTATCCGTGGATTTATATTCTTCCTCATGGAATGATATACCTCATAAGTTTGAAGCAGGGACTCCCAATATAGAAGGGGCTGCGGGGTTTGCCGAGGCAGTTTCTTTTATTTCTTCTTTGGGCTTTGATACTATCATAAAACATGAGAGAGTGTTGACGGACTATGCAATAGAAAGGTTAGAAGATATAGAAGGGCTTACTGTCTACGGGAGTAAGGATTCTTCTCATAGAGGTGTTATTTCTTTTTATGTCGATAATATCCATCCTCACGACGTAGCTCAGATTTTGGACAGCAGAGGAGTAGCTGTAAGGGCTGGTCATCATTGTGCTCAGCCTATTATGAAGCGGCTTTCTGTCCCTGCTACTGTAAGAGCGAGTTTTGCAATATATAATACTGTAGAGGACATAGATGTTCTTGTTTCTGCAATAAAATATGCTAAGGAGTTCTTTTAATATGCAGTTTAATGATCTTTATCAGGAGATACTTCTTGATCATTATAAACATCCGCGGAATAGAAGGGATTTATCACATATTCCTGATTCTCATCTTCATAATAACCCGACATGTGGAGATTCTGTAAAACTTGAGGTTGATGTAAAAGACGGAATAATAGAAAAGGTGTATTTTGACGGTCATGGATGTGCCATAGATATGGCTTCTGCTTCTATTATGACAGATATAGTAAAGGGGAAGAGCAAAGAAGAAGCCATATCTTTTGTAGAGAACGTATTGGCTGTATTGCGAGGTGAGAGCAAGGAGCCTCTGGATAACTACGGAGATCTTGTTGTTTTCTCCGGTTTGCGCGATTATCCTGTGAGAGTAAAGTGTGCTACATTGCCATGGCATGCCTTGCTTGCAGAGTTGAAATCGCTAAAATAATTGTTTATAAAAGATGTTCCCTCCTGAGAGCGTTTTATTATATAGTATATACCTGAGTCAATTGTTCCTTTTGGAATGTTGAGAACTTCTGCTATATCGGAGTGTTTTGCACGGATTGACATCTTTTCTAGTTTTCTGTCTAGTTTTTTGAGTCTAATTTTTTTCTTTTCTATTTCCTCTATAAGTTGTATTTTTTCTTCCTCACTTGCAAGTTCAATTTGTTTTTCTAGCAGAAGTATTCTCATATTTAATGCATTTCTCTTTTTTTGTACGATTTGTCTTTTTATTATTCTGCTATGGCGTCTTTTTCTGAGTTCAGAAAAAATATATTGCAGATGGTCTGTTTCTATTTCCATTATTTCTGCTATTTCTTCCTCATAATCTGGAGGGAGGTATTCTATTTCTCTTAAAATAAGGAAAAAAAGTCTGGTTCTTTCTTTCCCTTTTGCATTTTTTAGTATTTCTGCAAGCATTGATGTTTTTTTATCATGTGCACTATTAAAGGATAGTGCTGACCTGTTTAAATATAGCTCCTGAAAGTCAGAACTTGATAGAATATCTTCCAAATTATTGCGTGTGGATATTTCTTTTAAAAAACTTTTATATTGCCATTTAATTGTCTTTCTAAGGTAATGAGAAAATGGTATTCCTTGATATTCAAATGTTTTACAAAGCTTTTTTAATCTAGGATAAAAGAATATCAGAAATCCTCCTCGGTGTTCTTCGTTTCTTGGATAATTGTAGATTTCTTCTGCTAGGATAGAAAAAATGTTTTCAAACTTTTGTCTTTTTTCTTGATACTTGATGACTTGTTTTGACAGATAGTCCATATATATCCCCCTTATGATATACTTGAGGACATATATGCAATTTTTATGCCAGAAAAATGTCTATTATTTATACTTTTTTTACAATTATTTACAATTTTGTTCGAATAGAGATTTTATTGTTTTTTTTATACTCTCCAATTTTGCTTTTGTTTCAAAACCTGCAGCATGTTTGTGACCGCCTCCTCCGAATGATTTTGCTATACTCGCTACATCCAGATATTTTTTTGACCTCATGCTAACCTTACAACCGCCATTGGGTTCTTCTCGTATAGCAGCTATTGCTTCACATTGATCTGTATCCAATACAATATTGTATAGAAGGTCTGTCTGCCTGTCTCCATCGGGATATTCATTTCTTATGGTCATTGTTTCTGAGAATATTACAAACTTTCCGTCACACAATATTTCCATATTGGATAGCATTATCCCAAGCCATTTTCTTGATTTTAATGTTTGACCTTTCTGCGTGGCAAGATAGAGATTCCTTGGGCTTATTCCGGCATCTACCAATCTGGCTGCAGACTTAAAGACATGGGCACTGCCTTCTTCCAAAAATCTGAAAAATCCGGTATCTGTTGCCAGTCCATAAAATACAAAGAAAGCTTCCTCTTGTGAAATGCTACCTGTTTTTGTTTCTATTATGCTTTGTACCATATAAGTAGTAGAAGGTGCGGAAGGCTCTTCCCATTTTAAAGTGCCAAAGTCTTCTCCTGCTATGTGATGGTCTATTACCAAAGTAGGGTATCTGTCAGTAAGGTAAGCAAATTCTCCAAGTCTATCCTGTGTGGATGTGTCCAAAACTATTATTACAGGGTTTTGCAGTCTATTGAGTTCTGTTTCTGTTATATTCTTAGTAAAAAATTTTTCGTAGCTTTTTACTTCTGTGGTTTTAAAGGCTCCTTTTGATAAAGGAATCGCAGTTTTCCCTATCCTATTTAAAAACCTGGTTATGGCAAGCTGGGAACCCACACAGTCACCATCCGGATCCTTATGTCCCAATATTAAAAAAACAGAATTATTATCTATCCATTCAAGCACATTGTTGGGTGCCTGCATAATATCTCCTGATTTGAGAGTCTGCTATTTTTATCTCAATTATATGTTAATTGCAAGCTGTTCTGTTAAAATTCCATTTCCAGAGTATCAATTTCAAATTTATCCGCTTCTTGGTCTGTTTTTGATGTAAATCCCCATGCCGGATTTCTGGGATCATCGGGTATGTAGAGAATAACTCTGTAAAATTGACCTTCTTTCCAGTATATGGACATGTATGGATAGAGTGGATCATTTCCTGGTACGATTATGGCCTTTTTTTCTTTTACCCACTTGAGCGGTATATATGCTGTCCCTATATCTAGGTTTTGCTTTACATATAATACCTTGTACCCTTGGTCATATGTATAGACTTTGGACACATATACTGTTTTTACATACAGAGAAGAAAGTTCGAAAGCAAATAGAATTGATGTTGCAGAAACCAATATCAGAAGAACCAGCAGCTTTTTTTTTGAAAAGATATTCATAAGAAGCCTCCTTGCAGCTCTGTGTCTATAGTTATATTATAAGTTAGAATCATGCATTATCAAGGAATTTTTTAACTTGTTTTTGTTTATTGCAATGTTTTAAGGAGAAAACTATGAATATTCTTATCACTGGAGCCAGAAGGGGCTTGGGGCTATCTCTTGTATCTTATTTTTTAAAAAAAGGATATAATGTATACAATATAATTAGAAGTGATTCCTATTCTTTGGATAACTTAAAGAAAGAGTATTCTGATTCTCTTTTCTTGTATTATGGAGACGTGACAAAGGAAGAAGCGCTTACTGATATTGTTTTTTCTCTTAAAAAAGATACTGATTCTTTGGATATTCTTATTAACAATGCTGCTGTACATTTTGAACAAAATGCTCCGGATATAGATGAGCTCGATTTTTCTATATATGCACCTACTTTTGAGGTAAACAGTATAGCTCCTTTAAAAGTAATAAAAAATTTCCTTCCGTTTTTAAGACGAGGTAAGAAAAAATGGATAGCAAATATTTCGTCAGAGGCAGGTTCCATTGCTAATTGTTGGAGAGAAGCGGAGTTCTCATATTGCATGTCAAAAGCGGCTCTTAATATGGCTACTGCCATATTAAGAAACAGATTGTCCAAAGAAGGTTTTACAGTGTGTGCTATTCATCCTGGATGGTTTAGCTCTGATATGGGTGGTTCTGAGGCTCCCATAAGTCCTTATGATGCCGCAGAAAAAGTAGGTAATATAATACTATCGCTTGATACCAGACCAGCATATGTTGATCTTGAAGGAAATGAAATGAGTTGGTAGTTACCAGTTAAACACATCCTTACCAAATAAGAGTTTTAATGCTTCCATGAGATTGTTAACCGGATAGAAGGTCAATGTCTTTTGTACTTCCTGAGGGATTTTATCCGTATCCTTTAGATTATCTTCCGGAAGGATTATGTTGTTTATATCATGTCTTTGTGCTGCCAGAACTTTTTCTTTTATTCCTCCCACGGGTAAGACGCGGCCAGTTAGAGTTATTTCTCCGGTTATTGCAAAATCAGCTTTTACGGGAGTATTGGTAAGAGAGGACAGTATGGCCGCTGTTATTGTTATACCTGCAGATGGTCCGTCCTTGGGAATAGCTCCTTCTGGTACATGCAGATGGATATCTTTTCCTGCAAAATCTCTTATTCCAAGGTTAAATTTTCTTGCATTGTTTTGTAAGAAGGAGAGAGCAGTTCTAGCGCTTTCTTTCATTATATCTCCAAGACTGCCTGTTAGTATTAGTCTTCCTGCTCCCTGAAATGTTACTGCTTCTACTGGCAGCAGCCTTCCTCCCACTTCTGTCCATGCAAGGCCGTTGGCTAGTCCTATTCTGTTTTGTTTATCTGTTTTCTTTTTTATGTACTTTGCAGGTCCCAGATGCTTTTCTATTGTTTTCTCTGTAATTACTCTAGAAAAATTTCTTTCTTCTTTGTTTTTTTTATGCTGTTCTTTTTTTACTGCTTCTCTGGCCAATTGTCTCATTACTCTTGCAATTTGCCGTTCTAGTTCTCTTACTCCTGATTCCATAGTGTATTGATGGATAATATTTTGCAATGCTTCTCTCTTAAAACGTATCTTTGCCCATTCTAAGCCGTTTTCTTTTTTTTGTTTTGGTATCAGATACTTTTCTGCTATGTGTATTTTTTCTATATCCGAATATCCTGGTACTTCTATGATTTCCATTCTGTCACGCAATGCATGGGGTATGGAATAAAGCGAGTTGGCTGTTGCTATAAACATAACGGAAGAAAGGTCATACGGAAGTCCTATGTAATGGTCAAAAAAGGCATGGTTTTGTTCTGGATCCAGTACTTCTAAAAGAGCTGCTGATGGATCTCCTCTAAAATCGTTACTCATTTTATCTATCTCGTCAAGCAAAAATACCGGATTTATTGTTCCTGCGCTTTTCATTCCCTGTATTATCTTTCCGGGAAGAGCTCCTACATATGTTCTTCTGTGGCCTCTTATTTCTGCCTCATCTCTTACTCCTCCAAGAGAAATTCTTACAAATTTTCTGGATAGAGCATGTGCAAGAGATTTACCCAGAGATGTCTTGCCTGTTCCCGGTGGGCCGACAAAACATAATATAGGTCCTTTTAACTTATCTGATAATTGTTTAACAGCTATAAAATCTAATATTCTTTCTTTGGGCTCTTTAAGATTATAGTGATCTGCATCGAGAATCGCTTTTGCTTTATCTATATCTCTGTTATCTTCTGTTTTTTCCTGCCAGGGTATATCTAGAAGCCAGTCTATATATGTTCTTGCGACACCTGCTTCCGGAGATAGTGGCTGAAGTTTTTTTAATCTTGATAACTCTTTATATGCCTTTTCTTTTGCCTCTTGAGAAAGTCCTTTTTCCTCTATTCTTTTCTCTATTTCACTTATTTCGTCTTCTGTAGATATATCTTGCCCCAGTTCTTTTCTTATTTCTTTTATATGCTCGTTAAGTATATATTCTTTTTGCGATCTTTCCATTTTTTCTTTTACTTTTTTTTGTATCTTATTTCTTATGGAAAGGCTTTGGATTTCTGTTTCTATTGCTTCTTCCAGTGCTGGCAGATATTGAGCCGGTTTTTCTAGGTTAAATATTAATATTTGTCTTTCTACGGGGATGGGTATACTAAACATGGCAAAGTTTAGCATAGTGAGAGGATCTTCTATCCTTGCGAGCAGTTCTTCTAGTCTTGTTTCTTTTTGTTTTGCTTCTTTTGCAAAATCCTTTATCAGGGTTTTTATTGTTCTTATATGTAGTGCTGTGTTCTCGTCTATATCTTTTTCTTCTACTATTTCTTTTATTTCTATATTAAAAAATGGTGATTTTTCCAGTATTTTTTTTATTTCTGCTCTTTTTTTGCCTTCTATAAGTAGATGATGCTCTTTTCCCTCATGTCCCTGTATTCTAAGTATTCTTGCAATAGTGCCGATTGGTGCTTCTTCTTCTGTTTTTCTTATGCCGGGATATCGTATAAAAATGCTTCCTGAGTTTTCCATGGCTTTTTTTACAGCTGCTATGTCTTCCTGTTTTGTCACCCGTATGTGGATGGGATGATTGAGAAGAGATATTCTTTCTATAATGAGTATGGATGGGAGAACAATGGGAATTGTTCTCCCTGCATTCTTTATGTCAAAAAGCTTCATGCTGATTTTTTTATGATTTTTATTTCTGGTTTTTTTTGTTTTTGGATATGTTCTTTTGTGATTAATACTTGCTTTTTACCTTTTATGGAAGGAATGTCATACATAACGTCCAGCATTATGTTTTCAAATATGGATCTTATCCCTCTTGCACCTGTTTTTCTTTCTATTGATAATTTGGCTATTTCTTCTATTGCATCATCTTCTACTATAAGTTCCACATCGTCCAATCTTAATGTTGCCTGATACTGTTTTAATATGGAGTTTTTGGGTTCTTTTATTATTCTTACTAGGTTTTCTACAGAGAGCTCATGTAGTCCAACATGGATTGGAAATCTTCCTACAAACTCGGGAATCATGCCGAATTTTATAAGATCATCTGGCTGCAATTGCTTATACAGGAAGGACAGCTCTCTATCGGAAGAACCTTTTACATCTGCACCAAAGCCTAAAACCTGCTTTTTTATCCTTGATTCTATTATTTTATCAAGTCCTACAAAAGCGCCGCCTGCTATAAAGAGAATATTCTTTGTGTTTATCCTTATCATTTCCTGATTGGGGTGTTTTCTGCCACCCTGAGGAGGGACGGATGCGATTGTACCTTCTATTATTTTTAATAGTGCCTGTTGTACACCTTCTCCCGATACATCTCTTGTTATGGATACGTTTTCTGACTTTTTTGATATCTTATCTATCTCATCTATATAGACTATGCCTCTTTCTGCAGCCGAAATATTATTACCTGCAGCCTGTATAAGCTTGAGAAGTATGTTTTCTACATCTTCTCCCACGTATCCTGCTTCTGTAAGAGTTGTTGCATCTGCTATGGCAAATGGTACGTTGAGCTTTTTTGCCAATGTTCTTGCAAGAAGAGTTTTTCCGCTTCCTGTTGGTCCCATAAGCAGTATGTTGGATTTTTCCAGCTCTACCTCATCTTCCAGAATGTTAAAGCTGTTTATTCTTTTATAGTGGTTGTATACTGCAACAGAGAGAATCTTCTTTGCATCTTCCTGACCTATTACGTATTGATCGAGATGGGCGTGTAATTCCTGCGGG
Source organism: Spirochaetia bacterium 38H-sp (assembly GCA_039023545.1). Classification (NCBI taxonomy): domain Bacteria; kingdom Pseudomonadati; phylum Spirochaetota; class Spirochaetia; order Winmispirales; family Winmispiraceae; genus Rarispira; species Rarispira pelagica. The sequence continues at coordinate 52,557 of JBCHKQ010000005.1, read as the reverse complement.
GTAGGGATATCTTCTGTCATTTCCCAGTTGATTGTGTCCTGTTCTTCATCTATTATTCTTTTGCATACATTGACGCACTCGTCACATATATACACTCCGGGTCCTGCTATCAGTTTTTTTGCATATTGTACGCTTTTTCCGCAAAAAGAACATGCTCTATCGTTTTTTGCATTTCTTGCCATTTCAACCTCTTATAAGTATATCGTCAATTATACCGTATTTCTTTGCTTCTTCTGGGCTCATAAAATAGTCACGTTCAAGGTCATTGGCAATATCTTTTTCTTTTTTACCTGTATGTTTTGCCATATATGATATAATCAGCTTTTTTAATCTGACTATTTCCCTTGCCTGTATTGCAATATCTGCAGCCTGCCCTTGTACTCCTCCCCAAGGCTGGTGGATAAGTATCCTTGAGGAGGGAAGTGCCAGCCTTTTACCAGGGGCTCCTGCCGTAAGCAGCAGAGCGCCCATGGAAGCTGCTTGCCCCAGACATATTGTCTGAACATCGGGTTTTACATACTGCATTGTATCGTATATTGCAAGTCCGGCTGTTACTGAGCCTCCTGGTGTGTTTATATATACGCTTATATCTTTTTCTGGATCTTGGGATTCCAGAAAAAGAAGCTGAGCCACTACCAGGTCTGCCGTAATATCGTTGATTTCGCCGTCTATAAATATAATCCTATCTTTAAGCAGTCTTGAGTAAATATCATAGGATCTTTCCCCCATGCCTGTCTGTTCTATGACTATGGGGACAAGATTGCTCATTTTTGTTGTCATTGCTTTTCCTTTACCTTTTTGTTTATATAATTTACTCATTTGCTTTGGTTAAGTCCACATAAGATATTTTTTTGCCTTTCTTTACTTTTATTTCTTCCAATATCTGATCAAAGAGCTTTTTTTCCTTGAGGTCATAGCTAAGCTGTTCGTTGGTTAATCCCATTTGGGCATAATATTGCTTTACCTGCTCCACATCCACACCTGCACCTTCTGCTATTTCTTTATAATAGTTTTCCATCTCTTCGTCGCTGACTTCTATTTTTTTGTCTTGGATGAGCTGGTTGATTATCAGTCTTTTTTTGAGAGCTTCTGTTGCAGAAGGTTCCCACTCTTTATATATGTCCTCCCTTGTTTTTCCTTCTTTTTCCAATGCCTTGTCCAGATTTTCTTCTGTTGTCTGGTACTGGTGGGCGAGCTGGTGGTAAGAATTATCCAGTTCTGCTTTTATCATACTTTTGGGTATTGGGATTTCTGTCTTTTCAGAAAGTTTAGCAAGAAATTGATCTATTTTTTTCTGTCTTATTATGGAGTCTGCTTCTTTTATAAGTCTGTTTTCTATGTCTTTTTTGAGGTCATCGAGTGTTTCGTACTTTTCGTTTACATCCTGTGCAAAGTCATCATCTAGGTTTGGTATATTCTGTGTTTTTATGGCCTTTATTTCCACTTCTATTTTTTTTGTAGTGCCTGCAAATTCTTTTACCTGATAATCCTCTGGAAAAGTTTTTTCTATTGTTTTTTTCTCACCCTTCTTGAGACCTATAAGTTCGTCATCAAACTCATACAGGTTATACTTGGTGCCTACCGTAAAAACATAGTCTTCTCTTTTTGAACCTTCTATAGGGGAGTTGTTTTCATCCAATTCTTGATAATTTACAGTTATAATATCGCCTTCTTCTACTCTGCTGCCTTCTTCTTTCTCTACGACTATTGCGTTTTGCTTCTGCAGTTTTTCCAACTCAGCGTTTATTTCTTCTTCTGTTATGCTTACCTTGGGTTCTTCCACTTCTATGTCCGTGTAGTCTGGTACAGAGAACTCTGGATAAATGTCGTATTCTACTTCAAAGGTTATGTCCTTGGTAAAGTCTTCTGGAAAATCTGATATTAGAGTGGGAATAGAATAAGCAAGTGGTTTTTCTTCTATTTCTTTAAAGGCCTCATCAAGAGCATCCTTTATGAGATTTTCTCCTGCTTCATATCTGATTCCTCTACCAAACTTTTTTTCCAGGATTGCTGCAGGAACTTTTCCTTTTCTGAATCCAGGTATCTGAGCTTCTTTTGCATACTGAGCCAAGACGCTGTCATATGCCTTTTTTGCATCTTCCTTATCTATTGTTATTGAAAGTTTTACGGAAGAATTCTCGTTTTTTTTGATATCCTTGCTTTTAATCACAGTATTCCATCCTTTGCAAAGAGTTTTTTATGTATTTTTCTTACTATAACAAAAAAATAAACAAGAGAAAAGAACCGTTATAGTGTTATGAAAATAAAAAAAAAGTGTACCGGCAAACCGGTACACTAGAGCGGGAGACGGGACTTGAACCCGCGACATCCACCTTGGCAAGGTGGAGCTCTACCGCTGAGCTACTCCCGCGTTTTTTTCTGGTAGACTTCTGCGAGAGAAGGGACTCGAACCCTTACACCTTGCGGCACTAGATCCTAAGTCTAGCGTGTCTACCAATTCCACCACTCTCGCATCACATCGATGCGGATAGTAGCGTAAAAATTATTCCCTGTCAATAGGCAGGGCTAGGTGAGCCGTGAAGGGATCGAACCTTCGACCCGCAGATTAAGAGTCTGCTGCTCTGCCAGCTGAGCTAACGGCCCACATTTTACCACGCGCCTGGTAGGATTCGAACCTACGACCCACGGATTCGAAGTCCGGCACTCTATCCAGCTGAGCTACAGGCGCATGCCGGGTGGATGACGGGACTTGAACCCGCGACCCCCAGAGCCACAATCTGGTGTTCTACCAGCTGAACTACATCCACCGCTTTTGCGTGATGTAGATTGCAAAAAAACCGGCTCTTTGTCAAGTCCTACAGGCTGTCGTTATACTACAAAATCCTTGTTTGATTGTCAATTAAAATTGTTGTTTTTGTTTTTTCATTTCTGCAGATATTATGCAGATTTCTCTTTTCCATTGGATTTCTCTTTCTGCTAGGCTTGTTATTGCTTGTTCTCTTATTGTTTCTGTCTTTTCTACTCCCAGCTTTTGTCTCATAAAGCTGCTATAGGGGCTGTTTGTATCTCCTAGCCATTTTTCTATTTCTTGTTTTTTTATTATGCGTTTTACTCCGTATCTTATTCTTTCTGCTTTTTTTATCGCATATCCTGCTTGTATTAGCATTTCTTGTAGTGTCTCGGGCTGCCAGTTGAGTCTGGGGTCATTGTTGGAGGAATAGAACTCTTCTTCTGCCTGTTTTAATTCTTCTCTTAGTATCTCGTTGCCGCGGAAGTTTATAATTTCGTTGAGCCTTTGTCCTTCTCTATATATTGTTTCTGTTATTACGATTTTACCGTTGTTTTCTGTGAGTGTGGCGAGCTGCTTTATGATTGTCTCTTTGTTGCTTTTTGTTCCCAACAGATTTCTTACTAGTATGCGTTCGAATTGTGTGTAGCCGATTTTGTCATAGATATTGTTGTCCTCAAGTTTTTCTGGTTGATAGATGAAGGTTATGGGGGCAAGAAGGCTGTCAAATTGTTCTGCTATTGCTTTTATCTTTTCTTCTTCTTTGCTGTTTAAAAGACCTGCTGTGACCTGTCCTTCTGCTGCCTGTCTTACTGCCTGCCAGAGTATAAGGCCGGGGGGTGTCTCCAGCACCAGGACTCTGTTATGTCGTGTTATCTTTGCATGTTCTGTTATCTTTGCCAGAAGTTTTTCTGTATTTCTTTCTGCTGCTTCTTCTGTTCTGTTTTGCCATCCTGTTATGCTGTTCGGTGTAAAGCTGAGTATTTCTTCTGTGTCTTCTGTTTCTATGTCCATTAGAATTGTTCTTCTTTTTTCCACTTCCTCTGCAAGCCGGGCTTCGTATCCTGTTTTTGCCGGTCTGTAGAAGATTCTGTTTTTGAGTCCTGCCGGCAGATAGTTCTGTGCTACCCAGTGGTCTCTATATGCATGGGGATAGATGTATCCCTGCCCGTGGCCAAATCCTTTGGAGTCTCTTGATGAGTCTTTGAGATGTGTGGGGACTTCATGGCTTTTTTCTTCTCTTACGGCTCTTAGTGCATCAAAATAACCCATAACGGAGTTGCTCTTGGGGCAGGTGGCAAGATAGAGTACTGCCTGTGCAAGGTGATACTGTCCTTCTGGCATGCCCACTCTGTCAAATGCTTGTGCACAGGAGTTTACTACTTGTATTGCCTGGGGGTCAGCAAGCCCAACGTCTTCGCTTGCAAGGATTAGCATGCGTCTAAAGATGAATCTGGGGTCTTCTCCGGCGTCAATCATCCTTGCGAGCCAGTAAAAGGCTGCATCAGGGTCAGAACCTCTTAATGACTTGATAAATGCGCTTATTATGTCATAGTGAAAATCTCCTTCTTTGTCGTACAGTACTGCTTTTCTCTGGATGCTTTCTTCTGCTACTTCTTTGCTTATGTATATTGGCTCGTTGCCTTCTGGAGGAAAATTGTCCGGTGTTGTTTCTACTGCAAGCTCCAGTGCGGATAGGAGTGTTCTCGCGTCTCCGTTTGCTATGTTTATAAGGTGGGTGAGTGCGTCTTGGTCTATTTTTATGTTGTATTTGCCGTATCCTCTCACAGGGTCTGCTAGTGCGTTGAGCGCTATTTGTCTGAGGTGTTCTTCTGTAAGTGGCAGTAGCTGAAATATTCTGCTTCTTGATATTAATGCAGAGTTTACTTCAAAGTAAGGGTTTTCTGTTGTTGCTCCTATGAGTATGACTGTGCCGTTTTCTACCCATGGCAGCAATGCGTCCTGCTGGGCTTTGTTCCATCTGTGGACTTCGTCCACAAAGAGGATTGTTCTTCTCCCTCTGTATGCAAGTTCTTCCTGTGCTTTGGCTATTGCTTCTCTTACTTCTTTTACTCCGCTTAGTACTGCATTGAGTGATAAGAATGCGCTTTTTGTTGTGTTTGCTATTACGCGTGCCAGTGTTGTCTTCCCACAGCCGGGTGGTCCATAAAATATAAGCGATGATAGTCTGTCCGCCTGTATTGCTCTTCTAAGTAGTCTGCCCGGTCCCAAGATGTGTTCTTGTCCTACAAACTCGTCTATTGTTCTAGGTCTCATTCTTGCTGCAAGTGGTTCTGCTTTTTCTCTGCTTGCTGCGGAAAACAGGTTGTTGTCCATGGATATATCTTATCATTGGATGTGAGTTTTATTAAGGGTGGGGCGTTGTTTTATGTGTCTTTACTTGACTGCTCCTCATATAAGGGTCAGTGTATTGATGAAATGTCAGTTTTTTATATGCTAAGTGTCTTTTTTTGCTTTTCTCTATTTGGATCAGGAGATAATGGTGTGTCTCTATTTCTTTTGTTTACTTTTTTTACATTATCAGCTTTTGCCGAAGGCAGTCAGAAGCGCGCTTTTCCTTTTTGTTTTGCTTGTTATGGCGCGCTTTCTGACGTTCGGTATAATAATTTTTTATGATATGCAGAGTTTGTGGTAATCTTAGTCGGATTTGTCATTATTGCAGGCGATTATTTGTTTACTTTTTGTTTTTTTATGTGTATAAAAAAGAAAACCTTTCCCTTCCCGGAGGCTTTTTGTGAAGACGTTTCTTATGATTGTCAATCTTATTGGTGGGCTTTCTGTGTTCTTCTATGGTATGAGGCTTATGAGCCAGGGGCTCAGAAAGCGTGCCGGTGGCAGACTTAGACGGATTTTGCGGTCTTTTAGTGATAAACCGATAAAGGGTGTCCTTTCTGGTACACTTGTTACCAGCGTGATTCAGAGTTCTTCTGCTACTACTGTACTTGTGGTAAGTCTTGTCAATGCTGGTTTGCTTGCGATGGAGGAGGCTATAGGAGTTGTTTTTGGAGCCAATATTGGTACTACTTTTACGGCATGGATTGTGTCTTTTTTTGGATTTAAGTTTTCTTTGGGGCATCTTGTTCTGCCTGTTTTTGCAGTGTCTCTTCCCATGTTCTTTAGCAAAAGAGAGTCCGTAAGAGAGGCTGCAGAGGCACTTTTTGGTTTCTCTATGATTTTTCTTGGCCTGTCAATTATTAAAGAACAGGTACCTGATGTACAGGTTACAGAGCAGACAAAGTGGTTTTTTGAGTTTTTCCGCGATGACAGCTTTTTTTCTATTTTTGCCTTTGTCCTTATGGGCAGTCTTGCAACTATGATTTTGCAGTCGTCTTCTACAACTGTTGCTATTACTCTTACTTTGCTTTTTAAAGGCTGGATAACCTTTCCTCTTGCTGCTGCTGCTGTTCTTGGTGAGAACATAGGTACTACTATAACGGCGTTTCTTGCCTCAATACCCATGAACCGTCAGGCCAAGAGAATAGCTTATGCACATATGCTGTTTAACATAACCGGTGTTATCTGGATGCTTTTTGTATTCCGTCCTTTCATCGCATTTGTTGATTATGTGATTCCCGGTGCTGTAACGGACCACAATGCAGTAACATACCATCTTTCTGCTTTTCACACATTCTTTAACATTACAAACACATTTCTCTTTATATGGTTTGTAAAACCATATGCCAAGCTCCTATTTAAAATACTACCAGAAGAAAAGGCAGAAGATGCCCTTGTTATGGTTGCCTCTCCTCTTCCTGAGAGCCTTGAGTCCAACCTTATAATGATAGGTAAAGCCATAACCCAGATGGCAAGGCGCATATACGAGATGGCCAAGCTCTTGCACACGTCTCTTACTGGCAACATGGAAACACTGAACGAGCTCAAGGAACGCGCCTCTGAGCTTGAGATGCGCTTTGATGAGATGGAAGAAGCCATACATATAACCCTGACCAAGTGTGCAACCTCATCCATGAACCAGGAACAGGCAAACAGACTTATGGCTTATCAGGTAATGAGCCGTGCTTTTGAGAGCATGAGCGACAGCCTGTTTCGTATAGCTAGATTGCTCAGACAGAAGGAGAAGAAGAACGCTTTATTCCACGAGGAGGCAATATCCGAGCTTAGTGAATACACAGAGCTTGTTATAGAGTTTCTGCGTTATAACGTTGAGTTTCTTGAGAACGAGACTCCTGGTTATGACTTTGACTATGCATACGGACTTGAGCAGAAAATAGACAAGATGCGTGACAAACTCAGGAAGAAATCCAGAAAAACCCTTACAGAAGAAGCAGATGTGCGAGGCGAGCTTTACTTTATGGACATTGTACGCCATCTTGAGCACCTTGGAGATTACTCAATGGACATCTCCAACGCGATAAAAGATATAATAGAAAAATAATACCTCATAAGTTTATACCGAACGGGACGGATGCGTAGGCATCCGTCCCTTTTTTATAATCCGTTTTTTGTCTTCTGGAATTCTATGACAAGAAATAAGATAATACTTGCATTGAGAAAAAAACTGGGTTACTGTATCCACATAAAAACCTTAGGAGGGTGCTATGGCCGTAAACATACGAGGGAAAAGCCTGCTTACACTGCTTGATTATAGCAGGGAGCAGATAGAATATATCATAGAGCTTGCTGCATTTCTCAAGGCAGAAAGACGAGCCGGAATACGGCAGAGAAGACTTACTGGAAAAAGCATAGTACTTATCTTTGAGAAAACATCTACAAGGACAAGATGCGCCTTTGAACTTGCTGCCGCAGAAGAAGGAGCACAGGTTACCTTTCTTACCAACAGTCAGCTGGGAAAAAAGGAATCTCTGGAAGATACGGCAAAAGTCTTGGGCCGATTCTATGATGGGATTGGTTTTAGAGGCTATGAGCAGAAGACAGTAGAAGAGCTTGCCACATACTCCGGCATACCTGTCTGGAATGGCCTTACTGACATGTATCATCCCACGCAGGTACTAGCTGATGTGCTTACGATCAAGGAAAAAACCTGCAAAAACCTGTCTGATGTCAAGCTGGTATACTCGGGCGATGCAAGAAACAATGTTGCCAACTCACTTATGATAATATCCGCAATACTGGGAATGCACTATACGGCACTCTGCCCCCCGGAGCTTGCACCTGAGCCGGAACTTGTAAAAAAAGCAGAAGAGCTTGCAAAAAAAAGCGGAGGGAGCATTATAACAGGAAGCGATTTGTCTCTGGTAGAAGGAGCAGATGCCATATACACGGACGTGTGGGTATCCATGGGAGAGGAAGATAAGATATCAGAGCGTATAAAGCTGCTAGAACCCTATAGAGTGGACATGGATCTTATAAATAAGACAGGCAATCCCAATGTACTTTTCCTGCACTGTTTGCCGGCTTTTCATGATACCAATACGGAGATGGGAAAACTGGTAGAAAAAGAATACGGCATAAAAGAAATGGAAGTATCCGACGAGGTCTTCAGAAGCAGACATTCTGTTGTTTTTGAGGAGGCGGAGAATAGGCTGCACACCATAAAGGCCGTTATACTTGCAAGTTTGGGAGCCGTGTAGGGGACAACATTGGCCAATACCTATGCATATATACACCTCAAAAATCTCAGTCATAACCTTGCACGCATAAATGCGATTGCACAGGGTAGAAAAATATTGCCTGCAGTAAAAGCAAATGCCTATGGACACGGAGCTGTGGAGATTGCAAAGCATCTGGAAAAGCAGGGGATAAGTAGTCTTGCCGTTGCAACCCTGGAAGAGGCTATGGAACTTAGAGAATCGGGACTCAAAAGCGATATAGTTATTCTTGGGCTTATGTGTCCTTCCGATGCTGCTGTTGCAGTAAAGAACGACTTTTGTCTTTTTTGCTCCGATATCGGCTATATAAAGATGCTGGAAAACAGTGCAAAAAAAATAGGGCAGCCTGCGCGTATCAATTTGGAGATAGATACGGGCATGGGACGTACCGGATGTATGCCGGAAGAGGCATTTTCTATTGCAGAATATATAGACAAGTCCCCTTATCTTATGATGTATGGGATTTCCACACATTTTCCTGTATCAGAGCTTGCAGACGATGATTTTACAGCTTCGCAGATAGCCTCTTTTTACAAAACTGTGGAGCTCATAAAAAAAAGGGGCATTGATACAGGATACCTGCATCTTGCCAACTCAGGCGCTATAATCAACTATCCAGACAGTCTAGCTGATATGATAAGACCAGGAATAAGCCTCTACGGTTATGTTCCTGATACTTCTCTTTCCAATAAAGTATCTCTCAAGCCTGTCATGGAGCTTTTATCTAAGGTGATATTTATAAAGCGGGTAAAAAAAGGCAGCACTATATCGTACGGCAGAAGGTGGCAGGCGCCGTGTGATACTCTCATCGCTACTGTTGGAGCAGGATATGCGGATGGATACTGCAGGTTGCTGTCAGGCAAGGCAAAGGTAAGGATAAAAGACAGGTTGTACCCCGTTGTAGGCACAATATGTATGGATCAGTTTATGATAGACCTAGGTCCTGCAAGCGATGTAAAACTGTATGACGATGTTGTGCTCTTTGGCCCGTCTGGTCCTGATGCTCAGGACCTGGCAGAGCTTATAGGTACAATCCCCTATGAGATTACCTGTGCCGTATCATCAAGGGTAAAGAGAGTATATATAAACTGACTATTATCTAATTATTAAGGAGGTTTTTATGAACAGACCAGAAATAAAAAGAGCTTATGACAAAGATGCCAGTGCATCTTACATCGTAATACCCGGCGGGAAATTGGCTTATAAGGTATCTTCTATTGTTATGCTTGTACTGGGAATTGTCTCCGGTATTGTCTATATATTTTTAGAAGACTCTATGCCTCCATATCTTTCTCTTATCACCAAGCTTATCCCCAACTTTTTGATAGCAGCATGGCTTATGCTGCATGGGCTTAGTAATGAGAAGTGGATTGTTTTTACCGGTGTTGTTTTTGCTCTTTTATGCGATATGTGGATGCAGATTGACAGACCGCCTTTTACTCTTATTATGGGCATAGCCTCCAACTTACTTGCTTTTGTCATGTATACTGTTTTTTTCTACAGACAAGATAAAGAGCCTGCTTACAAATGGGTACTGCCTTCTGCCATAGTTTTTATGGGTCTCTATCTTGTTCTTTATCCTTACCTTGATGGTATAATAAAACTTGCTGTTTTTATATATTCTGTTTCTTATATCTTGTTTTTGTGGCGTGCATCCGCATTGCTCGCACACAGTAAAAAAAATGCTTATGTTGCTTTTCTTGGTGCTGTTATGATAGCAGTTAGCGATGGTATTCTTAGCTTTAGACTTTTTTATGATATAGGCCATTCTACTATATATAAGGCAGCCATAATGCTTTTATGGTGGGGAGGAATAATAGCTGTTTCCCGTTATGCGCGAGAAACAGCCTAAGATTCTTTATAATTACATATAGGAGCTCTGGTATGCTCCTATAGCCCATGTCGGAAGCCTGCTTATATTCTCCGCATCCAGATACAGGAGAGCTCTTATGCTGTCCGGTACTGACATCGAATCTATAACAGAAGAAAGATTGGCACCGCCTGTAAATATTCTTATATCTATGTTTTCTTTTGCCTTTAATATCGCGTTAAAAGTGGGATTTACTGACGGTAGTGAGCTACCATTGTGTATGTTGCTGGTGCCGGTATAATCTGCAGGATCTGCTGCTGCGGCGCCCGTATAATATATGTAGTTGTTTTGTGTTTTTCCTGTTATGTCAAGAGAAGCCCCTGTCATGGATGCACCTGAGGCTATGATAATGTTGTTTGCAATATATATGTCTCCGCTTTCTGCAGCTATAGCTGTTGCAGCATCTATGCTGTTTCCAAGCACATAGTACTTACCCAGTGAGTTGTCTGCAAGTTCTATTGCCTTGTTGCTTTGTATTGCATTATTGGCTATGACATAGGTGCTTGCATACTGGGTTAGTTCGTTTATAGAAAAGACTATGCCCTTAGAATATGTGTTATATTTGTCCATCGTTATAAGATTATTTACTATATGAGTATTAACAGCTCCTGTTATGCCAATAGCTGTTGCATTAGCGGATGCATTATTGTTGTTGATTGTGTTGTTTAATATATATATAGGTTTATTGGTATACGAAAAGATATCCGATATTATCACATTGACATCACCGGATGTAGCTCCACTTGTGTTTTCTATAGTAAAGCCTTCTATTAGACATCCTCCTGTGATGTATATTATTCCCGTCCCGTAAGTGGATGCCGCAGAACTTATAGTTGTCTTATAGTTTATATCTTCTCTGTCTGCTGGGGAGTAGAACTTTCTCAAAGAAAAATCATAGTTATAGCCACCCTTGAGCCTTATGCCGTCTCTGAGCTGTAGAGACTCATTGTATGTTCCTGCAGCTACTCTTATCTCAACCGGTCCTTGTGTATAGGCAATTGCATCGCTTATTGTAGAAAACGGATATTGTTTGCTTCCGTCAGGCATCTGTGCATTGGATAATGATGATACGTATACAGTCGGTACCCAGCCAGGTGCGGTCTGCAGCTTTATTCTTATCCTTGCGGTTGCTCCTGGATACAGATCTGCTCTTGCTGTACCTATAAATGCAAGGCTTTGTTCTGTGTCGTATATCTCAAGATAAAACTCCCGATCCGCTCCCGCAGGTATTGTTATAGCAATTGTCCCCGATAAAAACTTCTTCTCTATCTTTGGCATATTGGGGCCGCGTACGGTAAGTCTTACTCCACCTATCTCTATGGGAGCTCCGGTCTCAATCTGAGGCAGAGCAGACCCTCTGGATGGCATGATATCTCCTATATCTATGCTGACCTCTGCTGTATCTTCATAGGTAAGAGTGCAGGATAATGTAAGAATAATGAAAATAATACATAAAAGAACTGATATTTTTTTCATGACAACCTCTTTAATTCAGCTGAAAAACTTGTTGCAATAAAATATGCTACACTTTTTATGAAGTACAATAAAATTTCTAAGCAATTTTTTGCTGTTAGAGGCAAAAAAAACTAGTGCTTATATAATCAATATATCACTCCTTTCTGCTTATTTCAATGAAAACATGATTGCTAATAAAAAAAGCCGCCTCTAAAAGGCGGCTTTTTTGTCTTATCTATTGCTGTTGATAGGCACCTATTGCCCACACAGGTCCTCTGGAAACCCCTAGAATATCTTTGTAAAGAAGCTCTCTTATATCCTCAGGTATGTTCATAGTCCCAGATAGTGTGTCGGGCTTAGTAGCTCCGTTGGTGTATATCCTTGTATCCGAGGTAGCTTTCTTGTATATATCATATGCTGGGTCCTGTGATGTTGTGGAGGATAATTGACTTATATTATTTTTTGTAGAATCATAGCCAAAATTATCTGTTACAGGACAAAATGCATAGTTGTTGTAGACTTCTGTCGGACTGCCAGCGCCTATTATAGTTGCGGAAGATGCTTTTATCAGATTGTTGATGACAACGGCACTGGAAACATTTGCCATATTTATGCCTGTATCGGCATCTATTGTGTTACCTATTATGTATCTCACAAGATTATTAGTGTCATTTAGTTGTATGCCGGCTGTACCTATTAATACGTTGTTTGCTATAGTAAGGTCTCCTGACGCTTTTGAAGATTGATCATCGTATATTGCAACATTATATGTTTGTGAGGTATCTATATCCACGTAGTTTCCTATTATATAATAAGAAACGCTGGAAAACATGTGTATGCCTCTAGTATAATCCTGAGCGTTTGTTTGTTTTACTGTATTGTAAAATATCCTTGTGTTTTCACTTGTAATAGGCAGTTCTATACCACTGGTTTGAGTTGTGGTAGGACTTATTTCTATATAAAGGCCTTCTACCGTGCAGTTTTGAGAACCGGAAGTTATGGATACCACTCCTTCGCTTATCATGGTAATGGTATATTTTACCAAGGTCTTATAGGCTGGTTTTTCCCTGTCCTGCGGGCTTATAAATCTTCTTGTTGAAAAATCCTCACTGTATCCGCCCATAAGGCGTATATTGCTGGCAAGAAAAACCTTCTCGTTATATGTGCCTGCTGCTACCTTTATGTTTATGGGTTCTGTGTTTAAAGTATTACTAGTAATATATGTAACAGCGTCTGCTATTGTGTTAAAAGGTGCGTTGTAACTTCCGTTTCCTCCGATGGCAGCATTGTCATTGACATATACGGACGGAGCCCAGTAAGGGGCTTTTTGCATGACAATGTGCACTGTTACCGGCTCTCCCGGGTATGTGTCCAGAGTGGATTCTCCCCTGTATATGATGCTGCCGTCTATATCCAGAGCCTCCGCGATAAAGTGTCTCTCTGGCCCTGCTGTAATTGTTATTGCATAAGGTTCTGTCAAATTGGAAAAAGAAAACACTTTTTCCTGTCTTGTCATCCCGACTCCTTCTATAATAATCCTCAGCCTCTGAGGTAGATATATGGGGTTTGCTGCTCTGTTTGGGAGCTCCAATGACATCTGTACTGATTCAACTTCTGTAATGAGCGTACAGGAAGAAATAAAAAGGCTTACAACAACAGACAATGCAAAGAATATTTTTTTATTGTTTTTTTCATAACATTACCTCTAGTAATCTATAAAAATAAAAAAGGCACGGATGATTTTTATCACCCGTGCCTTGCTGTGGTTACTCCTCTACTGTCCTGTAGGAAGAGAAGGTATTTGCGGCCATTCTATTTCTATTATGATATCAACAGGTATAGCAAAGTCCTGTGGCAGAGGCGGGAGAGATGGCAACTGTCCTCCTATGGGAAGGTTGACATTGCCTATAGAGCCACCGCCTCGTAGAGCTATGCCACCGGCTCCTGCAGGTCTTGTCCCGGGATTGATTCGGAGCTCGTTTATTCCCACTTGTGTTCCGGATATTATCTGACCACCATTACCCCCTGCTATTGCAGGAAGGTTGGATAAGTCAGCAGGTGGTGGAGGAGGCAGCTGATTGTCTTCTTTATCTTGTTCTTTTTCCTTTTTATCTCCGCTCTTTGCTTCTCCCACATTGGTGCGGTTTCCGCTCTTGTTTACTACATCTGCCATCCCCTGCCATGCAAGAATACGTGCAGCATTATCTCCCAGGGTTACCACATCCAGTACAGTGCCTCTTACAGAAGCCGTTGTGCTTGCTGTTCTCACGGAGAAATCCTGCTTGAGGTCATCGGTGCTGTTGACCTGTGCCCTTACACTGCCGACATCCAGGAAAAGATCTGTCTTTACAGAACCCTCTTTTTTGAGAAGTTCTTTGAGAGACAGTCTTGTAAGCTGTTTTACTACGATCACCGAGGATTTGTCTGTTGTTTCCAAAACCGCTTTGGAGTTAAATCCAGTAGAAATAGAATCTCCTTCTTTTACCGTATCACCTTCCTTTGCAGGTTTCCATGAGCCGGAAGGACCTTTTATCTCTACCTTGCCGCTAACCTGAGTTATTACGGCAGAGAGGTTCTCTGCAGACAAAATTATGCTGCCGGAAAACAGCATAAAAAGAATAAGAAAAAAACTTACTTTTTTTTCCATAAAAAACTCCTATAGAGTAATTGATAAGGATGCAGTGATAAGTGTCTGGATGCTGTTATCCTCAAACACGCCAGAAGGCATAAACATGCCTCCGCTTATGCTAAGACCTAGGTCGGACAGTAGCCTTGCTATGATACTCATATCAACCTCTGTTCCTAAGTATAACCCATTATTGCTACTTTTCAATGTTCCGGAAGAGATGGCACCCGTAGTGCTTCTAAAAATACCAACAGGCCGTAACATAAGCATTATGTTGTCAAGAGTTTTTATCTCTGAGCCGGAAAATGGCTTTATGGTTATGTATGAGCCCACATAGAAGATATTGATTAATGCAGGGGTATATACAAAGCCCGGGTATGTCTTGCTTACTGGCAGAAATGCAGTATCATAACCCGTGGTATTTCCCTCATATACTGCAACGGAGTCTTTGTCGCCAGAACTGTATACGCCCTCAAGACTTATACTGGAGCCAAGGATTTCTGGCATGAGCAATGTGATATTCCCTCCCCCCATAAAGGCTATAATTGTATTGTTTCCGTACTGTCCCATATTGCCGTATCCATATAGAGAATAAGAGAGAGTTGCTTTGGGATTGAGAGGACCAGATATACCTATACCTGCGTACTGGGTATTGACCCTTGTTCCTTCGTGCAGATTACTGTCAGCACGCAAATCTTGCTGAAAAAGTCCACTTATGACAAGGCTTTGTCTTGCTGCAAACTCATTGAGCTTTACAGCAAGTCCTTCTACGAGTCTTGGGGATGCAAATGGTCCCCATATGGGGTTGTCATTGTTGGTGACATCATAATAGTCCGAGTTGCTCATAACTATACTGCTGGAAGGAAGCTGCAAAAGCCCTGTATATGTGGCAAAAGCGCTTATGCCAAATATTCCGCTCCCCCATTCGGTATAGAGTCCATCTCCTTTGTGTGCAAAGACCTTGCCGGAAAACTCGGAGAAGCTTGTTCTGCCTGCATTTATCTTGAGGTAAGAAGAGCCAAAATCAAGGTTGCCCATTATAAGAAGCTCGTTGAGCTCCACAAAAACATCCCTGCTTGTGGTATATTTATAGCTTGCCTCCGCAGATATTCCCCATGAGTCGGAAAACATGGTGTTTCCCCACAAGGCAACTTCCTGAGAGAAATACGGGTCTGCCCATGAGCCTGAGTACGAGCCTGCATATAAACTGTCAAGAGTTATACCTATATCGCCAGCAAAGACATAGAAAACAGACAAAAATATAAGAACAATTGGGATTAGCTTTTTATTCATCTTCCTGCCCCCTTAGAATTCTGCCAAGGATAGAAATAGCTTCCTTGCCGCTCAAGTTTCGGTAAGGACCTGGGTTTTCTGCTATATAGCCTAGATAAGCAAGCTCTCTTGCCGCATATCTGGGAGAAGGAAAAAGGCTGTACATCATTCCACCCGGTATATCAAAGGTTTTTGTTATAAGAAAAGAAAACTCCCCCAGGCTTATGGGGTCTTGGGCTTTTTTATTGGACTTTACATATCCCATGTTGAGCCATCTCTCCCATGCAGAATCGGGGCTAGTATCCTCTGATATGATCCCTCCTGCGTTAAGAATAAGATAGGCAGCATATCCGCATGTTATAGCTTTTTGGTTGAGTATTTTGTCTATCACCTCGTTGGACTGAGCAACAGCAATGGAGCTTATAAAAAGTCCTGCTAACACCGTTTTTATGATTGTTTTTTTCATATTTTTAATATACTCCCCCTTTTTTGCGTTTGCAATGTATTACTCTATTTTTTATAATTGTAGAATGAAAAAAATAAATATTGCTGTAGTAATTCCAATAGTTTTGATCATAATTTTCTCTGTTTTTAATGTTTTTGAGTTTTATAGAAACGGAGATTTGTTTTTTTTCGATGTCTTTATGAGAATGTCTAAAGGACCTGAGGAAAGAAAAGATATAGTCCTTGTAGACATAGATGACCTGTCCATCGCCAAGGTAGGTATGTATCCGTGGACAAGGGATATCATTGCAGATGGTCTTATCCTGTTAAAGGAGCTAGGCGCATCTTATGCTGTATTTGATATCGAGTTTACGGAGGAAAGCGCCAGAGGAGTCAATGGTGATTATCTTAGAACAACCCTTCCCGCACTCATAGAAAAAGAATTTGACCATGGAGAAGAGGGAATAAACTCTAGAATCATTGCTCTTTTCTCTGCTATATATTCTGGCAGCATAAGTGTTAAGGATGCTTCCGAATATGTAGAGCAGCTTACTATGCTCAATGAGGAGTCAAAAAAACGTATACTTGAGGCTATAGCACATGTTGCGCGGGATAATGACAGCTATCTTGGGCAGGCTGCCCGCTTCTTTGCTAATGCTATTTTTACGGTCAATATGCTTGCCCACAAAGAAGAGGAATACTCTAAAGAACATAAAAATTGGGTTAAAGAGCATCTCTCTATACCTCTTATGGCAGAGAATAATGTCAAACCTCTTGTAGGCAAGGATATAAGGCCAGCGATAGCTCCCATTGCGAGAAATGCCATGATGCTTGGTTTTACCAATATGCATGTTGACCCAGACGGAGTGAGAAGGAGGGTAAAACCTTTTGGCTATTATGATGGTGCATATTATATTCAGCTGGGCTTTGCTCCTGTATATGATATGCTGGGGAGACCAGAGATAGATTACAGTAAGAGCTCTATACTCTTAAAGCATGCAAATATTCCTGGTGTAGGAGTAAAAGATATAAAGATTCCTCTTGATCCGGACGGCTTTATAGTTGTTAACTGGCCTCGCAAGGATTTTGACAACTCTTTTACACATCTTTCTTATTATAATCTCGTGCTTCATAAAGATTTGGAAAAACGTCTCGCAGAAAATCTTGCAATAATGGATGAAGCTGGATATCTCAAGTATTATCAGGGTGATACGCCTCTCCTCGATCTGTATAATTATGCGGAATCCGTAAAAGAGGATGTATTTTCTGGTGGTGATGTTTCTGATGTTGAGACATATAGACAGGTAAGAGACTATTTTTTTGACGAAGTATACAAGTTCTTATCCGGACCAACCAGAGAAACCCTTGAGAAAAAAATAGATGAGATTCTTGCACGTGATGATATATCTGAGGAACAAAAATCCCAATACAGAGAAATAAAACAGTCTGTTACTGATACCTTTAAGAAGACAGAGAAGATAGCGGAAGATATCGTTGCACTCAGAAAAAAGATAAAAGACATTGTAGAAGGAGCCATATGTTATCAGGGCTGGACAGGAACCGCTACTACCGATAGAGGCATCAACCCCCTGGATAAGACCTATGACAACGTAGGAACTCATGCCTCTGTTGCCAACACAATATTGCAGGAGGCCTTTATTGATATACTTCCCCTGTGGTTGTCTATCCTTTTGACGGTTATCCTTGTCTTTGCATATTACTATATCAAGCAGAGCCTTGAACCTCTTGCTTCTCTTGTAGCAGGTCTTTTGTTTATACTGATAACACTTGCTGCGGCATTGCTCCTTTTTAATCTTACAGGTTTGTATTTTCCTGTCTTTACCCCCGTTGTAACGCTGATATTCTCTTTTATCTCTCTTACGGCATACAACTTTATAACTACAGCTCAGGAACGTTCTTTTATAAAGGATACATTTGGCCAGTATTTGTCCGATGATGTAATAAATGTTCTTTTGGATAACCCAGAGATGAGAAACCTTGGTGGACAGAAACGCTATATGACCGCTGTTTTTACGGATGTTAAGGGATTTTCTACAATCTCGGAGAAGATGGACCCCACAGACCTTGTTACCCTGCTCAACAAGTATCTGACCTGCATGAGTGATATCATAATAGAGCTTGGCGGCACCATAGACAAGTACGAAGGAGACGCCATAATCTCTTTCTTTGGTGCACCCATCTATCTGGAAGATCATGCTAGCAGGGCTTGTCTGTCTGCCATAAGGATGAAGCGGGCAGAAGACGGGCTCAACAAGGCCATAATGGCAGAAGGTCTCAGCCCGTCACCTCTTCTTACCAGGATAGGTGTTAACACTGGAGATATGGTTGTAGGCAACATGGGCACGGAGAAAAAGAAAAACTACACCATCATGGGCAATGCCGTAAATTTGGCAGCCCGTCTTGAGGGTGTCAATAAACGTTATGGAAGCTGGATACTCATAAGCCAGGACACATACGAGAACGGTGGCAGGAATTTTGCCGCGCGTATGCTTGACCGCGTGCGGGTTGTAGGCATAAATACACCCGTAAGGCTGTACCAATTAATAGAAGAAAAAGACAGAATCACCCCTGATCAGGAGCGGCTTATAAAGCTGTCGGAAGAAGGGCTTATGCTTCTGGAGGACAGAAAGTACAAAGAGGCAGAAAAAGTATTTATGGAAGCTCTCAAGATAGCACCCGACGACCCGCCGGTTAACTTCTTTATTGATAGAGCGCGCAATTATCAGAAAAATCCGCCTCCATCCGATTGGGACGGTGTATACAAGCTTACAGAAAAATAAAAAGATACCGAACGCAGCGGATGCGGGCGCATCCGCTGCTGCCTTTGGCGATAAACGACAGGCTAATATCAGCCTAAGATTTTTAAGTAATAAATAGTTAAAAGGACGGAATATAAATGAAACGTGTAGCTTTTATCGTGTTTTTTTTGCTTTTTGCATGTTTTTTTGTTTTTTCTACAGGAGATAAGGAGATTAAGTATCCTGAGTCTGTAAAACTTATGGTTCTCAAAGGCCCCGGTGCTCTTGGACTTCTTCCCCTGATTGACAAAAAAAAGCTTGCAGATGTCCCCCTTGATATCATATATGAGGACAGCCCTGTTGCAGGTTATGAGCGATTGTCTCAAGATGCTGTGGATATAGCTGTAATGCCTGTTAACCTTGCCGCAAAGCTGTACAATGAGAATGACGGCTATAAAATGTTTTCTGTATATATATGGGGAATATTGTATCTTGTAGGGCCAGAGCCTCTTACCCAAGCCAATTTTGCGGGAAAGCGTATCTTTCTGCCTTCCAAGGGTGCCAATCCGGATATTATGTTTCTTAGACTGATTGATAGCTGGGGGCTTCTTGATAAGGTTGAGATAAATTATGCAGAAAGTCCTCTTGCACTTGCAGAGGCTGTAGAGAGGAAAGATGCAGACTATGCTCTTCTTCCAGAGCCTTTTGTCAGCAGGGTGCTTTCTTCCCGTTCTGACCTTGTTGTTGCTATGGATATCCAGGATATGTGGCACAGAGAATACGGTGTACCTTTTCCTCAGACTTGTCTGCTTGTAAAGAATGAGTTTCTTTATACTTTTCCCGGTTTTTTTGAGCTTATTTCCTCTTCTCTTGCTGAGTCTGTTCTTGAGCTTTTGAGCACGAGGGATTTTTATGTATACGAGGAGACTCTTGCTGTGATTGGTCTTTCTCCCAAGCTAGCTTCTTTTGCTCTTCCCAGATGTCGTTTCTCCTATGTGGATTCCGTAAGTGTACGCTCTTCTGTGGAGGCTTATCTGTCTGTTTTGCTGGATTATAATCCCGAGCTTGTAGGTGGTAAGCTCCCTGATGACGGTTTTTATATAAGATAGTTTTTTTTGTGTTCTTTTGCCGCAGGCAGGCAGAACCGGCTATGCCGGTTCTGCCGTTCGGTATTATTTTATTTTTTTATTGATTGGGGCATAGACAGGGCTTTTTTTTTATGCAATTTTACTATTGTTTATTATATTAGTAAAAATGAGTTTTTTAAGGAGACTGTAATGGTGGATGCTCTTAAGAAGAATCCTTCTTTTAAGCCTCGTAAGGGGCCTGTCTTTTTGCTGATACTGGATGGTGTCGGTTTTGGTAAATATGAGGATGGCGATGCGTTTAGGCAGGCGCGTACTCCCAACTTTGACTGGTTGTGGAATAATTGTCCGCATACTACTCTCAAGGCTCATGGTACTGCCGTGGGGCTCCCATCCGATGCGGATATGGGAAACAGTGAGGTCGGCCATAATGCCATAGGCTGCGGCAGGGTCTTTGCTCAGGGTGCCAAGCTAGTGGAGGAGGCTATACGCTCCGGTGCTATGTTTGAGGGTGCTACGTGGAAAAAGCTTGTAAAGAATGCAGTGGATAATAACGGGACTTTGCACTTTATAGGGCTTTTTTCTGACGGCAATGTGCACAGCCATATTGACCATCTAAAGGCTATGCTGGAGCAAGCCAAGAAGGAAGGGGTAAAGCGTGCACGTGTGCATACTCTGCTTGATGGTCGTGATGTAGGAGAGACAAGCGCTCTTGAGTATATAGACCCTTTTGAGGATTTTCTTGCTTCTCTCAATGCGGATGGTGTGGATTATAGGATTGCTTCCGGTGGCGGAAGGATGTTTATCACTATGGACCGCTACGGTGCCAACTGGGATATGGTTAAGCGAGGATGGGAAACTCATGTGCTAGGTGAGGGTAGACAGTTTTTGTCTGCACATGAGGCTATCGAGACTCTCAGAAAGGAAACCGGCGCCATTGACCAAGATTTGCCTTCTTTTGTCATAGCTGAGAATGGCAAACCTGTGGGTACCATAGAGGATGGCGACTCTGTTATATTCTTTAACTTTCGTGGAGACAGAGCACTGGAGATGACAGCTGCTTTTGAAGAGGATGATTTTCCTTATTTTGAACGTAAGAGACGTCCCAAGGTGGAGTATGCGGGCATGATGGAGTATGACGGGGATAAGCATGTACCCAGGCAGTATCTTGTCTCCCCTCCTTCTATAGACAGGACAGTTGGCGAGTTCCTTGCTGCAAGCGGTATTACTCAGCTTGCAATATCGGAGACGCAGAAGTTTGGTCATGTTACTTACTTTTATAACGGTAACAGGACAGGCAAGTTTAACGAAGAGCTTGAGGACTACATAGAGATACCTTCTGATGTTGTGCCTTTTGAGTGGCGTCCATGGATGAAGTGTGCGGAGATTACGGATGTAATTCTGGATGCCTTTGCAAAAAACAAGTACCGCTATATCCGGGCCAACTTTGCTAACGGAGACATGGTGGGACACACAGGAGTTTTTGAGGCAGTAATCTGCGCGATGGAGGCCATAGATATCCAGCTTGGTAGAATAATCAAGGCTGTAAAAGAAGCGGGCGGCATACTTATAGTAACCGCAGATCACGGAAACTCAGACGATATGTACGAGCACGATAAGTCTGGGAAACTCAAAACCAACGAGCAAGGCAAGCCCAAGGCAAAAACCTCTCATTCTCTCAACCCCGTACCCTGTATCATTTATGACCCTGATTATCAGGGCGACTACGACACCACTCTGAGAGAGGGACTGGGCATAAGCTCCCTGGGTGCGACTGTGATGGAGCTCCTTGGTTTTATCCCGCCTGAGGATTATGACCCCTCTGTAGTAGAAGTAAAAAAATAAGA
Source organism: Spirochaetia bacterium 38H-sp (assembly GCA_039023545.1). Lineage (NCBI taxonomy): Bacteria > Pseudomonadati > Spirochaetota > Spirochaetia > Winmispirales > Winmispiraceae > Rarispira > Rarispira pelagica. Next base: position 30,859 of record JBCHKQ010000005.1, on the reverse strand, counting down.
TTTTAAAAATGCTTTTATACCGAACGTGGATTGCGCAGCCCGCAATCCACGTTTTTTATGATAAGACAGTATGGACTGAGGATGCGTAAAAAAACAAAAAAAATCTGCGTAATATTGGAGATTTTTTGCATACTACACTATACTGCTAGTAGAAAAAAGATTTTTATCGGAGGATAACATGAAGAGAAACTTAGTGATTTTTATGCTATTGATAGGTGCTTTGCTTGCCTACTCTGCGGATGTTACTATTACAGCGCCAAGTATATCAGCCAATACCGTTGATGCAACATTTAATAATAATGTCAATTCTACAATAAACCCGATGATTGATGCGCTTGCTACTAATATGCAGAAGGAGCTCAAGACTCAGTTTGAAAATTTTGAGACTCCTCTTTTTGCTGCAGGTGTTGCCAATGCGGGTGTTTTTTCTTCTTCTGTGGCGCAGATTCTTGCTGTGCAAGATTTTAAGCTTTTGCAGGTGGGTGCTGGCTTTACTGTTGCTATGCAGGCGCCTTCTTCTAATCCTGCGGATGTGGATGCAATAGCTGCGGCTCTGCAGTCCGGCGGTGATGTGCTTGCGGGCATAGGCGCTCAGGCAGGCGCTCAGGCATCGCTTAATCTTGGCTTTCTTGTGCCCAATCTTGCTGTTGGCATAAGAGCAGGAGCTCTTGATTTTAGCAAGATTGCAACTTCTATGGGAGATTCTTTGCCAGAGGGGTTTAGCGGCAAGACTGCTGTTTTTGGAGTTATTGCCAATTACAGGCTTATAAAGCCTTTTAATGCTTTTGTTTTCCAGTGGAATGGAGTTAATGTAGGGTCGGGTCTTATATATCAGAGCTTAGATGTTAGCTATTCTCCTTCTTTGGCTCCTATTACACAAAGCAATAGCATTAGTAGCGACTTAGACAGTGATTCAACTCCTGACAGCGGAACTATTACTTTGACTGCTACTCCGTCCTTGTCGCTTCGCATATCAAGCAGCACTCTTATGATACCTCTTGAGGTGAGCACTGGGGTGAGGTTGCTTATATTTAATGTCTCTGCAGGTATGGGTGCAGATCTTGCCATGGGAGGTGGCAAGATTAATATCGATGCAGAGTCTGGTCTTGCTCTATCGGGAAGCATTTATTCTTCTGCGGCAGATTCTTCTTACCAGATACCATCTACAGAGCTCAGCGTTAATGACGGTAGTGTGTCAATAAAGGCTGGTACTACTGCAAAGCCTACTTTCTTTAACTTTAAAGTTTTTGCTTCTCCTGCCATTGTGCTTCCTTTTGTTGCCCTTGAGGTGCCTCTCACCTATTATATCAATGATGGTAGCGGCTTTTCTGCAGGTATTACTCTAAGTCTTAGTTTGTGATATGCGTTTGCGTATTTTTGCCGTCTGCTTTTGCAGGCGGCTTTTTTTTGCCGGAGGCAGCGGGGATGCGTTAGCGTCCCCGCGTTCGGTATTATGTGTTTTTATTGTAGTATGTCGGTCTGGTCCGTTGCTATTGCGGGGTTGTCTGTCTGCAGGCAGAGTTTTGCAGGACAGTCTCTTACGGTTGTATCAGGGCTGAGAAATCTGCGCAGGGCTTCTCTTTTTGCTTCTCCTAGGAAGAGTACTAGGCAGTATGTAGAGCTTTCTAGCAGTGTTTTGCTTGCACTTATTCTTATGGGTGGCGGCTTTGGAGCGTCTGTTACGCTTATGTAGTAGGGGGAGTCGTCCATTATGGAGGGGTGGTGGGGAAAGAGTGAAGCAATGTGGCCGTCTTCTCCTGCGCCCAGTATGCTAATATCCGGTTTGTCGCAGATTGCGCAAAAGTCTTTTATGTAGTTTTCCAGGGCTGTATGAGGGGTATCCTGGATGTGTGTGTACGGGTGTATGTTTCCTTGTGCTATCTTGCCTTCTTCTATCAGAGAAAGAAAGAAGTGTTCTCTTAGTGCTTTGTAGTTGGAGTCTGGGTGGTCTTGGGGTACGCATCGCTCGTCTGCAAGGAAGAAGTGCAGTTTTTTCCAGGGAAGGGCTGTTTTTTTGAGTTCTTTTAATACCGGGATAATGCTTCTCCCTCCCGGAAGCAGTATTGTTATCTTGTCTTTTTCTTGTAAGTTGTTTATCTTATCTGTTATCCAGCTTGCTATGGGGCTTGTGTTCTTTGTAATTGTTATTGTCTCCATGTCCTTATTATATGCTATAATTGTGCTGAGATAAAGTAATAAGGCATTGACAAAGCGTGTTTCTTCTGATATGGTGTGCTCCACGTTATGCCTCTGTAGCTCAGTCGGTAGAGCACATCCATGGTAAGGATGGGGTCACCGGTTCAAGTCCGGTCGGAGGCTCTTATTGCTGCGGTTTGCGCAGAAAGGAGTTGGATAATGGCTAAGAAGGGTAAGGTTGTAGAGATTATCGCTCTTGCTTGTTCTGAGTGCAAGAGGAGAAACTACACGACTAAGAAAAACAGACGTAATATGCAGGGCAAGTTAGAGCTTAAAAAGTATTGTCCTCATGATAGAAAGCATACTCTCCATGTGGAGACTAAGGTAAAATAAGTAATATATAGGCCAGTAGCTCTAATTGGTAGAGCGCCGGTCTCCAAAACCGGATGTTGGGGGTTCGAGTCCCTCCTGGCCTGTATGTTTTTTAAGGAGTGCCTGTAATGCGCAAAATTGCACAGTTTTTTAGAGATGTCTGGTCTGAGTTGAAAAAGGTGACATGGCCTGACCGTGAGGATGTTGTGGCTTCTACTAAGGTCGTTATAGTTTCTGTCGCTTTTTTTGCTCTTGTTCTTGGTGTACTGGATTTGCTTTTGGTTTGGATAATAGATAAACTTTTGTAAAACAAGGTGGGATGATGGCAAGGGCATGGTACGTGCTCCATTCTTATACGGGGTTTGAGAACAGGGTAGAAAAGGCTATAAGATCTCTTATGGAGGAGCCGGAGTTTTCTGAGCGTATTTTGGATGTCAAGGTTCCAGAAGAAGAGTGCGAAGAGGAAAAAAACGGCAAGCGCAGAAAGGTTAAGCGTAAGTTTTTACCTGGGTATGTTCTGGTTGAGATGGATTTGCCTGATACAGGATGGCGTGCTGTTATCGCGGCTATAAGACGGATTAACGGAGTCACTGGGTTTGTAGGTTCTGGTGGTCAGAGTAAACCTCATCCTATTTCTCAGGATGAGGCAAAGCAGATTTTACAGAAGTCCGGAGAGCTTAAGGGGGATAGGGCGCTCAGGTTTGGCGAGACTTTCTCTCCTCGCGACAATGTGCGTGTAAAAGATGGTCCTTTTGTCGGTTTTGAGGGCGTTGTAGAGGAGGTTAATGAGGAGCGTAAGAAGGTGCGTGTCCTTGTTGGTATATTTGGTCGTTCTACGCCTGTTGATCTTGATTTTTCTCAGGTCGAGAAGATTTGATTTGTGATTTAAAAGGCGTTGCCTTTTTTTATATCTGGGAGCCTTTTACGGCGTGATTACCAGTAGGAGTTTTTTATGGCAAAAAAAGAAGTAACCGGAATTATTAAGTTGCAGATTCCGGCTCAGCAGGCCACTCCGGCACCTCCTGTGGGTCCGGCTCTTGGTCCGCACGGTGTTAGTGCGCCTCAGTTTGTGCAGCAGTTTAACGATGCTACCAAGAATATTGAGGCTGGTCTTATTGTTCCTGTTGTTATAAGTGTTTATAAGGATAGGACTTTTTCTTTTGAGATTAAGACTCCGCCTGCTGCGGTTCTTATCAAAAAGGTTCTTGGTCTCAAGAGTGGTTCTGCAGAGCCTCATAAGGTCAAGGTTGGAAAACTTACAAAGGAGCAGCTTAAGGCTATTGCGGAGCAGAAGATGCCCGATCTTAATGCCAACGATGTAGAAGCTGCCATGAAGATTATAGCAGGAACTGCCCGCAGCATGGGTGTAGAGGTGGAGGGCTGATATGAAGAGAGGAAAAAAATATCTTGATGCTGTTAAGAAGTATGCCCCTCAGGAAGCTTATCCCATAGAGAAGGCTGCGGAGATAGTAAAGGAAATTGCTTTTGCTAATTTTGACGAGACGGTGGAGCTCTCTGTAAAGCTCAACTTAAAGAAGAGTCAGACTGTAAGAGGTACTGTTACTCTTCCTCATAGGTTTGGTGCAGAGAAGAGAATTCTGGTTTTTGCCCGTGGAGATAAGGCAGAAGAAGCTAAGGCTGCTGGTGCCACATATGTAGGTGATGCGGATCTTATCCAGAAGATTCAGGGTGGATGGCTTGATTTTGATGTTGCTGTTGCTACTCCAGATATGATGAAGGATGTAGGTAAGCTGGGTGCTATCCTTGGAAGACGTGGACTTATGCCCAATCCTAAGGTTGGTACAGTGACTATGGATATTAAGGCTACTGTGGAGAATCTTAAGCAAGGTCAGGTTGAGTTTAGAGCAGATAAGACAGGAGTTGTTCATCTTGCTGTAGGAAAGGTGTCCATGGAGCCTGCTCAGGTTGTAGAAAATGCCAATATTGCCCTTGCAGAAATCAAGCATAAAAAGCCTGCAGATGCCAAGGGGCATTTTGTTTTATCCGTTGCGCTCTCTTCAACAATGGGACCGGGCGTAAAAGTAAAATGGGAAGACAGATAAGGAGTGTGCGATATGAGTGATTATTCCACACGTGTTACAGAAGAAAAACAGTCCAGAGTAGAAGAGCTTAGAGAGCTTTTTAAAGATGGCAAGGGTTATATTTTTACTGACTACAGAGGACTTACTGTAGAGCAGATCACCAAGATAAGAAATGAGCTAAGAGAGAAAAATGCTGTTCTCAAGGTCATTAAAAACAGATATGCAAAGATAGCTTTTTCTGAGCTTGAGATTTCTGACCTTGATGAGATTTTAAAAGGCCCAACTGCTGTTGCGATTGCTCATGATGATGCAGCTCCTGTTGCAAAGGTGCTTTATGATTATGTCAAGGAAACACCTGTCAAGGTAAAAGCTGGAATCATCGAGGGTAAGCTTTTTGGACCAGAAGAGGTGGAGGCATTCTCCAAGCTTCCGTCCAGGTTGGAGCTTATTGCTATGCTTATGAGTGCGATGAATGCTCCGGCACAGAACTTTGTATATGCTTTAAATGGTGTCACAACAAAGCTTGTAAGGACTTTGCAGGCTGTGGCTGATAAAAAATCAGAGGGTTGATATAGCTATTAATATCAGCGTTAGTCTTCTTGATTGATGCCATGCTATCGCTGATAAAAAATATAGAGGAGAAGTTAATATGGCAAAACTTACACCAGAAGAGATTCTTGATGCAATCTCAGAGATGACTGTCCTTGAGGTTTCCGAGCTTGTTAAGGCTATGGAAGAGAAGTTTGGCGTTACTGCCGCCGCTCCTGTTGCCGTAGCTGCTGCTCCAGCAGCCGGTGCTGCAGCTGGTGCTGCTGAGGAGAAGAGCGAGTTTGATGTGATTCTCAAGGGAGTTGCTGACGGAAAGAAAATCCCTGTAATCAAGGTTGTCAGGGAAGTTATGGGTCTTGGTCTTAAAGAGGCCAAGGATTTTGTTGAGGCTCCCGGTAAGGCGGTGAAAGAAGGCGTGTCTAAGGACGAAGCTGAGGAGCTCAAGAAAAAACTAGAAGAAGCAGGTGCAGTTGTCGAGGTTAAATAAAACGACAAAAAAATCTGTATTTTTCAAATCTCTGTACGCCACCAGACAGGGGTCTGGTGGTGTATTTTTGCATTTTTTCTGTGTTATATTTTTTAATCTTCAGACTCTGTAGGGGGAAGATTCATGTTTACAAGGCAAAATGATGTCAAGCGCATAAGCCTTTCTACGGGTAGACCGGATGTTATGGAGCTGCCCAATCTATTGGAAATTCAGTTTGCTTCTTATGAGAGGTTTCTTCAGTCCGAGCGTATGAAAAAGGGTGAGCCGCTGGAGATGCAGGGGCTGGAAGAAGCTTTTAGGACTACTTTTCCAATAGAAAGCCCCAACGGGGATATGCGTTTGGAGTATGATTATTATATTCTTGATTTTGATTCTATAAAGTATACGGAAGAAGAGTGTAAGAGAAAGGGCTTGACATATGCAGTTCCTTTAAAGGCTCAGATAAATCTTATTTTTCTTGAGACAGGAGAAATAAGGCAGAAGATGATTTATATGGGCGATATTCCTCTTATGACGGATAGAGGAACTTTTATTATCAATGGTGCAGAGCGCGTAGTTGTTAGCCAGATTCATCGTTCCCCCGGTGTTGTTTTTTCTTATGATAAGGGTGTATATGGTTCTAGAATAATCCCCTACAGAGGTTCTTGGCTTGAGTTTGAGATTGATGCCAAGAAGGATCTTGTATATGCTAAAATTGATAGAAAGAAAAAGATTTTGGGAACTCTCTTTCTCAGAGCTTTGGGATATGATACGCGAGAAAAAATCATAGAGTGTTTTTATAGTGTCAAAGAGTTTCCGTTGACTGCTGATACTAGAGATGAGCTGCTTGGAAAAGTCCTTGCAAAGGATGTCTTTGTAGAGGAGGAAGGGGAGAGCAAGAAGCTCTTAAAAGCTGGTTCCAAGATTCACCCCCATGAGGTAGACGAGCTTCTTCACTTGGGTGTTTCTAGTGTATCTATCATAGATGAATCGGATGAGAATTCTCTTCATTCTGATATAATTCTCAATTGTTTTGATAGGGAAGAAGCAAAGTACACAAGAGAAGAAGCCGGTGTGGATGAACCTACCAAAGAGGATGCATTAATAGCTGTTTACTCTGCTATAATGCCAGGTGATCCAATAACAATGGAAAGTGCAGAGAAAGACTTGCATGCTATGTTTTTTTCTGAGAGAAGATACGATCTTGGAGATGTTGGTAGGTATAAGCTAAATAAAAAGTTTGACTACAACCCACCTGTAGATTCTACGGTGTTGATCCCGGAAGATATTGTTAATACAATGCGGCACCTTATCAAGGTTTATACAGGTGAAGCTGCGATAGATGATATAGATCATCTGGGAAACAGGAGAATTCGTTCCGTAGGAGAGCTGCTTTCCGGTGATATTAAGACAGCTTTTTCTAGGATGGAGAGAATAGCAAGGGAAAGAATGTCTTTAAAAGAGAATGATACTATCAAGCCTCAGGACCTTCTTTCTATTAAGCCTATAACAGCAGCAATAAAAGAGTTTTTTGGTTCAAGTCAACTTTCTCAGTTTATGGACCAGGTAAATCCGTTGTCAGAGCTTACTCATAAGAGGCGACTTAGTGCGCTTGGTCCTGGAGGTCTGTCTAGAGAGAGAGCTGGTTTTGAGGTAAGAGATGTTCATTATACTCACTATGGTAGGATGTGTCCCATAGAAACTCCGGAAGGACCCAATATTGGACTTATTATGTCTCTTGCTCTGTTTGCAAAAGTTAATGATTATGGTTTTCTAGAGGCTCCCTATCGCAAGGTAGAAAACGGGCGCGTTACGGATAAGATAGAATATCTGTCTGCTATGGATGAGGAAAAATACTATATAGCGCAGGCTAATGCTCCCATAGACGAAAACGGTAACTTTACCACTGATCAGATTTCTGTAAGGAGAAGTGGAGATTATACAACTCGCTCTCCCGAGGAAATCCATTATATGGATGTTTCGCCTCGTCAGGTTGTCTCTGCTTCTGCATCTCTTATTCCTTTCCTAGAACATGATGATGCTAACCGTGCGCTGATGGGTTCCAACATGCAGAGGCAGGCTGTTCCTCTTATGTTTCCAGAACCTCCTAGGGTTGGTACTGGAATGGAGTTTAGAGCTGCATATGATTCTGGTGTTGTTGTCAAGGCAAAAAGAGCTGGTGTTGTAGAATATGTTTCTTCTACCAAGGTTGTTGTTAAGCCTGATGATGCTGCAGATGATAGTGACAGAGATATTTATTTTATGAACAAGTATCAGCGGACTAACCAGGATACTTGTTTTAATCACAGACCTATGGTCAAAAAAGGCCAGAAGCTTAATAAGGGTGATGTTATAGCTGACGGACCTTCTACTTTTAAAGGCGAACTTGCATTGGGTAGAAATGTTCTTGTGGCTTTTGTCCCATGGTATGGTTACAATTATGAGGACGCTATCGTTATTTCGGAGCGTTTGTTGAAGTACGATGTGTTTACCTCTATTCATATAAAAGAATTTTCTATAGAGGTCAGAGAGACTAAGCTGGGGCCTGAACGTATAACAAGAGATATTCCTAATGTTAGTGAGAAGCATCTTGAGCATCTTGACCAGGAGGGTGTTGTCAGAATTGGTGCTAAGGTTGGTTCTGGTGCTATACTTGTGGGGAAAATTACTCCCAAGTCTGATACTGATCTCACTCCGGAATTTAAGCTGCTAAACTCTATTTTTGGAGAAAAGGCAAAAGAAGTAAGAGATTCTTCTCTTAGGCTGCCTCATGGTGTAGAAGGTATTGTGATAGATGTTCAGAGGTTGAGAAGGTCAGAGGGAGATGAGCTTAGTCCCGGTGTGGAAGAGGTTGTAAAGGTTTTGATAGCTTCCAAAAGGAAGTTGCAGGAAGGAGATAAGATGGCCGGAAGACATGGTAACAAGGGTGTTATCTCAAGAGTTCTTCCTGAAGAAGACATGCCCTTTCTTGCCGATGGAACTCCTGTTGACATCTGCCTCAATCCTCTTGGTGTGCCATCTCGTATGAATTTAGGACAGATTTTGGAGACTGAACTTGGATGGGCTGCTGTTGCACTTGATGAGTGGTATGCAACGCCTGTATTTGAGTCTGCCAGTCCGGAGATGATTGAGAAAAAGCTCAAAGAAGCCGGCCTACCAGAGACTTCAAAGACTATCTTATATGATGGCAAAACTGGTGAGCCATTTCATAACCCTGTTATGGTCGGACAGATGTATATGCTAAAGCTCAACCACCTCGTTGCTGATAAGATGCATGCAAGGTCTACAGGGCCTTATTCTCTTGTTACTCAACAGCCTCTTGGTGGTAAGGCTCAGTTTGGTGGACAAAGACTTGGAGAAATGGAGGTGTGGGCTTTGGAGGCTTATGGAGCTGCTAATACCCTCCAGGAGCTGCTTACTGTAAAGTCTGATGATATGAACGGAAGAACAAAGATATACGAAAGTATTGTAAAAGGTGAGCCTTCTACTTCGCCTGGTATACCAGAATCTTTTAATGTTCTGGTTCAAGAATTGAGGGGATTAGGCTTGGATCTTACTGTTATGGATTCCAGAGGTAAGCCTGTTCCTCTCACAGAAAGAGACGAGGAATTGACAAGTAAGTCAGAAGGGAACTTTTAGGAGGCATTGATATGAATAAGGAAATGCAGGAATTTAGTTCCATTGCTATAAAACTGGCATCTCCCGAGCTTATAAGAGCAAGAAGCTATGGAGAAGTGAAAAAGCCGGAAACAATAAATTACAGAACATTAAGACCGGAAAGAGACGGTTTGTTTTGCGAGAGGATTTTTGGTACCACTAAAGAATGGGAATGTTTTTGTGGAAAATTTAAATCCATACGGTATAAGGGAGTTGTCTGCGACAGATGTGGAGTTGAGGTTACTCACTTTAAGGTAAGAAGAGAGAGGATGGGGCATATAGAGCTTGCCGCACCTGTATCTCATATATGGTTTTATCGTTCTGTACCTTCCAGGATGGGGTTGTTGCTTGATATGACTGTTTCTGCTCTACGCTCTGTTTTATATTATGAGCAGTATATTGTTATAGATCCGGGCGATACTGATCTTAAGAAAATGGAATTGTTAACAGAAGAAGAATATCTTGAGGCAAAAGAACGGTACGGAATGTCTTTTACAGCCGGAATGGGTGCAGAGGCAATAAGAACTCTCCTTAAGAATCTTGACCTTGATGCCCTTGCTGCAGAACTGAGAGCGCAGATGCTAGAAAAAGGTATTAAGGCAGACAAAAGGCTGCTTAAGAGGTTGGAGCTTGTAGAACAGTTTAGAGACTCCAATAATAAGCCGGAGTGGATGATAATGGATGTTATTCCTGTTATACCTCCCGAGCTTAGGCCTATGGTTCAGCTTGACGGCGGACGTTTTGCAACCTCAGATCTCAATGACCTCTATAGACGTGTCATAAACAGAAATAACAGATTAAAGAGACTTATGTCACTCAATGCTCCTGATATAATCATAAGAAACGAGAAGAGGATGCTCCAGGAGGCTGTTGATGCTCTTTTTGATAATTCCAAGAAGCGGAGAGCTGTCAAGGGTGCATCCAACAGGCCTTTAAAATCTCTTTCGGATATTTTGAGAGGAAAACAGGGTAGATTTAGGCAGAATTTGCTTGGTAAGCGTGTGGATTATTCTGGACGCTCTGTTATTGTTGTAGGTCCTACCTTAAAAATGCATCAGTGTGGTTTGCCTGTGAAAATGGCTCTTGAGCTTTTTAAGCCTTTTATAATGAGAAAACTTGTAGAAAAAGAAGTAGTATACAATATAAAGAGGGCAAAAACACTCGTGGAACAGGAAGCCGAAGAGGTTTGGGCTGTTCTTGATGAGGTGATTCAGGAACATCCAGTTCTTCTTAACCGTGCGCCCACTCTCCATAGGTTGGGTATTCAGGCTTTTGAGCCAGTTCTTGTCGAGGGAAAAGCTATAAAACTCCATCCTCTTGTATGTCATGCGTATAATGCTGACTTTGATGGCGATCAGATGGCTGTACATGTGCCCCTGACCCAAGCTGCTCAGACAGAATGCTGGACTCTTATGCTTTCTGCCAGGAACTTATTAAACCCTGCCAATGGTAAGCCTATTGTATTCCCCTCTCAGGATATGGTTCTTGGTATTTATTATCTTACACAGATAAAGAAAGGAGCTAGGGGAGAAGGCAAGATATTTCCTACAGAAGATGAAGCTGTCTTTGCTGCAGAATCAGGTTCTGTGGATTTTCATGCGATTGTAAAAGTCAAGATAAACAGGACTCCTCATAATGGGCAGTATGTGGAAACAACACCAGGCAGGGTTATTTTTAACCAGGTACTGCCAGAAGCTGTAGAATATGTTAACGAAGTTTTGACAGATAAGGCTCTTAGGCGACTTATTGGTAAAATATATGATAAACATGGAAGAGCTATAACAGTAAAATTCCTTGATTCTATCAAAGACATCGGATATAGCTATGCCACAAAATCAGGCTCTACCTTTTCTCTCTCCGATGTTGTTGTCCCGTCTGTAAAGAAGGAAATGATAGAAGAAGCTAATCAGAAGGTAGCTGCAATTCAGGAGCAGTACAGAGCTGGTCATATTACTAACGAGGAAAGATACAACAGGGTTATTGAAGTCTGGAGTAAGACTAACGAGGAACTAACCAACGAAATGATGGACGTTCTCAAGAAAGATCAGAATGGTTTTAATCCTGTGTATATGATGGCTCATTCTGGAGCCAGAGGTAGTAGAAGTCAGATAAGACAGCTTGCTGCCATGCGTGGTCTTATGGCAAAGCCTTCTGGTGATATTATAGAGCTTCCTATTAGGTCTAACTTTAAAGAAGGCCTTTCAGTTATAGAATATTTTATATCTACAAATGGTGCACGTAAGGGGCTTGCAGACACAGCGCTAAAAACAGCTGATGCCGGTTATCTTACAAGAAGACTTGTTGATATAGCACAGGATGTTGTTGTTAATGAAGAAGATTGCGGTACTATAAACGGATTGGAGATGAAGGCCTTAAAAGATGGTGAGGAAATAGTAGAGAGTCTTGCTGATAGAATAAGAGGTCGTTTTACCATAGAGAGGATTAAGCACCCCATCACTGGTGAGGTTATTGTTGATGTCAATGAAGAGATTACGGATGAAAAGGCCGAAGAGATAGAAGAGCTTGGAATAGAGTCTGTAAGAGTAAGAACTGTTCTCACTTGTGAAGCAAAGCATGGTGTGTGTCAGAGATGCTACGGAAGAAATCTCGCTACAAATAAAACAGTTGATATAGGAGAGGCAGTAGGAATAATTGCTGCACAGTCTATTGGCCAGCCTGGAACACAGCTGACAATGAGAACTTTCCATATCGGTGGAACTGCTACGAGAGCTGTTGAAGAAAACCAGATATCATTAAAATATCCTGTTCTCATAGAAAGCTTTGAAGGCAATATTGTTGAGCTTGATACAGGAATTAAGCTTTTTACAAGAAAGGGTAAAGCCCTTGTAAGAAGAATAATAGAAAGCCATGATATTGATAGCAGTGTTGAAGTCCTTGTTAAAGATGAACAGAAGGTTGTAAAGGGACAGGCTATTATAAGAAAAAATAACCAAGATATTTTCTGTACCCATAATGCTATTGTAAAGATACTAGATAACAAGCTTATTCTTGTCTCTCAAATACAAACCGTGGAGATTAAGAACGGATCAGAACTTTTTGTTTCAGAAGGAGCTATTCTTGCACCAGGAGAAATTATAGCTTCTTTTGATCCCTTTAGTGAACCTATCATTGCAGAACAAACCGGAAGAGTGAAATTCTATGATGTTATTTTGGGTACGACATTAAGAGAAGAAATAAATGAAGATACAGGTAAAATCGAAAAGAGAATAACAGAGCATAATCTTGAAAAACTTCAGCCAAGAATAGTGATAGAAGATGATGATGGTAATGAGCTAGGACTGTATTATTTACCAGGCGGAGCATATGTAAATGTGGAAGACGGAGAAAAAGTCAAATCCGGTAGGACATTGGCACGACTTTTGCGCGAGGGTGTTAAAACTATGGATATAACCGGTGGTCTGCCTCGGGTTGGTGAACTTTTTGAAGCAAGAAAACCTAAAAACCCCGCTGTTTTAGCTCAGGTTTCTGGTACTGTGCATTTTCAGGGAGTAGTCAAGGGTAAAAGGGTCGTTTTGGTAGAAGACGATTATGGTAACGAATATAAACATCTTGTTCCTATGGGTAGGCACTTGCTTGTAAGAGAGGGGGATAGGATTGAGGCAGGAGAGAAATTGTGTGAAGGAGCTATCAGCCCCCATGATGTTCTCAGAGTATTGGGAGAAAATGCATTACAGGCTTTTCTTGTAAATGAAGTTCAGGAAGTTTATAGGTTGCAAGGTGTAGAAATCAATGATAAGCACATTGGTGTGATCATCAGGCAGATGATGAGAAAAGTGGAAATAGTAGAGGTAGGTGATACCAAATTTATATACGGACAGCAAGTAGACAGATCTGCCTTTTTTGAAGAAAATGAGAGAGTGAAAAAACAGGGAGGACAACCTGCTGTGGGTAGACCCATGTTGCTTGGTATAACCAAAGCTTCATTGAATATCGAATCTTTTATTGCAGCTGCTTCGTTCCAGGAAACAACTAGAGTCCTTACAAATGCTGCTATTTCAGGTGCTACAGATGAACTTAGAGGGCTTAAAGAAAATGTGATAATAGGACACCTTATACCTGCTGGTACGGGAATGCAGAAATATAAGTCGATTAAACTTTTTGATGAGGAAACGGATGACCTTGATAAGAAGGTTAGGGAGCTTCTTGAGCTAAGAGAAAAAGAATTTGCTACCCAGGAAGCTGTAAATGAGGAAGCATAGTATTGACATTTTATATAAGAGCTGGTAAATTCTTGCCACGCTCAAATATATGGAGCATAAGTTAAGGAGTGGATGTAGATGCCAACGATTAATCAGTTAGTAAGATTTGGAAGAAAGCAGGTGAACAAAAAGAGTAAGTCTCCTGCACTTGATTCTTGCCCTCAAAAGAGAGGGGTGTGTACTCGTGTTATGACTGTTACTCCCAAGAAGCCTAATTCGGCCTTGAGAAAAGTTGCTCGTGTTAGATTGTCTAATGGCGTTGAGGTTACAGCTTATATACCCGGTATAGGTCATAATTTGCAAGAACACTCTGTTGTGCTTGTGAGGGGCGGAAGAGTTAAGGATTTACCAGGTGTTAGGTATCATATAGTTAGAGGAGCTAAGGATACACTTGGTGTAAATGACAGAAAGCGTAGTCGCTCCAAATATGGAACAAAAAGGCCTAAGGCATAAGGAGTTGTTGTATGTCTAGAAGAAGGGTTGCTTCTGTAAGAAAGGTTTTGCCTGATCCTAGGTATGGTAGACGTGATGTTGCAAAGTTTGTTAATAGAATGATGCTTGATGGTAAGAAATCTGTTGCGTTGAGTTGTGTTTATGGTGCTATAGATTTGCTTGCAAAGAAGACTGGTAAAGATGGTCTTGAGGTTTTTTTAAAAGCTGTTGACAATGTAAAGCCTGTTGTAGAGGTTAGATCTAGGCGAGTTGGTGGTGCTACTTATCAGGTTCCGGTAGAAGTTAGAGAGTCTCGACGGGAGGCTCTTGCGATGAAGTGGATAATTGATGCGGCTAGAGCTAGATCTGGGCGTCCTATGGAACAAAAGCTTGCTGATGAGCTTCTGGATGCCTTTAATTCTACGGGCACGGCTTTTAAGAAAAAGGAAGATACGCATAGAATGGCAGAAGCTAATAAGGCTTTTGCTCATTATCGCTGGTAGTTATAGTTATTGTTTGTTTGGTCTTTTATTGGAGAAGCCAAACCGATTGCCTTCCTTCGCTGCCGTTGGCTTTGAGAGAAGGTGTTGTTATGGGTGATGAGGTGGCTTTCTCTTTTGTCTGCTTTTTATCTGCTTGACAAAGAGATTGCCTCTCGTTACAATACTGACTTCGCAGTATGCGCTCATCTGCAGTGCAGGTGTGTTTATATTTTTTTTAGGTTAGACTTTCAGGAGGACCGTAATGGCAAAAGAGAAGTTTGAAAGGACGAAGCCGCATATAAATGTGGGTACAATAGGTCATGTTGACCATGGTAAGACTACTCTTACTGCGGCAATTTCTCAGTATTGTGCCAAGAATTTTGGTACAAAGGGTTTTAGTTATGATGATATTGATAATGCGCCCGAGGAGAAAGCTCGTGGTATAACCATCAATAGCCGTCATATTGAGTATCAGACAGATAGTCGTCACTATGCGCACGTTGATTGTCCTGGGCATGCTGACTATGTTAAGAATATGATTACTGGTGCTGCGCAGATGGATGGCGCTGTTCTTGTTGTTGCTGCGGATGATGGTGTTATGGCACAGACAAGAGAGCATGTTCTTCTTGCAAGGCAGGTTGGTGTTCCTTCTATAGTTGTTTTCCTTAACAAGGTTGATCTTGTTGATGATGATGAGCTTATAGAGCTTGTTGAGATGGATGTTAGGGAGTTGCTTAATAGTTATGAATTCCCTGGGGATGATACGCCTATTATTAAGGGTTCTGCTTTTAAGGCTATGAGTAATCCTGATGACCCAGGGGCTAATGCATGTATAAAAGAGCTTCTTGATGCTATGGATAGCTATTTTCCGCTTCCTGAGCGTGCTATTGATAAGCCCTTTCTTATGCCTATTGAGGATATTTTTTCCATACAGGGTAGAGGTACTGTTGTTACAGGTAGGATTGAACAGGGTGTTGTTAAGGTTGGAGAAGAAGTAGAGATTGTTGGTTTTGGTGAGACTAAGAAGACTGTTGTTACCGGTGTTGAGATGTTTAATAAGATTCTTGATGAGGGTCAGGCTGGTGATAATGTGGGTTGTCTCCTTAGGGGTATAGAGAAGTCTGAGGTTGAGAGAGGGCAGGTTCTTGCTAAGCCTGGTTCTATAACACCTCATAAAAAGTTTAAAGGAACTATTTATTGTCTTACAAAAGAAGAAGGGGGTCGTCATACTCCTTTCTTTAGTGGATATAGGCCTCAGTTTTACTTTAGAACTACTGACGTTACCGGTACTGTTACTTTGCCTGAGGATAAGCAGATGGTTATGCCCGGTGATAATACAGAGGTTTTTGTTGAGCTTATCACTCCTGTAGCTATGGATAAAGGGCTTAGGTTTGCTATCCGCGAAGGTGGACGCACAGTTGCAAGTGGTCAGGTTATAGAAATTATTGAGTAATACTTTTTTTGATTTGAGCCTTGCTGGTTTTTCAGCGAGGCTCAAGTTTTTGGAGGAAAGATGTCGGGCGAAAAGATTCGCGTTAGGCTGAAAGGTTTTGATACTGCATTAATAGATCAAAGTGCAAAGGCTATTGTTCAGGCTGCTCAAAAAGCAGGGGCCAAGGTTTCTGGACCTGTTCCTTTGCCGACAAAGATACGTAAATATACTGTTTTAAGGTCTCCTCATGTAAATAAGGAGTCCAGGGAGCAGTTTGAGATGCGTATTCATAAACGATTGATAGATATTCTCGACCCTACTCCTGCGGTGATGGATGCGCTTATGAAGCTGGAGCTTCCTGCAGGGGTTGATGTGGAAATCAAGCAGTAGGTGGAAAGTATGGTGGGTTTGATTGGAAAGAAGCTTGGAATGACTCAGGTCTTTGGTGAAGGCGGTGAAGTTACTCCTGTTACTGTTATAAAAATAGAAGATAATGTTGTTCTTGATAAAAGAACCGCTGATAAAAATGGTTATGAGGCTATAGTTCTTGCGGTTTCTCCAATGAAGGAGCATAGAGCTAATAAGCCGTATGCTGGCCAGTTTAAAAAGAAAGGTCTGCCTGTTTTAAAGGTTGTAAAAGAGTTTAGGTGCGAGGGGGTTGATTGGGAGGTTGGTTCTGAGATAGGAGTTGATTTTTTTGATGACATCAGGTATGTGGATGTTAGAGGTGTTTCTAAAGGAAAGGGTTATCAAGGTGTTATGAAAAGGCATGGGTTTGCGGGTGGCCCTGCTGCTCATGGTTCTAAATTCCATAGAGCTAATGGTTCTACAGGACAGGCTTCTTATCCTTCTAAGGTTCTTAAAGGCACGAAGATGCCTGGCAGGATGGGTGCCGATAATGTTTGTGTTCAAAATTTGAAAATTGTTTCTGTTGATAAAGATAATAAATGTATCCTAGTTAGAGGAGCTGTTCCTGGGCCGCGTAAGGGATATGTTGTTGTGACGCAGGCCAAAAAAAAGCGATAGTTGAGGGATTTTGCTATGGAAACACAGGTGTATTCGCTTAAGGGCGAGGGTATAAAGACGATAGAACTTAGTGATGTGGTTTTTGCTGCAGAGATAAGCGACGGACTTATATATCATGCAATAAGGAACGAACTTGCTAACAGGCGAGTTGGTACTGCTTCTGCAAAAACACGAGCAGAAGTTGCGGGAAGTGGAAAAAAACCGTGGAGACAGAAAGGGACTGGTAGAGCTAGAGCTGGTCATAAGCGTTCTCCTGTTTGGGTTGGTGGTGGGATTGTTTTTGGTCCTAAGCCAAGAGATTATAGCTATTCTTTGCCTAAAAAGATGAAGAGAGGTGCTTATAGGTCTCTCCTTAGTCTTAAGTTAAAGGAAGAGGCTCTTAAAGTTGTGGAGAATTTTTCAGTTGCTTCCGGTAAGACTAAGGAGATGAGTGAGTCTCTTTCTGTTTTTAAAGGTGATTTGTCTAGAGTGGTTCTGATTGTTTCTTCTGATGATGTTTCTACAAAGAGAGCAGGGCGCAATTTACCTTGGTTGTCAGTGTTTACTTATGATAAGCTTTCCGCTCATGACCTTTTTTATGCTGATGCTGTGTTAGTTCAGGAAGATGCTGCAGTTAAGCTTAATGATTTTTTAGGAAAAAAATAGGGAGAAGTGGATGGAAGCTACTAAGGTGATTATAGAGCCGGTTCTTACAGAAAAAGCCAATGTCTTGCGTGAGACTCAGAATAAGTATGTGTTTAGGGTTGATGCACGTGTTAATAAGCTTCAGGTTATTGCAGCTGTTAAGGAGCTTTTTTCTGTGGAGCCTGTGGATTGTAATATTGTCAATGTTAAGGGTAAGCCCAGAAGAGTTAGATATAGGATGGGTAAAACTTCTTCTTGGAAGAAAGCTATTATTACTCTTCCTGAGGGGCAGAAAATTGATATTTTTGAGACGGCTTAGGTAGGAGGAAGTTGTGGCAGTCAAGCAATATAAACCAATAACGCCTGGGCAGAGGTTTAAAACCGGGTTGGTGTATGCGGATTTAGATGATGTCTCCCCTGAAAAAAGTTTGGTTGAAGGGCTTCCCTTTAAGGCTGGTAGAGGTGCTGGTGGAAGGGTTAGTGTAAGGAGAAGGGGTGGTAGACATAAGAGGTTATATAGGATTATCGACTTTAAGCGTGATAAAAGGGATATTCCAGCAACAGTAAAGACTGTAGAATATGATCCCAATAGGAGTGCTAATATTTGTCTGCTTGCCTATGCGGATGGAGAAAAGAGGTATATTCTTGCTCCGCGCGGAATAAAGCGTGGTGATGTAGTTATTAGCGGGACAGCGGCACCTATTGCAATAGGTAATGCTCTTCCGTTAGAAAATATTCCTCTTGGTACAGTGGTCCATAATGTTGAGCTTTCTCCTGGTAAGGGTGGCCAGATTGCAAGAGCGGCAGGTGTGGGTGCTACCATTGTTGCAAAAGAGGGTGATTATGTGACATTGAGGCTCTCTTCAGGTGAGATGAGAATGGTTTTTAAGAAGTGTTATGCTACAATAGGTGTGGTAGGTAATGAAGATCATATGAATGTAACGCTGGGTAAGGCTGGAAGGTCCAGATGGCTGGGTAAGAGACCTAAGGTTCGTGGAACAGTTATGAACCCTGTGGACCATCCGCATGGTGGTGGTGAAGGAAAAACAAAAGGTGGTCGTCATCCTGTTTCACCTACTGGTATTCCTACTAAGGGATATAAAACAAGGAAGAAGAAGAAAACTTCCGATAGATTTATAGTTAAGAGAAGAAAATAGATAGGAGATAGTTGTGGCTAGATCTGTTAAAAAGGGACCATATGTAGAAAAGAGCCTGTACAAAAAGGTTCTTGCAATGAATAAGGCAGGGGAAAAGAAAATGATAAAAACTTTTTCTCGTGCTTCTACGATTATTCCTGAGATGGTGGGGCTTACTATCTCTGTTTATAATGGTAAAACTTGGGTTCCTGTATATATAACGGAACAGCTTGTAGGACATAAATTGGGTGAGTTCTCTCCTACACGATTGTTCCGCGGGCATGCAGGATCAGATAAAAAGGCTAGGAAATAGGTGGGCTTATGAAACAGATATCCGGCTATAGAGCAGTCGCAAGGTACTTGCGGATTTCTCCTAAAAAGATGAGACCTGTTGCTGACCTTGTGAGAGGGAAGTCGTACGCGGATAGTCTTGCTATTCTTGAAAATCTTCCCAACAAAGGTGCCAGGATGCTAAAAAAGGTTATTTCTTCTGCAGGTGCTAATGCTCTTTATAAGAATAAAAATTTGGATGAGGATATGCTCTATGTCAAAGAGCTCAGGGTCGATGAAGGTCCTAGGTTGAAACGTGTTTGGCCTAGGAGTAGGGGTAGGGCTGATCTCCTTCTTAAAAGAATGAGTCATGTTCTTGTCGTTTTGGATGAGAAAGAGAATTTTAGGTAATGGGGGCATAAAGTGGGACAGAAAGTTCATCCGTACGGTTTGCGATTGGGTATAAACAAAACATGGAAATCCAAGTGGTTTGTTGATAAAAAGGATTATGCTTCGGTTCTGCATGAAGATTTGCTTCTTAGGAAAAAAATAAAATCTTTGCCTGAGTATAAGTCAGCCAATGTTTCGGATATAGAAATAATCCGACACCCCCAGAGAGTGGTGATAATACTTCATACTCCTAGACCGGGTGTAATTATAGGTACTAAGGGTGCAACTATAGAACGTATTGGTGCAGAGCTGCAAAAACTGGTTTCAAAGAAGATACAGCTTAAGATTAAAGAGATAAAAAGACCAGAAGCTGATGCTCAAGTTGTAGCTCAGAATCTTGCGGGGCAGTTGGAGAACAGGGCGTCTTTTAGGCGTGCAATGAAGTTTGCAGTTTCCAATGCTGTAAAAGCCGGTGTCCAGGGGATAAAGATAAAAGTTTCTGGCCGCCTTGGTGGTGCTGAGATCGCACGTTCTGAGGTGCAAATGTCCGGGAGAGTTCCGCTTCATACTTTGAGAGCGGATATAGATTATGGTTTTGCCGAAGCTCTGACAACTTTCGGTGTAATAGGTGTAAAAGTGTGGATTTTTAACGGTGAGTCATACGGGAAAACCCAGAAGAAAGATGCTGGTACTGTGCTAAAGGCAAAAAAAACTGCCAGAGATAAAAAGAGGAGCTAGATATGCTTAGTCCTAAGAGAATAAAACATAGAAAGCAGCATAGGCGAGTGAGTGTTTTTAAGAGAAATGCTACCAGGGGAAATACTGTTGCTTTTGGCGAGTATGGACTTATGGCAATGGAGTCCGAGTGGATAACAAACAGACAGATAGAAGCTGCCCGTATAGCTATGACAAGAAAAATTAAGCGTGGTGGTAAGGTTTGGATAAGAATCTTCCCCGATACTCCATACACAAAAAAGCCTGCAGAAACCAGAATGGGTAAGGGTAAGGGAAGTCCAGAGGCATGGGTAGCTGTTGTCCAGCCTGGTAGGATAATGTTTGAACTCGCTGGTGTGGATGGTGAGCTTGCAAAAGAGGCGTTGCGCTTGGCAGGAAATAAGCTTCCCATAAAAACAAAGATTGTAGAAAGAATACATGCGGAGTAAACTATGAAAGATAGTTTCAAAGAGCTTACTTATAAGGAACTTCTTTCCAAGAGAGAAGAGTTGGAGAAAAAATACAGGGATGTCCGTTTTCAGAAGGTGGTGGGACACCTTGATGATCCACTTGAGTTGCGTACCCTGCGTCGCAAGATTGCGCGACTGAATTTTCTTATTCATAACCATAAAGATGCGCAAGGCGCATGATCCGATGAAGGAGTAAGAAGTGGAAGAGAAAAAGCCAATTAAGACTGAGGGTAAGCGCATTTTTACAGGCCAGGTTGTTTCTGATAAGATGGATAAGACTATTGTTGTGGCCGTTAAAACACGTGCTTTGCACCCTCTGTATAAAAAGTATGTTAACAAAACAAAGAAATTAAAGGCTCATGACGAATTTTCTGAAGCCCATGTGGGAGATGTTGTTAGGGTTGTTGAGTCGCGCCCCATCAGTAAGGAAAAAAGATGGAGGCTTTTAGAGATCGTTGAGAGAGCAAAGTAATAGGGGTGTGCTATGATACAGATGCAAACATATCTTAATGTTGCAGATAACAGTGGTGCAAAGCGAGTGCAGTGTATAAAGGTCCTCGGTGGCAGCAAGAGAAAAACTGCTACTCTTGGTGATATTATTGTTGTTGCCGTAAAAGAGGCCTTGCCTGATGCTCCTGTCAAGAAAGGTTCTGTGCAGAAGGCTGTTATTGTCAGAACAAAGAAAGAAGTAAGGCGTGCTGATGGAACATATATAAGATTTGATGATAATGCATGCGTTATAATAGATGCTCATAATAATCCGAGAGGTCGCCGTGTTTTCGGACCAGTTGCCCGAGAGCTCAGAGAGAGCGGAGATTTTATGAAGATCCTTTCTCTTGCACCGGAAGTTTTATAGGAGGCAAAAATGGCCAGGAAAGAGGCAGTGAAGGTTAAATATAAGATTAAGAAGAATGACCAGGTTGTTGTTATCGCTGGTAAGGATAAGGGGAAGACCGGTAGAGTTATCAGGGTTGATTCTGAGAAGGGGAGAGTTTTTGTAGAAGGCGTTAACATGGTCAGAAAAGCTGTTAGACGCAAGAGTCAGAATGAGCCTGGCGGTTTCATTGATATAGAAGCCCCTGTTCATATTTCTAATGTTATGTTTCTTGATAAGGATGGCAAACCTACCCGCCTTGGGTATAAGTTTGTTGATGGAAAGAAAGTGAGATATTCCAAGAGAACTGGAGAAGTAGTGTGATGGCAGAAGTAAAAGTTCCTGCTCTTAAAGCATTGTATGATGAAAAGATCAAGAAGGAGCTAAAAGAAGAGTTGGGGTACAAGAATATAATGCAGGTGCCTCGGCTGGAGAAGATTACTCTCAGTATGGGAGTTGGTGAGGCTATTCAGAATAAAAAGCTTCTTGATCATGCAGTTGAAGAACTTACTTTGATTTCCGGACAGAAGGCAGTTAAAACAAAGGCAAAGAAGTCAATAGCTGCTTTTAAGGTCAGAAAAGGAATGGATGTTGGAGCGTTTGTTACTCTCAGGGGTTTGAAGATGTATGAGTTTTTGTATAGGCTCATAAATATTGCCATACCTCGTGTTAAGGACTTTAGGGGACTTAATCCCAATTCCTTTGATGGCCATGGAAACTATTCCATGGGAATTACAGAGCAGATAATCTTTCCGGAAATCGACTTTGATAATATCGAGAGAGTAGCCGGTCTTAATATTACAATTGTGACCACGGCTAAGACTGATAAGGAGGCTTATAGCCTTCTTGAAAAATTTGGTATGCCTTTTAGAAAGGTAAATTAAAGAGGGGAAGATATGGCTCGTAAATCCATGATTATCAAGGCGCAGAGAACGCCCAAATACAAGGCTAGAAAGAAGAACAGATGTAAGGTGTGTGGTCGTCCTCGGGGATATATGAGAGACTTTGAAATGTGTAGAGTGTGTTTTAGAAAGCTTGCCAGTGAGGGCTTAATCCCTGGTGTTACAAAATCCAGTTGGTAAGAGAGGGGAGAAGATATGAGTGTGTCAGATCCTATTGCTGATATGCTGACAAAGATTCGCAATGCATGCATTGCTAGGCATGAAAAGGTAGATGTTGTACCCTCCAGACTTAAGTTAGAGATTATAAAAATTCTCAAAAATGAAGGGTATGTAAAAAACTTTAAGAAGGTTATGGTTCAGGATAAACCGTATATCCGTATCTTTCTTAAATACAATGATTCTCAGCAGCCTATTATCCATGAAGTGGATAGGATATCCAAACCTGGTAGAAGAGTTTATGCAGGTTATAAGGATATGCCAAGGATTAAAAACGGTTATGGTACTTTGATAGTATCTACTTCTGCTGGGGTTATCACTGACAAGAAGGCTAGGGAAAGAAAAGTCGGTGGCGAGTTGATTTGTTCTATTTGGTAGGAGAGGTGTAAGATGTCCAGATTGGGAAAATTGCCGATTCCAATACCTCAGGGTGTTGATGTTAAGATTAACGGCTCCACTATTGATGTAAAAGGCCCCAAGGGGCAGTTGACACTTGAGATACGGCCTGAGGTAAGTGTATCAGTTGATAACAATGAATGTTATGTTAATAGAGCCAATGATTCTAAGAAAGCGCGGGCTTTCCATGGTCTTTTTAGACAGCTAATCAATAATATGGTTATTGGTGTTACTGAGGGGTTTACAAAAACTCTGCTTATAAATGGTGTAGGTTACAGGGCTGAGGTTAACGGCAATATCTTGATTCTTAGTCTTGGTTTTTCTATGCCTATCGAATATTATATACCGGATGGCATAACAGTGACAGTTGAAGAAAATACCAAGATAAAAGTTTCTGGTATTGATAAGGCTCTTGTTGGTAAGGTCGCATCGGAAATAAGATCTCTTAGACCTGTTGAGCCCTATAAGGGTAAGGGTGTTCGTTATGAGAACGAACAGGTGCGCAGGAAAGTCGGAAAATCTGGTGTTAAATAGGTGGTAAATCATGAAGGTAGAAAAAAAGACTTTTGAAAAGCAGCGCAAAAGAATTAAGCGAAAGCTTAGAATAAGAAAGAAGATACGAGGCACGGCTGATAGACCGCGACTATGTGTTGTGAGAACAAATAGGCATCTTTATGCTCAGATAATAGATGATGATAAGTCACATACGATAGTTGCTGCTTCTACTCTTGAGAAGGATTTGTCTTCTCTTAAGAATGTTGTCTCTGATGCTGAGAAGTTTGGAGAGATAATTGCAAGCCGTGCAAAGGAAAAGGGAATAAATTCTGTGGTTTTTGATAGAAATGGATACCTTTATCATGGTATTGTTAGGGCAATTGCTGAGGGTGCCAGAAAAGGCGGCCTGGAGTTCTAGGAGGCATGATGGAACAGCACAAAGAATATATAGAAACATTGGTTAGTCTTAACAGAGTAGCTAAAGTGGTCAAGGGTGGTAGAAGGTTTTCTTTTACTGCTTTGAGCGTAGTAGGTGATGGCAATGGTTCTGTGGGATACGGATATGGTAAAGCCAATGATGTAACTGATGCCATACGGAAAAGTATGCAAAAAGCAAAAAAGAACATGGTAAAGGTTCCCATGCAGCATGGTACATTGCCTCATGAAATAGTAGGTAAATATAAGAGCAGTAGTGTTCTTATCAAACCTGCTGCGCCTGGTACAGGAGTTATTGCCGGTGGTGCTGTGAGAGCTGTGTTGGAAGCTGCAGGATTTACTGATGTTCTTACTAAGGCTATGGGGTCGAGGAAGAGTGTTAATGTTGTAAAGGCTGTTATAAACGGGCTTTCCAATGTTTTAAATCCTGTGGAAGTAGCAAAAAATAAGGGAAAATCCCTTTCTGAGCTTTGGAGTTAATTATGGCAAGCAAAAAGGCAAAGAAGGTGAAAATTAGGCTTGTAAAGAGCCTTATCGGTAGGAATGAAAGGCAAAGAAGAACTATCAAGGCTCTCGGACTTAAAAGGCTTAATTCCGAGGTAGAGAAGGAGCTTACTCCTGCAATAGAAGGAATGCTCAAAAAAATGGCTTATTTTGTTGAGGTTGAGGAGTTATAGTAATGAGTAAGGACCTTAGAGTACCCAAAGGGGCAACAAAGAATGCTAAGAGAGTCGGACGTGGTCCGGGCTCCGGTAACGGAAAAACTTCTGGAAAGGGCCATAAGGGCCAGAATGCTCGATCCGGAGGTGGAGTAAGGCTTGGCTTTGAAGGTGGACAAATGCCTCTCTACAGACGCTTGCCCAGGAGAGGTTTTAACAATGGCGCTTTTAGAAAAGAATATGCTGTTGTGAACCTGGAAGCCATCAATGAAAAGTTTGCTGATAATGATGTTGTAAATCTTGAAACTCTAAAGAAAAAAAGACTTATAAAAAACAGTGTTGCCAGTGTTAAAATACTTGGAAACGGAAATGTGTCCAAGAAACTAACTGTAGAGGTTCCTTCTATTTCTGCTAGCGCTAAGCTCCAGATTGAGAGTGCTGGCGGAAAGGTTGTGCTTCTTGATACCAGAGGTAAGCAGGTGACTAACAATGGCTGATAACGCTTTTTCCAGGATTTTCAGAATACCAGAACTTAGGAAGAGGGTCTTTTTTACTCTCGGGGCTCTTATTGTGTTTAGAATAGGGGCTTCTTTGCCCATACCAGGGATAGATCCTTCTGCTCTTAGGGCTTATTTTGCTACAAACTCTGGTGGCGGTGGTGTTCTGGATTATATCGATTTTTTTGCCGGTGGTGCGTTTAAGCGTTTTTCTATTTTTATGCTTGGTGTTATGCCATATATTACCATGAGTATCATTATGCAGCTTCTGACTCTTATGTTTCCTTCTCTCAAAGCTGTTGCAGAAGCTGAGGGGGGTAGAAGAAAAATACAACGTTATACACGTTATGGTACTGTTGTTGTGGCTTTGATACAGTCCTTTGTAGTAACAAACTATGCAGATAGTTTTAAGGATGTTATTACTCTTCCATCTACTCAGTTTATTGTTCTTGGAATTTTGACAGTCACAACCGGGACAATTTTCCTTATGTGGCTTGGCGAGCAGATAAACCAGAAAGGTATAGGTAACGGAATCTCTTTGCTTATTTTTGCAGGTATTGTTGCAAGATTGCCTCAGGCTTTTATTCAGCTTTTCCAACAGATACAGTTAAAAGAGCTTAATCCTGTTACTGCGCTTTTTGTTCTTGTAATGTTTGTTGCTGTTATAGTTATGGTTATTTATGAGCAGCAGGGGCAGAGGAAGATACCTATTCAATATGCAAAAAGGGTAGTCGGAAGAAAAATATATGGTGGGCAGAATTCATATATTCCCATGAAGCTTAATCCTTCCGGAGTTATCCCTGTAATATTTGCTTCAAGTGTTCTTCTTTTCCCAATTCAGATTCTTAGTGCCCTTGGTGTTAATGTTTCCTGGCTCCAACCCGGTCGTTTCTGGTATTTGTTCTTATATACTTTATTGATAGTGTTTTTTGCTTATTTCTATACACAGATAACTCTCAATCCGATGGAGTTGTCCAAGAATATACGCGATAATGGTGGTTCGGTTCCTGGGGTTAGGGCAGAGAAGCTGGAAGAATATTTTACAAATATTCTTAACAGAATTGTTTTACCCGGTTCACTTTTTCTGGCTTTTATTGCTATAATTCCAAGCCTGTTGCAGAAGTTTTTCAACTTCCCATCAGCTTTGGCCTATATAATGGGCGGTACTTCTTTGTTGATTCTTGTGGGAGTTGATCTTGATACAATGTCGCAGATTGAGGGTTACCTTAAGATGCACCATCATGATGGTTTGGTTCGCAAAGGAAGAATCAGATCCAGAAATCTGTAGGAGATTGATATGAAAGTAAGGGTAAGTGTAAAGAAGATTTGCGATAAGTGCAAAATTATAAAAAGAAGAGGGGTTGTAAGAATTATATGTGAGAACCCCAAGCATAAACAAAGGCAGAAATAGAGGGAGGACAGATGGCTCGTATAGCAGGTGTGGATCTTCCTAATAAACAGATCCAGATAGCTCTTACCTATATTTTTGGTATAGGTCATTCTTCTGCAAAGAAGATTTGTGAAATGGCAGAGATACCTTATGACACTAAGGTTGCGGATCTTAGTTCTGATCAGGTAAACAAGCTTAGGCATATTATCGAAAATGAGTTTACTGTAGAAGGACGTCTTAGAACTCAGGTGTCATTGAATATAAAGCGTCTTATGGATATAGGATGCTATAGAGGTCTCAGACACAGAAAAGGTCTTCCGGTAAGGGGACAAAGGACTAAGACTAATGCTCGTACCAGAAAAGGTAAGAGAAAAACTGTCGCAAACAAAAAGAAATAACGCAGATGGGGGTCTGCTTTGGCTAAGAGAAAAGAGAAAAAAACCGTATACGAAGGAAATGTCTATATTCAGGCTACCTTCAACAATACTATTATTACTGTTACCGATTTGCAGGGTAATGCTGTATCGTGGGCAAGTGCTGGTGGGCTTGGCTTTAGAGGTGCTAAGAAGTCAACTCCTTATGCAGCTCAGGTTACGTGTGAGACTGCTGTAAAGAAGGCAATGGATCATGGATTACAGGAAGCTCACGTATATGTTAAAGGTCCTGGTGTAGGTCGTGAGGCTGCGATCAGAGCTATTGGCGCTATTGGTGTCAGGGTTAAGTCTCTGCATGATGTAACGCCTATACCTCATAACGGATGCAGACCAAGAAAGGCAAGAAGGGTCTAAGGAGATAGCAATGGGAAGATACATAGGACCACAGTGCAGACTTTGTAGAGCAGAAGGCAGAAAGCTTTTCTTAAAAGGCGAGAAATGTCAGTCGGCAAAGTGTCCCATAGCTTTAAAGCGTCCTTTGCCAGGAAAGGGACTCAATGCTAGGACAAAAAAGCCGTCCAACTATGCTATTCAGCTTAGAGAGAAGCAGAAGCTAAAAAGAATATACGGAATGAGTGAAACGCAATTTAGACGTTTCTTTTCTATGGCAGAAAAGATGGCAGGAAAAACAGGTGATAATCTTGTTACTTTGCTTGAATGCCGATTGGATACTGTAGTTTATAGGATGCATTTTGCTTCTTCTAGGAAACAGGCCAGACAGATAATTGATCATGGCCATGTTCTTGTTAATGGTAAAAAGGTAAATATCCCTTCTTATCTTGTTAAAGAGGGTGATAAGATAGAGATAAAGGAAAAGAGTAAAAAAGCTCTGCTCTTTAAAGAGAATCTGAAAGAATATACACGCTCCGGTGTAATGCCTTGGTTGGAGGTTGATCCTGATAACCTTTCTGGATTGGTTAAACTGATTCCGCAGAGGAGCGATGTTGTTGATCTTGCTGATATTAAAGAGCAGCTGATTGTTGAGCTATACTCAAAGTAATAAAGGAGTATAAATGGCACGTAAAAATCTCCTCAAGGGATTTGTCAGGCCTGAGAGTATTACTGTTGAGCATCAGGAGTCTACTCCTAATTATGCCAAGTTTGTTGCGTATCCTTTTGAGAAAGGATACGGAACAACTATTGGTAACTCACTGAGACGCATACTACTTTCTTCTATCCAGGGATATGCTGTCTCTGCTGTGAGGATAACGTGGTATGATAAGGATGAGGTTGCTCATGTGCTTTCCAGTGAGTTTGAGCAGATTCCCGGTGTTGTAGAAGATACCGTAGAGTTTCTTGCTAATCTCAAGCTCCTTAGGGTCAAGCTTCCTGATGATGAAGAAGAAAAAACAGTTTTTCTAGAGTTTAAGGGTCCTGGTGAAATCACTGGAGCTAATTTTGAGACTGATTCTGTTGAGGTTCTCAACAAGGACCTTGTTATTATGACTCTAATGGATGATGCTCATTTTGATATTGAAATGCAGGTTAATCTCGCACGAGGTTATGTTTCTGCTGATCAGCATAAAAGTTATATCGATGTTGCGGGTACCATTCCTCTTGATTCTCTTTACTCTCCGGTAAAGAGAGTGAAGTTTGAGGTCGAGAATACCAGGGTTGGTCATCGTTCTGATTATGATAAGCTGATTATGGAGATATGGACTGATGGTTCCATATCGCCTGTTGATGCGCTTGGTGAGGCTGCTAAGCTTGCCAAGGAGCATTACACTGTTTTTATCAATTTTGATGAGGATGAGATAGAACAGATTGACAAGGTTGATGAAGAAGAAGAGCAGCTTAACAGGCTCTTGTCGACTCCTATAGAAGAACTTGAGCTGTCTGTTCGTTCCAGCAATTGTCTTAAGAATGCAAACATCAGAACTATTGGTGAGCTTGTTGCAAAGACAGAGGATGAACTTTCCAAGACAAGGAATTTTGGTAAAAAGTCTCTTATGGAGATAAAAGAAAAGCTTGCGGAGTGGAATCTTACTCTTGAGATGAAGGATAGAGCGGCATATAAGGCTGCTCTTGAAAAGATAAAGATTCCCAGCATAAATAAGGAAGAGAAAGAGGATTAAAAGATGAAGCACAAGGTAAGTTTTAACAGGTTGGGACGTCGTTCTGCTCACAGAAAGGCTATGATAAGGAACATGCTTACCTCTTTCTTCAGGTATGAGCGTATTACGACTACCGAGGCAAAGGCAAAAGAGGTAAGACGTTTTGCAGAGAAGATGATAACCAGGGCCAAGGTTGATTCTGTTCATAACAGAAGGATTATTGCCAAGCATATAAAGGATAAGGCAGTGTTAGCTAAGCTGTTTACGGATATTGGTCCGCGTTTTTCATCCAGGCCCGGCGGTTATTCCCGTATTCTTAAGCTTGGTCAGAGATATGGTGATGCTGCTGAGATGGTTATTCTGGAGCTTGTAGATAGAAAAGAGAAGGAAGAGAAGTCGGATAAGAAAAAAGCAAAGGCAAAGCCTGCTGCAAAGGAAGAGGCAAAAAAAGAAGAGGTTTCTTCCGCCGCCAAGACAGAAGAATAATTTTGTCTGTTTCTTATCAAAAGCTGCCCAAAGGGGCGGCTTTTTTTTATGTCATGCCGAACGCGCCATGACGCTGTGCGTCATGGCGCTGCCTCAGGCTGCTGTCTGCTTTGCTTTATATTTGCCGCAGGCAGGTTTGTCTATGCCCGTGCTGTTTTTGTTTGCTTAATATGGCAGAGACAAACCGTTCGGCCTTTTTTATTTTTTGCTTTATTGATATATTTTTATAGTTGATAAGTTTTTTTGCGTTTTTGCCGATGAGGTAATTAAGAATGTTATGAGTGTTTCTCAGAAGGTTTTTCTTAGTTTGCTAATTTCTATTCTCATTGCTTCTTCTGTTGCTGTTCTTGGATTCTTTGAGGGCTTTGACTTGGTTGAGCTTAAGTTTGTTCAGCCGGCTATTGAGAAGAAAGCCGCTCTTTCTGCCTTGAGACTGGATGATTTTTTGCAGGATAGGCTTTTTGCTGGTAGGGATTATCTAGATGGTGTTTTTTCTGAGCCTGCTTTTAGGCGTGTTTTCCGGACTGTTCAAAGCGAGGAGGATATAAAGAAGCGATTGGACCTGGTTTTGGAGCTTTCTTCTGCTTTTCCTGAGCTGGGTTTTGTGAGAATTGTTTCTCTGGATGGCCGGCGTGTGCATTTTAGCACTAATGCTTCTGATATTAGAGAGCAGTCTTCAGATAGGGTCCTTTTTAAGAACTTTGATGAGATTGCGGATGCTGCTTTGTATTCTTTTATTTTTTCTTCTGAGGATAAAAAGCCTGGGTTTTTTCTTCTCCCAGAGCTTTCTTCTATTGTCCTGTACTCATTTGTAGAGGATGATTTTGGTGTTTTGCAGGGAGCAGCATTCTGTTATATGAGGCTTTCTTCTTTGTCAGTTTTGCTTGCAAGAGCTAGTGTTATTTCTCCGGGTGAGAGCCTTGTTATGCTTGATTCTGGTAATATTCTTATCGATTCTGTTTCTCTTCTTCCAGAGGAGAGGGAGAGCTTCCTTGAGGCTGTCGAATCTGCGGGAGATAAAATAAGGCTTAAGAGGTCATCAGGGGAAGTTCTTGAGGGAATAAAGGTTGAGGGAAAGATTGCTTCTTATTTTTTGCTTTTCCCTGATTCGGTTTTACATCTTTCTCCTCTACTTAAGGTTTTGATTGTTCTTACTGTTTTCTGGTTTTGCTTTATTTTGCTCCTGTTTTTACTCAATCTTAGGCGAGATCCTGTTACGGTTGCTGTTCTTAGGTTAAGGCGTTTTGAACGTGAGATTATAAGCGATCTTGTTGAGAACAGAGAAAATCTCAATCTTGTAAGAAAAAAGAAAGAGTTGGAGTTGCGTAAGGAGGAGATAAAGAAACGTGTCTTGCATGGTCTTAGATTTAAAAAGGATGTTGCCGAGGATATCGAGAAACTTCTTGACAGGAGCTGGACAGAGGTTCTCAATATTCTTTCTGCTATTGCAGGCGATTATTCTTATGATTCTTCCTTAAAAAAGACTTTGGAAGATTTTATGTCTAGGCTTCTTGCTGAGGGTGGGCTTAGTATAAAGGCTTCTTCTATGGTAACTGCTTTGCCGCCGGAGTCTGCAAAAAAGGTCCGTCACACAGAAGAAGCA